>SBHD01000219.1 GCA_006226345.1 Bacteroidota bacterium | reverse complement strand
TTACAACGTTTGTAGGTTTCCTTCAGGAGGTTTTCCTTACCGTTTTCCTGTAGCAACTGGACCAATGCCTGGAAGGCAATGAAATCCCGCATTTTACTCATATCAATGCCATAGCAGTCTGGAAAACGAATCTGCGGTGCGCTGGACAGGATGATGATCCGTTTGGGGTTGAGCCGAGCTGTAATATTGACGATACTGTCGCGCATAGTGGTTCCGCGGACGATGGAATCATCCATCAGGACCAGGGTGTCCTTATGATTTTCCACCAGGCCATAGGTGACGTCATAAACGTGGCTCACCATATTGTGCCGGCTTTTGGTATCGGCAATAAAGGTGCGCTGTTTTTCGTCCTTGTGTACCAGTTTTTCCACCCGCGGCCGGCGCTGGAGGATGCGTTCCAGGTTTTCCGGTGTGAGTTTGCGGCTGGTTTTGAGTTTCATGATCTGTTCCTGCTTCCAATCGTTCAGGGCTTTTTCCAGGCCTTCCACCAATCCGAGGAACGAGGCTTCTGCAGTATTGGGGATGTAGGAAAATACCGTATGATCCAGATCGTAGTCAACAGCTTCCAATACCTGTCTGGCCAGCAGTTCTCCCAGTTTTTTGCGCTCTTGATAGATCTCCCGGTCATTGCCGCGGCTGAAGTAAATGCGTTCGAATGAACAGGCGCGGGGCTCGCGGGCATCCGTAAACGACTCCTCACTGACTGACCCGTGGCACTTGATAATTAGGGCATGCCCTGGCTGGAGTTCGTGTACGGATTCAAAGGGTACGCTGAACACCGTTTGGATGGCTGCACGTTCGGAAGCGCCAACTATGACTTCATCGTCTTCATACCAATAGGCCGGCCGGATACCGTTCGGGTCGCGGATCAGGAAAGCGTCGCCATGTCCGATCAGGCCGCCCAGTATATATCCGCCGTCAAATTTTTTGCAGGCGCGGCGCAGCAGGCGCTGGATATCGAGGTTTTTAAAGATCAGTTGGTTGATAGCCTGGTTGGAATATCCGTCAGGTTTGTACCAGGTGTGGAGGCGCTGGACTTCATCGTCGAGAAAATGCCCCATTTTTTCCAGTACTGTTACCGTATCGCTTTTTTCTTTGGGATACTGGCCCAGGTCGACGAGTTCCTGAAAGAGTTCATCCACATTGGTCATATTGAAGTTTCCGGCCATCAGGAGGTTCCTGTTGATCCAGTTGTTCTGCCGGTGGAACGGATGCACGAACTCGATGCTGTTTTCACCATGCGTACCATAACGCAGGTGTCCCATCAGAACCTCTCCCGCATAAGGGGCATGTGTTTTCAGCCAGGCCGTATCATTGAGTTGCTCGGGAGTCAGGTCCTTCAGCCTGCCCCAAACCATTTCAAACAAGTCGGTCAGGTAGGTATTCGGTGTGTTACTGCGTTTGCGGCTGATGTAGCGTTCTCCAGGGGTAGGGTTGAGTTTGATGGTGGCGATACCGGCGCCATCCTGCCCCCGGTTGCGCATTTTTTGCATGAGCAACTGCAATTTCTGCAGGCCATAAAACGCAGTGCCGTATTTTTTAAGGTAAAAGTCAAGGGGTTTGCGCAGCCGTATTACGGCAATGCCACATTCGTGCTGGATCTGGTCACTCATTGTGTGGGAAGAAGATTTGAAAGACGGGCGCTGCAAAGGTACAACGCCGGATGAACAGCGTGGTGCGGAAATCGTTGTTTTTACACCGGGTATTTGTAAATCGTTTGCGTTTGCGTGTACTTTAGCAAGCCAAAGCACTCCTTCTCCCTTCTGCCTGACCCTAATGGTAAAACGATGGATACTTCCAAACAGAAAAAGCGCCGGCCGCTCTGGCTGCGCATAACACTCTGGACCGGCCTTGGAACAGGTCTTTTGTTGTTGTTGCTGGTCCTGGTCGCTGCTGTATTTGATAAACAAATCACCAAACAGGTGCTGGACCAGGTCCGGAAAAATCTGAAGACTGAACTGGAAGTAGGGGATGCCCGCCTGTCGCTGATCAGTGGTTTCCCCAATGCATCGGTTGATCTGCGCGACGTGCGTCTGGAAGACGCTTTTAGCGATGAATTGCTTTCAGCGCGGGAAGTGGCCTTCCGGTTTAAACTGACCAGCCTGTTCAGCGGAAACATTCAGGTTAAAGACATGCGCGTAAGCGGTGGCAGTATCCGGGTGCGGATCACGGAACGGGGACTGGCTAATTACGATGTGTTTAAACGATCGGCCGGAAGCGGGACCGGAAGCGGTGGTGGCGGGAAACCTGGTGGTAAGGCCAAATCAGGGATGCACATTGCCCTGGAAAATGCCCGGCTGACCAATCTGCTGCTATCTTTTCAGAATGCCAAAACCCGTCAGACAGCTGAGCTGGTGCTCCACAGTGCCGGTTTTGCCGGCGATTTTAGCAATCAGCAGTTCAACCTGTCCAGTCAGGCCGAACTCACCGTTGCCCGCCTGCAACTCAATGACAGCCGGTACCTGTTGGGCGAAAAAGTCCGGTATAATGCCGTGCTGGCGGTCGATCTGCGTAAAAACCAGTACGAGCTGCAGCGCGTCGATCTGGTGGTGGGCGGCAATACCTTTGCTGTGGAAGGAAGTGCGACGGACAGACCGGAGTATACCGATCTGAACCTCAAACTACTGAGCAAGGATAGTGATGTGTCGGTGGTGTTTGACCTGCTTCCGGAGCCCTATCACAGCTATTTCAATGATTTTCAAAGCCGCGGAACCTACGATTTTGAAGGCTTTATTGTCGGCCGGGCCAGTAAAACACAAACGCCGACGATCGGTGTGCAGGTCGCACTTCGCGATGGACAGCTGAGTTCCGAAAAACTGCAAAGCCCTTTGCGGAATGTGTCGTTCCGGGCAGTGTATAGCGCTCCGCCTGATGGCACCGGCGTGTTTGAGATCGCTGATTTCAAGGGTACTTTCGGTGGTGAAGACCTGAACTTCAACCTGAAAATTAAAAATCTGGACGATCCCTTCCTGGAATTTGATTGCCACGGCGCCCTGCCCCTGGCAGCTACCTATGGTCTTTTCAACGATCCGGGGGTGACGGGCGGCGACGGACTCGTCCGCCTGAACCGCCTGCATCTGGAAGGGCGGTATTCGGATATGACCCGTATGAGCAGGATCAATACCGTGCAGGTCGGAGGGGAGGTAGAGTTTGATCGGGCGGCGATCGTATACAAGGATGTGCCGGTGCAAATACAGTCGGGCCGGATACGGCTGGATGACAACCTGCTGGTCGTAAGTGATCTGCTCCTGCAGGCCGGCAACAATGATTTCAGTTTCAGGGGTAATGCCCGGAACCTGCTGCCGGTACTGTTCGCCGACTCACTTAATACCGCGGATGCCCTGCTGGAGTTTACGGCCAAACTGAAAGCACGGAAATTGGACGTCTCCCAACTGATCGGGCTGTTTTCGGTACAGGAGAAAAAAGAAGCGGTGAAAGGAGGCAAGCCCAGAGTGGATTCACTTCGCACTGCCGGTAATGTTGAACGACAACAACTGACGGATAAACTCAAAGGCGTATTTGAGGCATCTTTCGATGCTTTCTCCTATGGTGATATCCAGGGCAGCCAATTCCTGGGCCGTCTGGCGTTTGACCACAATCAACTCGTCATTAAAGGAGATGCTCAGACCATGCAGGGGGCCGTTAAACTCGACGGCGTGGCACATTTTGCGATAAGTCCGACCCTGAAGATGCGCATCACCGCCCGCGATATCGACCTGGAAACCTGTATGCGGCAGTGCCGGAACTTCGGCCAGGATGTCATTACCGATGCCAACCTGCGCGGTACGCTCTCCGGCCGGATGGTCATCTGGGCATTCTGGGATGCGCGAAACAACTTGCTGATGGACCGCCTTCGGGTCTACGCAGATATATCGGCCGTCAACGGGAAATTGGTAGGCCTGAAAATGCTGGAATCTTTTTCTACCTATGCCCATATTGAGGACCTCCGGTGGGTGGAGTTCAATGACCTGCAGAACTACCTGGAGATTAGCAACCGCTCATTGTACCTGCCGGTCATGTTTATCCAAAACAACGCCCTCAATCTGACCCTGTCCGGCACCCACTCCTTCGACAACGATATCGATTACAAGATCAAGGTCAATGTTGGTCAGACGATATGGAACAAAATGAAAGGCCATGGAAAGGAATACGAGCCGCTGCCACAAAAAGAGGGGTGGTTCAATGCATATTATTCCATCACCGGCAATCTGGATAAATACGAAATGGTGAAAGGGAAAGAGGATGTTCAGGCTGCATTTGCACGCAGTGAAACCCGGAAACAACAGATCGCTACTGTGATCGATAATGAGTATAAAGGAATTGACTCCCGCCCGCCCCGGCTGGAGGAAGACGTCGAGTATCTCGATCCGATCACCGGAGGTCAGGGGCGCCCGGGCGCTGTTCGGGAAGAACAATAAGCAGTAGGGTGCAGCCCTATTTTTTCTTAAAATCGCCGTTCTTCCAGGCTTTGATAAACTGGGCCCAGGCCAGCGGACTGAAGATGTTCATCGGCGGGGTCTGGCCGATGTAGACATATTCGCGTGCCTGCTGGCGAAGGTAAAAATTGGCACTTTCCCGCCCGCCGTAGGGAACAATGTCGGGGTTTTTGCGGGCTTCCGCCATGTATTCATTAGCAACATTGGCGGCGGCGATCCGCTGCAGCTCGGGCGTAACGTCCATTTTCAGGAACTCGATCTTGAAGTGTTCCTTGGACGGCCAGGGGAAGATCACCACCTCGGAAATCGTCAGCGTATCCTGGGCGAGGATCTGCACGATGGAATAACGGTTTTGGGTAAGCGTATCCGGTACTGTTTTGGTTACCGGGTCAAATCCGATACAGTTGAACCGGATCACATCGCCGCGTTCCACCACAATGGTAAAGAAGCCCCGGTAGTCGGCATAGGTGCCGCGTTTTTTTTCCGGCAGGAATACGCTGGCGTAGGGTACCGGAACGATATTGCCGTCCATGTTCGTGACCACAAGCCCGGAGAACTGGATCAGATGTTTTTTATCATCTTTTTGCGGATCCTGGGCAGTTGCCAGTGTTGTTATCACCAAACTGAAGAAAATGAAAAGGAACGGACGTATCACTAGGCTTGTGTTTTGCATAATAGGAAACTGGCGGGCGGTTCAGGACCGATCAAACAAAGATACGGTGCTGAAACACTTGATTGGTGCCATTGTTTGGGTAAAATAACAGCATTTTAACGGATCGGGCGGATAACCGGACCGTGTGAAACGAAAACGCCGGATCGGGCAGTTCCGCTGCTAAATTCCGGCCCGGATCGCAAAATTACCGGAATAAAGACCGTACAGGGTAATTTGTTACCTTTGCGTCCGTTTTTCGTAAAAAAGAAAATTATTCAATCAATTAAACACGATACGTATAAATGAATCGCAAGATAATTTTTCTTTTGGCAGCCTTAGGGTTGAGTATGGCAGCGCTGCAGGCGCAATCGGATTCGCTGAAATACGGCCATATGAATCTGGGTAACCTCCTGGATGAGATGCCAGAAACTGCCGGGGCCGAGGCGCAACTGAAGGTATTTGCCGACAGCCTGAACCGGATCGACAGTGTCATGACGATGACTTTTCAGCAGGCTTACATCCAGCTGAAGAAAGAATACGACGAGGGGGGGCTCACCCAAATCCAGGTGCAGCAACGGCAGGTCGAACTGGAAAAACAGCGCCAGGAGATCCAGACGTTCGAAGAAAAAGCGCAGGCCTCCCTGGAAACTCACCGAGGCGAATTGCTGTCGCCGATCCTGAAAAAGGTGGACACCGCGATCAAGGAAGTTGCCAAAGAAAACGGCTTCAGTATGATCTTTGATGTAAGTTCCGGGGCCATGTTGTTTGCTTCGGAAACCATCGATGTTACCCCAATGGTTAAAAAGAAACTGGGAATGTAAGCAGTTCCCGGAATAGGAGCGCCTGAAATCTTTTCGCCGGCGTTCGATTTTTTTTGCCGGACAGTGCAGGCACAAACAATACCTGGAATGTTGATTGTCAGTGTTCTAAGTGTAGTTTGTGCCTGTTTTTTTGTTCCAGACAGCAGGTAGATGGCGCCGGTGTTTGCACTTCAACCTGAAATTCGCAGTTTTGCGCGTGCCCGGAAACCTCCGTATTGCTTAGTTTTGCCTCTTCGATTCCCGGGCAACGCTTTTTTAGTTGGCGTCGCCTGTACCAGAAACATATCCTTTCTACGATGCAATCCTTCAAGACGCTTAATAATCTGACTGGCTGGCTGGTATTTGCCGTGACCGCCATTGTACTCGGCGCGGCAGCCGAACCCACCGGCAGCCTCTGGGACTGCGGTGAATTTATCGCCGGCGCCTACAAATTGCAAGTGGTACACCCGCCCGGTGCGCCGATCTTCCTCCTGGTCGGACGGCTTTTTGCCTGGGTGGGCGGTCTGGTGTCGGACGATCCTTCCACGATCGCCTATGCCGTCAACCTGCTTTCAGCACTCAGCACGGCTTTTGGGGCCATGTTCATTGCCTGGTCTACCACTATACTGGCCCGCCTGGTACTAAACGGTCGCGAAGGTGAACCGACGCAGGCTCAGGCGATCGCTATTGTAGGTGCTGGTCTGGTGGCTGGCCTCACGATGGCTTTCACCTCGTCCGTGTGGTTCTCTGCAGTAGAAGGTGAGGTGTATGCCATGTCTACCTTTTTTACCTGCCTGACCCTGTGGGCGGTTTTGAAATGGTATCAGCTGCCGGATACGGCAGATGCAGACCGGTGGCTGGTATTTGCCTTTTATTCGGTCGCACTGTCGATCGGGGTGCACTTGCTGAGCCTGCTGACCTTCCCGGCGCTGGCCATGTTCTACTACTTTAAAAAAGCCAAGAAGCCTACGGTGTGGAACACCCTGATGGCTGCCGGGGTTGGTGTTGCGTTTATTTTGGGGCTTCAATACTTTATCATTGCCGGTATTCCGCGCCTGTGGGCAAGTTTTGACCTGTTTGTGGTCAACAGCCTGGGTATGCCGTTCCACAGCGGTATCGTGCTGGTCTTCCTGCTGTTTGGCGGTGTGCTCTGGTACGGTCTGCGGTACGCCAACCGGACCGGGAACGGATTGTTGCAGCGCCTGGTGGTCGCCATCGGTGTCGTAATCATCGGTTATACGGCCTTCGGCATGGTAGTGGTCCGGGCTAATGCCAACACCCCGATCAATATGAACGATCCGTCGGATGCCATGCGGATGCTGCCGTACCTCAACCGCGAACAATACGGCGAACGCCCCTTGTTGCGCGGTCCCAGTTTTGATGCGAAGCCGATCGGCCTGAAAACCGAAGAGCGCTACGGCCGTGTAGATGACCATTACGAGATCGTCGATGAGAAGATCGACTATGAATACGCTTCGTCTTCCAAAACGCTTTTCCCGCGGATGGGGGACTATTCGCAGGGACGTCCGCAATTGTACCGGCGCTGGATCGATAAAAATAACGGTACGCCAACCCTGGCCGATAATATTGAGTTCTTCTGGAAGTACCAGATCGGCTGGATGTACTGGCGTTACTTTATGTGGAATTTTGCCGGTCGGCAGAACGGGGAGCAGGGGTATTATTCCTGGGATCCAAGTTCGGGGAACTGGATCACGGGCATCAAATTCATCGACGAGGCCCGGGTCGGAAACCAGGACCAGATGCCGGAGTTTCTTCGCAATGACCAGGCACGAAATACCTATTTCCTGATACCTTTTATTCTGGGCCTGATCGGATTGTTTTTCCACTACCAGCGGCGGCCGCGTGATTTCGCCGCGCTAATGGCGCTGTTTATTATTACGGGTATTGGTATTATCGTATACTCCAACCAGCCTCCCAACGAACCACGCGAACGCGACTACGTACTGGTAGGCTCGTTCTTCACTTTTGCCATCTGGATCGGCCTGAGCATACCGGCGCTGTTCGAACTCCTGAGCGACCGCCTGAAACTGCCCGGTGTAGCAGCCGGTAGTGTGGCCACCTTGCTGGCCCTGTCGGCTCCGCTGCTGATGGTGACGCAAAACTGGGATGACCACAGCCGGGCCAAGCATTTTGCCAGCCGCGATTACGCCAGCAACTTTTTACAGTCCTGTGCTGAAAACGCGATCATCTTTACTTACGGCGACAATGATACTTACCCGCTCTGGTATTGCCAGGAAGTGGAAGGGATCCGTACAGATGTACGGGTGGTCAATCTTTCCCTGATTGCCGTCGACTGGTATATCAATCAGCTGCGGCGCAAGGTCAATGATTCCGACGCTATTTCCATGAGTATCCCGCAGGAACAGTTGCGCGGGTACAAGCGGATACAGGTGCCGTTCTATGCGCCGACCGGGAAAGAGCCGGAAATGACGCTGCAGCAACTGCTGAAATTTGTCGGGGATGACCATCCGGTACCTGCCCAGGGCGGCCGGGACTTCGACTCTTACGTACCTACGCACAGCGTTGTCATTCCCGTAGATAAACAGGCGATGTTGGCCAATGGACTCTTGTCGCCGGCCGATTCCAATGCCCTGGATACGATTCGGTTCAGCCTGGGCGACCGTTCGTTCCTGATCAAGGATGATATCGCTATCCTGGATATTGTGGCTTCCAATATCAATACGCGGCCGATCTACTGGGCAGTAACCACCCGGGAAGAAAAACTGATGGGGCTGGACGATTACATGCAGCTGGAAGGCCTTGCCCTTCGCCTGGTACCGGTAAAATCGGCCAGCCAGGGCGGCAGTTTCGGCATTATCGGCAGTGGCCGTGTCGCTACCGATGTGGCTTTCGACAATATTATGAACAAGTGGCACTGGGGTAATTTTGACAAAGAGCGCCTGTTTGTCAATCGCTCCTACATGCCGAGCCTGCAAACGATGCGGGTAGGGATCATTCGTATATCCCGTGAACTGATCCGGGAAGGCAAACTGGACAAGGCGGAAGCGCTGGCAGATAAATACTTTGAGGCGTTCCCGCCGTTCAACTTCCCTTATGATCAGTTTGCCGCCTATATGGCGGATATCTATGCCCGGGCCGGCGCCAAGGAAAAGGCAAAAGAAAAGGTGCTGGCAATAGCGAAAACGCAGGAAGAACTGATGCGCTATTACAAATCCATGAGTCCGGATTTCCAGCAGGGATACGAGCAGGACTTCCGTTATGCGGCCAGTGCGGCTCAGACGCTGCTCGGTGTTGCCCAATATATGCAGGACAACGAACTGCGCGAACAACTTGAAAATATGTTTAATCCGTATCTGCCTACTGGGCCTTCGATCCCACAGATTGAAGGCTGACCACTCGGTTTAAGGACTGATGATACGAACGAGGGCTGTTGCCGACAGGCAATGGCCTTTGTTTTTTGGCGGGAAAGGCTGCATACATGCTGCAAAAATTAACCGGAATGCCACAGGGTGCATTTTTTCGCTGCTCCTCTGGGTTATTTGACAGCCGGCCTGCTTGTTTACTTCCGTAAACCCGCTGTACCTTTGCGCTTGCAAATGAGCCGTATCCTTGCAATTGATTTTGGATTAAAACGCACCGGCATCGCCGTCACTGACCCGCTGAAGATCATTGCCAGCGGGCTGACTACGGTGCCTACCGGTGAAGTATTGGCGTTTTTGCAGCAATATTGCGCGGAAGAGGAGGTGGAATGTTTTGTGGTAGGGTTGCCGCTGCATCCCGACGGGAATCCGGCCCAGATCGCGCCACAATGCGATACCTTTGTGGAGCAGCTGCGCAAACTTTTTCCCGATAAACCCGTTTATCGCCAGGACGAGCGCTATACGTCCAACGAGGCCAAGCGGATCATTCTGGAGAGTGGCGCCAAAAAGCAGAAACGGCGGGATAAAAGTCTGGTGGACAAAGTCGCGGCTGCGCTCATCCTGGAACAGTTTATGGAAACAAATTACTGGTAAATATAACCGGCCTTATCAGAGCCGGCCACACCCAAAAACAGTACTGATAACGTATGATTTTGCCAATATATGCCTACGGCCAGCCCGTATTGAAAAAAGTGGCCGAACCGGTCACTCCGGACTATCCTGAACTGGCCGAACTCATCGCCAATATGTGGGAAACCATGTATAACGCCGACGGTGTCGGGCTGGCTGCTCCACAGGTCGGGCTGGCGATCCGTTTGTTTGTGATCGATACTGAACAACTGGATAAAGAAGAAGACGGCGAACCACCAAGAGATCCCGGCTTCAAGAAAGTGTTTATCAATGCGCAGATGTTGGATGAGAGCGGTGAACTCTGGCCGTATGAAGAAGGCTGCCTGAGTATTCCGCGTATTAGTGGCGATGTGGAGCGCCAGCCAGATATCCGGTTGCGGTATCAGGATGAAAACTTCGTGGAACACGAAGAAACTTTTTCCGGTATCAATGCCCGCGTGATCCAGCATGAATATGACCATATCGAAGGGATCCTGTTCACCGAACGGCTTAAGCCCCTGAAAAAGCGCCTGATCCGGCGAAAGCTGGACGATATCCGCACCGGTAAGATCAATCCGGACTACAAGATGCGGTTTGTAAAAATGCGGTGACCGGCTCCGGAAATTGCAACAGGGCTGCTGCAGTTCTACCCGTGTTTTTGTCCCTGGAATTTTATTTCGCGATTCTTCCCTTAAAGGTATTCGTTAAACGAACTTTATGAAGACGCCTGATGTTTCTGCAAGCATCGGCGTTTTTTATTTTGTTAGACGGCGTCCTTCGACCGCTCATTGAAATTTTATTTCCATTCGTCGAAAACTGGCGTATACTTTAGAAACGTTTTTTGCATAAATCGTTTCCGCCGTTACCTTTGCGCGATGTTTACTGAACAGCAGGAGAAATGGCTTCAACGGGTAGAGGCCCTGTTTATGCGCTATGGGATCAAGAGCGTGACTATGGATGATGTAGCGCGTGAACTGGGCATTTCCAAAAAAACACTTTACCTGTTTGTAGACAACAAGGATGATCTGGTCAATAAGGTACTAGAGCGTCATATTGCCGCTGAAAAGGCAGTCTGCCAGCACATGTCCGAAAAGGCTGAAAATGCAATTGAGGAAATGTTCCTGGTTATGGACAGCAATGCCCAGCAACTGCAGCAAATGAAGGCCAATATCGTATTCGACCTGCAGAAATACCACCGGGATGCCTGGGATAAGATACAGGCTTACCAGCGGGAGTTTTTATACAGCCTGGTCCGGTCCAACCTGGAACGCGGAATACGGCAGGGGTTGTATCGCGATGATTTTGATGTAGACATCGTAGCAAAGATCCACATCGCCCTGTCGTTCCAGTTGTTTGACGAAGACTTGTTTCCCCAACTGACCTATTCCAAAGAAACCGTTTTTCGGGAATACCTCCTGCATTACCTGTATGGCATCGTTTCCGAAAAAGGATTGCACGTATTAAAAGCAAAACTATCCTAATATGCACCGTATTCTATTGCAAACACTAGTATTGGTCTGGGTCGGAATGACAGCGATGCTACCTGCCGGCTTCGGCCAGTCTGCCATGCGGCTGTCGGACTGTGTGGAGTATGCTTTCAACAAAAGCCCGCAGATCCGGATCGCCCAGTTGCAGGTCACTGACGCCGATTGTCAGATCGTAGAGAACAAGGCTATCGGGCTGCCTCAGCTGTCCGCCGGTATCAGCTATCAGTATTTTATCAAGCGACCGGGTATTCCGGCCAGTGTTTTCCAGTTTGGCCCTCCGGATCCGGGTGCCGATACGCTCGACGACGTGCGGATCGCTTTTAGTGCCAACCATACGCTTTCGCCCACGATCACGTACAGCCAGCTGTTGTTCAGCAACAGCTACCTGACCGGCCTTAAAGCCGCCCGGTACTATCGTGAATATGTGCAGCTCCAACTTAATGTTGCGAAAAAAAATGTCCGGGACCAGGTGACAGATGCCTACCTGCCGGCGCTGTTGCTGAGCGAAAACCTGGAGATCCTGGATAAGAATATCAGCAACCTGGAAAACCTCCTGCGCGAAACCCGTGCAACTGTAGATGCCGGCTTCGCCGAACAGCTCGACGCCGACCGCCTCCTACTGTCGCTTTCCAGCCTGGTCACCGAGCGTGATAACCTGGCCCGCCAGCGTGATGTCGTGGTCAATGCGCTCAAAATGGCCATGGGGATGCCGGTAAAAGAGCCGGTCACACTGTCAGATGACCTGGATAAACTGCTGGCAGCCTATATGGATGTGGACGTCACCCGCGAGATCAACTACATGAACCGGCCGGAATATGTGGCCCTGCTCAAAGGGCGCGAATTGGGCATGTTGCAGGCCGATCTCTTCCGCAAGCCCTGGATGCCGACCCTGTCGGGCTTTGTCCAGTTCCAGCCGGGCTGGCAGGGCGGTTTTGCACAAGATACCAAATGGTTTTACATCCCCTCAGCCGTTGCAGGGATATCCCTGAATATAGCGCTCTGGGATGGCGGCGCTACAAAGGCTAAATACGAGCGTGCCCTGATCTCGGTGCAGACTATTGATGCGCAAAAGCAAATGCTGGAAAATGCCATGACCATGGAAGTTGAAAATGCACGCACCCAATACCTGAATGCTGCAGAACGGGTGAAAAGCCAGGAAAAGAACCTCGACCTCGCCCAACGGATCTACAATACTACCCAAACCAAATACCAGGCCGGTGTCGGTTCCAGTTTCGAACTGGTCACCGCCGAACAACAATTATACAGCGCCCAACAGGCCCTTATGCAGACTCAGTACGACCTGCTGACCGCCAAAGTAGCTGTAAAAAAAGCATTGGGCACAGAATAAATCCGCCTGTCGATTAGAAACAACTGACAACCATTTTTATAAATATCAATTGATGAAACATACAATCCTCGTTCATTTGTCTGCACTGGCCCTGCTGGCTGCACTGTTCACAGCCTGTGGTGGCCCTGCCGGAGATAAATCCGCCCAGTTGGCAGCCCTGAAAGAGCAACGTGCCAACCTCGATGCGCAGATCGCCCAACTGGAAAAAGAGATCGGTGAAACGTCGGACGGCCCAAGACGGGTCCGGACGGTAGGCTTGACCGAATTGCAACCCCAGCCTTTCCGGCACTATATCGACCTGCAGGGAAGGGTAGATGTGGAAGATAATGTACCGGTGACGGCCAAAATGCCGGGCGTGCTGACCAGCGTATTGGTGAAAAACGGCAGCATGGTCAAAAAAGGCCAGCTCCTCGCTACGATAGACGACCAGGTCATGGAAAAGGGACTGGCTGAACTGGAACTTCAATTGAAAACCGCCGAAGATATTTACAACCGGCAAAAAGGCCTTTGGGACCAGAAGATCGGTACGGAAGTCCAGTTTATCCAGGCCAGGACCAACAAGGAAGCGCTGGAACAACGGATCGCCACCACCCGCGAACAACTCCAGCAAACACGCATCTATGCACCGATCAGCGGTACGGTTGATATGGTGATCCTGAAAACCGGCCAGGCCATTTCACCCGGTATCCCTTTGTGCAATATCATCAACCTGGGCCAGCTGAAGGTCGTGGGCAATGTGCCGGAAGCCTATGCGGCTAAAGTTCGCGATGGATACTCCGTGCAATTGTACTTCCCCGATCTGGATAAAGAAGTTGCTTCCCGCGTGACTTATGTAAGTAAAACGATCAACCCGACCAACCGCACATTTGCCGTGGAATGTGCACTGCCGGCCGGCCGCGATTATCAGGCGAATATGGTAGCGGTCATGAAGATCATCGATTATCAGAATAAGGCAGCCATCGTAGTACCCGTCAACCTGATCCAGACGGCCGAGGATGGTGAGTTTATACTGATCGCAGATAAGACAGGTGAAGCCCAGCAGGCAGTAGTCCGTAAGGCGCTGATCAAACAGGGAAATAACTACAGTGGTATGGTCGAGATCGCACAGGGCCTGAAGGCCGGCGACTGGGTGATCTCGACCGGATTCCAGGATGTGAACAACGGTGAAACCGTTGCTTTTTAACCAATTCAGCATCGCAGTTAACCCTTAGCCCGTTGCTGGTATGCCGGCAACGAACGACATTTTCACCCATTTACGCATAGAAAATGAAAGAGTTCAAACCTACCTCCTGGTCTATTGATAACCGGACGAGCATTTTCATTATTACCATCCTGATCACGCTCACCGGTATCATGTCCTATAATGCACTGCCCAAGGAACAGTTTCCCGACGTGGTGGTGCCTACTATTTTTGTCTCCACGGTCTATCCCGGTGCATCGCCGTCAGATATGGAGCAGTTGGTGACCAAACCGATCGAAAAACAACTCAAAGGACTGACCGGTGTCAAAAAGATCACGTCTTCCTCTGTCCAGGACTTCTCCAGCATTATCGTGGAATTCAATACCAGTCTGGATGTCACGATCTGCAAGCAAAAAGTCAGTGATGCTGTCGACAAAGCAAAGCGCGATCTGCCCAACGACCTGCTGGACGATCCCGAGGTCACAGAGTTCGACGTGTCGGAGATCCCGATCATGAACGTCAATATTTCCGGGGATTTCAGTTTGGATAAACTGAAAGACTATGCGGAAAAACTAAAAGACCGGATCGAAGAACTACGCGAGATCACCCGGGTGGATATGGTCGGGACCCTGGACAAAGAGGTACAGATCAATGTCGATAAATATAAAATGGCAGCAGCCCAATTGTCCTTTCGGGATATTGAAAATGCCATTGCCGCTGAAAACCGGACGATCTCTGCCGGCAACGTCGATATCGGCGGCATGACGCGGTCGATCTCAATCCGGGGTGATTTTACTGATGTGGAGCAGATCCGGAATCTCATTATTACCTCGCAATCCGGGGCGCAAATGTTCCTCAAAGATGTGGCGGAGGTAAAAATGGGCTATGAAGAACAGGAAAGCTTCAGCCGGCTGAACGGCAAGAACGTGATCGCTCTGAACGTGATCAAGCGCTCGGGTGAAAACCTGATCAACGCTTCGGACAAGATCAAGGATATCGTTGAAGATCTAAAGCGGACGGAATTTCCGTCCAACCTGGATGTTGTGATCACCGGTGACCAAAGCCGGGCAACCCGGGTGACCCTCCACGACCTGATCAATACGATCATTATCGGCTTTATCCTGGTCACCCTGATCCTGATGTTTTTCATGGGGGGGACCAATGCCCTTTTTGTAGCCATGTCTGTGCCCTTGTCGATGTGTATCGCCTTTATGGTGCTACCGGCGTTTGGTTTTACCCTGAACATGATCGTACTCTTTGCCTTCTTACTGGGCCTGGGTATTGTGGTGGACGACGCTATCGTGGTGGTGGAGAACACCCACCGGGTATTCAACAAGGAGGACCTCGATATCGTGTCTGCTGCCAAGAAAGCAGCCAGCGAAGTATTCTGGCCGGTACTGTCGGGTACGGCCACCACCCTGGCGCCCTTTTTCCCGTTGGTGTTCTGGGGGGGTATCTTCGGGAAGTTCATGCACTTCCTGCCGGTCACGATCATAATCACCCTCACGGCCTCCCTCCTGGTGGCCTACATCATAAACCCGGTATTTGCCGTGTGGTTTATGAAGCGAGATGATGATAATGCGCCACCGAAAGATCCGAAAAAGGCACGCCGGCGGGCAATTGCCGGATATGTGTTGTACGGTCTGGCCATTGTATACTTCTATGCCAACAGCAACCTGTTTATGGGTAACCTGCTGATATTGGTAGCCCTTTTGATCGTCCTTTACCGGTACGCACTGGACGGCGTGATCCGGGGTTTTCAGACCAGATTCTGGCCGGCTGTCCAGTCCGTGTACAGCCGTTTCCTCCGGTTTGCCCTGGCCCGCCCCTGGACCATGCTGATCGGTATGACCATGCTGCTGATCGGCTCCTGCGGGATAACGGCTTCCCGGCAGGCGAACATCGTACTGTTTCCCAAAGCCGACCCGAACTTCATTTTTGTATACCTGAACATGCCGGTAGGCACGGATGTACAGGTGACCGATTCACTCACCCGGATCGTTGAACAGAAAGTGGTGGAGGTACTGGGTCCGGACAATCCGATCGTGGAATCGGTTATTTCCAACGTGGCACTCAATGCCTCGGAGGACCAGTTTGACCGGTCGGCAACCTCCAATAAAGGGAAGGTCGGTGTGGCATTTGTGGAATACGGCCGGCGCAAGGGCGTCAGCACCAAAGCCCTCATGGACGACATCCGGACGGCGACCAAAGGCCTGATCCCCGGTGCGGAAATCATCGTGGGGCAGGAGCAGGGCGGTCCCCCGACGCCTAAGCCGATCTCCGTGGAGATCCGGGGCGACGACCTGCTGCAGCTCAACCGGGTATCTGTATTGGTAAAGCGTTATCTTGATTCGCTGGCCATACCGGGAGTGGAAGAGCTGCGCAGCGACCTGATCGTATCCAAACCAGAGATCAATATCCAGATCGACCGGGCCCGTGCCAACCGGGAAGGAATAACCTCCTCCCAGATCGGCGGGGAATTCCGGACGGCCATATTGGGTAAGGAAGCCAGCAAGTTTCGCGACGGGGAAGACGAGGTGCCGATCATGGTACGCCTGCAGGAAAGCCAGCGCGACAATATCAATGCCGTTGAAAACCTTAATATCACTTTCCGGGATATGAACATGGGCGGTGTCTTGCGCTCGGTGCCGATGTCGGCACTGGCTGATGTCAAATACACCAACACCTTTGGCGGTATCCGTCGCAAGGACCAGGAACGTATGGTCACACTAGCCTCCAATATCACCGCTGAATACCAGCCCAAACAGACCCAGGTGGTAAACGCTGTGAAGGCCGCATTGATCAACCTGCCGAAATACGAGGGTGTGACTGTCAGTTTTGCCGGTGAAGATGCCGAAATGACCGATGCAATGAACTTCCTGGGCCGGTCGCTGCTCATCTCCATATTTATCATACTGCTGATCCTGGTCTCGCAATTCAACTCTTTTGGCAAAACCCTGATCATCCTCACAGAGGTTATCTTTTCGATCATCGGTGTGTTACTGGGAATGGCCATCTTTAACATGGACTTCTCCGTGATCATGATGGGGGTCGGCATTGTAGCACTGGCCGGCATTGTGGTGCGAAACGGGATATTACTGGTAGAATTTACTGACCTCCTGCGGAATGAAGGGATGGAAGTGCAAAAAGCGATCGTGGAGGCCAGCCGAACCCGGATGACGCCGGTATTGCTGACCGCAACATCTACGATCCTCGGCCTGATCCCGCTTGCTGTAGGGTTTAATATTGACTTTGAAACCCTCATTGCACACGGGGAACCCAATATATTCCTGGGCGGTGATTCGGTTGCCTTTTGGGGGCCGCTTTCCTGGACGATCGTCTTCGGTTTGGGCTTTGCGACCTTCATCACCCTGGTCATCCTGCCGGTAATGTACCTGAAGGGCTGGCAGCTGAAGCGCTGGTGGGATGAGAAGATCTGATCTGACCGGATTTTATAGACTATAGTTCCTTACTCGTCCTGCGACTTCAAGTCGTAGGACGAGTTTTGTTTTCTGGAAAAACGGGAGAATAGGAGCTACTTTAATGATACAGACGATTAGTGACCTTGTCTGCTACATTTTCTTTAGTAATAACTGTCCCACTTCGGGTACAGCATAAAGTTTCATCAGGCCCGGCCGTTTGGAGCGGGTCAGTTCCTGTGCCATGGCCAGTCGCAGATCATTCGGCAACAGATCAAGCAGCAGAAAACGTTGCAGGTTTGCCAGTTCCGGGTCGGATGGTTCGGTGCTGCGCAGCAGCAGGTGATTGTTCAGGCGGGTAATGACCACAGAAAGAACATCGAGACGTTTGGTATCGCCTTCATGCACCAGCCGGTCGAGGCGGCGGGCGATCAGGTCGAAGTCTTCAGCCAACAGGATCTCTTCCGGCGACGGAAGGCGATCGAGTTTGAGGTTAATAAAGGACAGGAAGGCCTGCGTGGTTTCCGGATCGAGTGCGGCATCACCCAGCAGACGGACCAGCCCGGTGTGTTCCTGCAAATCGTCGAGGGGGTGGATGCTGTCGAAAAACTGGACCAGGGAACGCGGGGTGGTGCGGCGACCGTTGACCAGTTCGGGATAAGCCAGTACGAAATTGATCCCGCGGGGATCCACCTCCTGTTGTTCGGCCCAGCGCGCCCATGCCTGGGCATCGAATTCCATGGTTACATGCAGCATGCGGGTAAGCATGGCTTCATCGAGCGTGGTGACGGAATAATCCCCTCCGTCGGGGTTGGCCGTACATACAATGAGCCATTGTTCGGGAAGTGTCCAGGAAACCAGCTCGTAATTCTGAAACAGTTGCATGATCCCGCGCAGGATCCGGTCGTCGGCGCGGTTGACATCGTCGAGGAGCAGAATGCCGGGCCCCGGCTGGCGGGGCACCCATTCCGGTGCCACGAAGTGCGTCACCTCACCTTTCTGTTTGACGGTACTGATCTGCGGCATGCCCAACAGATCACCCATTTCCTCAAATTGTGCCGGTGCAATGTATACAAAGGCGCAGTTTCGCGCCCGCGCCAGATCGCGCACGAGCTCTGTTTTACCAATGCCATGCAGCCCCCAAATACAGATCGGGGTAGGACGTCCGGCACTCAGGGCCATGCTGTCCAGGGCATGTTCCAGGAGGGTGGTCACGGAGTCGGCACTTACCCGGGCGCCGTAGGTGATGTAGGAATAGGATTGGTTGGTTTCAGCCATGGTTCCTAAACGCGAAGGTACACGGAATAGTTTATTTGACCGTCGAATTGCGGGTCCGCACGATACGCCATTTTGCACCGGGAAAACAGGCCGGAGGCATAACTCGAAAAATAAATCAATACTTTTGTCCGGTGTCCTGAAAACACTTGTCCCGTCAGGGCAATCATCCTTCGCCACCCGCTGATCATCCAACATGGCCTATCGCAATATTCGCCTTCACCCTGTCCTGCGACTGATCTACCTGTTGCTGCGCATCCTGGTTTGGTTGTGCTTTAAGGTGTTATACCGGAAGCGCGTGGTATTGGGGCGTGAAAACCTGCGTTTCGACGGTCCGGCCATCGTGATCGCCAACCACCCCAATACGTTGATGGACCCGTTGAATCCGGCGCTGTCCATCCGGCAGGAAATGTTTTATCTGGCCAATTACGGGCTTTTCAAACATCCGGTGACCAATTGGTTGTTCAGCCGCCTGTATTGCATTCCGGTGAAACGCAAGGAGGATGTGGCAGACGGCGAAGAGCGCAATAATATTCAGGCGTTTGAGAAGTCGTTCCAGCATCTTGAAAAAAACGGCGTGCTTTTTATTGCAGTAGAGGGAACCAGCTGGATGTATCGTTATATCCGGCCGCTGAAGTCCGGCACAGCTCGTATAGCCTTCGGCGCCGAGGCCCGGAACGATTGGCAGCTGGATGTCAAGATCATCCCGGTTGGTTTATCCTATTCTGCCCCCAACCTGTTCAGGGGTAATGTAGTGGTTAATATAGGTGCGCCGGTTTATGCCAGGGATTGGGCAGCTGCCTGGCAGCAAAACCGCCAGCAGGCAGTAGATGCCCTCATGGAACACCTGAGCCTGCAATTACAGCAGCTGAGTATCCACTGTCGCGACGAGGCCGGTGAGGAGTTGGTAGGCTACCTGGAAACGGTCCAGCAAAATACAGAACCGCTTCCGCCGCGGGAAGCGTATTTCCGTACACAAAACATGCTGCCGGCAGTACTGGACGACCCGAAACTCCGGGAACTGACAGCCGATTATTTCTCCCAACTGGAGCAACACGGACTGGATGATAGCGTCATGGCTGCTGTGCGCGAACCGGCGCTGCTCCTGCGCACGCTCTGGTATACCTTCTGGCTATTGCTGGGTTTTCCCTTTTTTCTGCTCGGGTACGTATTCTGGTTCATCCCGTGTTTTATCCCCTGGTGGGTGAACAAGAAAATGGACTTGTATATCGGCTATTCGACCACAGTGAAGATGCTGGTTGGAATATTCACTTTCCCATTTGCCCTCTGGGGTGTCGGGAAACTGGTCTGGTATTTTACCGACCAACCCGAGTTGGGCTGGCTGGCAATAGCAGCGGCTATTTTATCCGGACTGTTTGTGGAAGAGTACCAGGCACTTTTTCAGCGCTTTCAAAGCTGCCGGCGTGCAATCCGGATCGCTACTACGCACCCACAGGTACTCCGCCCGTTACACCGGCTGCGTACGGCTATCCTGGAGCGGATCGGTCAGGAGCCTGCTCCTTGACCTTGAAGATTACGTCATTTATTTTCCGCAGGCAGGAATCGCCTGGATGAAGTAAACTGAACTCCGGCAGAAAGATACTGGAGCCGGTCCCGCTATCTTGTATGAAGTCGGTTCCCCGGTGATTTCAATCAGTTTAGGTATCAGTCTGTATCATCGTCCGGCAGCGGCGATGTCGTGTAAATTGATGCGGAATTAAATTGTTAACCAGGAACTTGTCTACAGGCCCTTGTATCGTTGGCCTGAAGGAAATAAACGGAGCTACCTTTCCCGCCTAGATATTCTTCCACAAGCTGCCCCCCAAAGGATGTTGGAACGCTCCGCGTATTAGTAGATAGTTGTAGACAAGCGCTGCAAAGAGAATGTGCTATGAAGAAGTCTATCCGTGTATTTCTGCTGTTGGTTTCCAGCCCGCTTCTGTTCTTCTGGGGATGTACGTTGTTGGGATATGGGATTGGACATAGTATTGACAAGCAAAAAAGTGAAGTGGTTGGAGGATGGGAGATCGTTAAATTACCGCTAGACCAAAAGATCACCGTATACCAACACGATCTTTCGAAACACCCCATATCGGGCCGGTATAGCGGGATTGTGGACTACGACACTTCCAGTATTGACGCCCCGTCAGGTACATTAATGCTTCGGCACAGCGGCGACAACATTATCCGTATCCCGGTTGCAGACATCAGTTACATTAAAACCAGGACCAATAGGGGTGAGATCATTGGTACGGTCGTTGGCTTGTCCGTTGATGTTGCACTGGCTGTTGCGTTGGTCAACACAGCTGACTTTGACACCTTCGAACCTGCCGCCACTACAGGCACATCATCCACCATATCATCCTGTCCGTTGATCTACAGTTATGACGGCACCGATTACCAGCTGGATGCGGAAATTTTCGGCGGTGCCATTTTTAAAGCTGCCGAACGCCCCGACTGGGACAACCTCGATCACCTGCAGGCGCATGAAGGTGTTTACAAACTCAAAATGACCAGCGAGTTTGACGAAACCCAGCAGGTCGATTTCGTTCAACTGCTCGCGATCGACCACTTACCGGGTACGCAGGTTTATCCTTCATTCAAAGGTGAGTTGTTTACGGTCGGGAACCTGCAGGAGCCCCGAACAGCCTATGATTTTTACAGCCGGGATGTCCATAAAGAGTTACGGCGGGATAACGATGCCTATTGGCTCAGCAATCCATTTGGCCGCAACCTGAATGACCCCACGGCACTTCGCGATGGAGTTGTCCTGGAGTTTGACCGCTCTTATGGCACCAGTTCGGCAGCCCTGGTGCTGAATGTGCAGAATACCGTATGGTCGTCTGAGGCGATCAAGGAATTGCTTCAACTGCCGGGGACCGAATTGCCTGCCTGGTATGATGAACTGAATTCCAATCCGGCAGCCCGGCAGCAATTAGTCGATTTCCTCCTCCAGGAAGGCATGCTGCAGGTATCGGTATGGCGGGAGTCCGGCTGGCAGGCTGCCGGACACATATGGGCGCCCGGTCCCGTGATCAGCAAGGATATCGTGGTTGAACTGGATCTGTTGGGCTTTCATTCCAATACGCTTAAGGTCAAACTTGAATGCCCGCCAGGCATGTGGATAATACACAGTGCGGAAGTGGACTACTCCTACTACAATGTCCCGTTGGACAGGCATATGCTGGAACTGCAAAAAGCTACGGACCAATCCGGCCGTGATGTATCCGCTGTTTTACAGAAAGCGGATGACCGGTATCATGAAATGCCTACCACACAGGATATCGTGTACCTGGAGTTTCCGCAGACGCCGGATCACCCTGGTATGGACCGGTCCTTTATTTTGCGTGCAGGCGGCTATTATACTATCCATTCACCGGCAACGGGAATTCCGCAAATGGACCTGTTGCTGCAGATGCTGAATGAGCGGGGGGTGTTTACCCGGTATATGTTGGAAAAACTTTACCTCAAAACAGACGACGCCCTCCAACGTGTAGCCGCTACTCCGGTTACGCAATAACGGAAGTGGAAAACCCGGTGCGCATGGTTAAAAACCACTAATGTGCCGGGTTTTCTGCATTTCCATGGTGTACAGGTAAATGTGCATTGCCTATATGGACCCAAATACTGTATTTTGTGCGCCATAATGCGTACACCATGTCCGGGAAGATCCGTCAAAATTTCGCACAATACCTCCGGTCGCTGCAAATCCTGTACTTCTGCCTGCTGGCAGGCTCTATTATCTGCCTGGTAGTGTTTTACCTGCTGCCATCGAAGTCTGATCTTCCCGACAACGGGCTGACTGTCCGGATACCTATCGTAGTGGTGCTTTTGCTGGCCACCGG
>SBHD01000067.1 GCA_006226345.1 Bacteroidota bacterium | reverse complement strand
TCCGGAATGCTTAGTACCCTGATCCTGACCGATACCCTGAAGGCATACGCAGCCAAGCGGGTGCGGCATTTTCTGACCCCCCAACATACGCGGTGGGTACAGTGGGGAATTGGCGCCACCCTGCTCATTTTCGGGGTGGCACTGATGGTACGGGTAGTCGTTTAATCTGCTTGCCTCCCGAATGAGTGCCTATCCGGCCGGAAACTGCCTGCATTCTTAAGTCATTATTAGCAAAGTGTGTGAAAATACCCCTGAACACCGTCAAAAGCCGGATTTTTGTGTTTCGCCTATATCAATCTGACAATATGCCATTTTTACAAAAACAGTATGCTATGCGCCAATTAACCGCATTACTTTGCCTGTTCGGGCTGTTCCAGAGCCTGGGAGCGCAGGACGCTGCCAACTTCTGGTCGCCGATGGCCGCCAACGATACCAGTTTGCCGGAAACCGCTCCGGAAGCACTGCATCCGCGCGCCTTTCGGGCTTATACCCTTCAATATGACGCCTTTTGCCAGGTATTGGCCCGGGCTCCCATGGAGTTTTCCGATGCCGCCGGCATTACAGTGGAGCTGCCCCGGGCCGACGGTTCGTTTCAGACCTTCGAGGTCTATGAATCGCCCATCATGGCCCCGGAATTGTATGCCAAATACCCGGCTATCCGGAACTATGCCGGTATGGCTACCGACGGCTCCGGCATGTCGGTCCGCCTAGGTGTCGGATACCAGGGCTTTCACGCCTTTTTGATCGGCCGGAATGGCTCGGTACAATCGATCCGGCCCTACACACCTGGCCAACAGGATATTTACATGGCATACCGGCTGACGGACCTGCCCCGGGAAGCAGCGTTGTTAGATGGCGTGCGCTGCGGTGTGGAAGAGCACGATGATATTTCCGACTCCTTTGCAGCACTGCTGGAAAACGGCGGTGTGGCGGATCGCGGCAGTGCACTGGTCAACCTGAAAAAATTTCGGGTAGCGATCGCGGCCAAGGGAGAATATTCCGTATTCCACGGCGGTACCAAACCGCTGGTGCTGGCTGCGATCAATACGGCCCTGGATTTCATTGTGGCCATTAAAGAGCGCGATTTTGCTGTACGCTTTGAACTGATCCCGGAAAATGACCAGATCATCTTTCTGGATCCCAACACGGATCCTTACGACGGTACGCTGGTGAGCCTGTGGATGAACCAGAACCCGGCGGCCATCGACTCGATCATACCCAACAGCAGTTATGATATCGGGCATGTGTTCTGCCGTTTCGTTACGGGCAATCAGGTAGGCATCGTTAGTGGCCGGGCCTGCGACGACGCAACCAAGGCAAGGGGGGCTTCTTCAGCCCAGATGCCGAACGCCGAATATTTTTTTCTGGTGGCGGCACATGAGTTCTGCCACCAGCTCAGTGGCAGCCACACCTGGTCGAACTGTCCGGGCAACGAAACCCAGATCGCGGAGGATTTTGCTTTTGAGCCGGGTAGTGGCAGTACGATCATGTCATACGCAGGTTCCTGCAGTGGTGGCAATAATGTGCAGACTGATAACGATGCATACTTCCACCTGGCCAACATTATTCAGGTACAGAACTTTGTTGCGACCGGTGGCGGAAGCACCTGCGGCTCCACAGTCACGACTACCAATAATGCCCCGGAAGTAACTATTGTCAGTCCTAAAAATGTGGCTATACCAATCTCTACCCCGTTCCGGTTGACAGCCAGTGGTAGTGATATCGACGGCGACAACCTGACCTATTGTTGGGAGCAATATGACAAAGACCCGGGGGTTTACACCCTGGGCTCGCCGCAGAACAATGCTCCGGCATTCCGTTCCTACGATCCTACGACTGCCCCGACCCGTTATTTCCCCAATCTCGCCGACCTGAGTGCAAACATCTCCACACCGGTGGAGGTGCTGCCTACCTATAACCGCACCCTGACGTTCCGGGTGACAGTACGCGATAACCATACCGGCGGTGGTGGACAGGCCTGGGAGGAGATCAAGATCTCCCCGCGGGTGAGTGCCGGACCGTTCCGGGTCACGTATCCGAATGCCGCCGGTATAGCCTGGGCGCCCGGTTCGTACCAGGTGATCACCTGGGACGTGGCCAACACGGATAACAGCATTGTGAACTGCAAAAAGGTCAATATCCGCATGAGTACGGATGGCGGTCAGACGTTCCCGACCCTGCTGGCGGCCAACGTGCCCAATCGCGGCCGGTACTGCGTCCAGGTCCCCAACGTTACGACCGGCGCCGCCCGGATCATGGTAGAAGCAGCCGACAATGTCTTTTTCGATATCTCGAACAACAACGTCGCCATCCTTGCAGCCACAGTACCGGGGTATTCGTTCTGTGCAGGTGCGACGTATGATACGCTCTGCCTGCCGCAACAATACAGTACCGTGATCAGCACCTATGCCGCACTCGGCTTTTCTGATCCGATCACACTGACGGCGGAAGGACTTCCGATGGGTGTGACCGCAACCTTTACGCCTAACCCCGTTACGCCCGGCAATGATGCAGTGCTGACCCTGGATTTTCCGGCCGGCCAGCCGGAGCAGGTGCTGGAGTATGATGTAAAAGGCGATGCCAACGGGATGCAGGTAACAACTACGAATACCTTGTGGGTCGCCCAGGGCGACTACTCCGCACTGGCCCTGGTGGCGCCGGCAGATGGCGCTGGCGGAGAGAGCCGTTCGCCGGTACTGCGCTGGACCGGCATAAGTGGTACGGCTACCTATGATGTAGAGGTGGCAACCAACCCATCCTTTGCTGCCGGCACGATCGTGACCTCTAAAGCAGCCATTGCTGCCGACAGTTTTGTAGTGCCGGTACAACTGGAGGAAGGCGCTGTGTACTACTGGCGCTTCCGGGTTACGAATATCTGTGGAACGAGCGACTGGGCAGGGCCTTTTGCCTTTGGTACCCTGGTAGACGTCTGTGCCAGCTTTGCCGCTACTGATGTGCCGCTGAATATTACGTCGAGCGCTGCCGTGACAGTGGAGTCGAAGATCACGATCCCGAGCAGTGGCCTGGTCAGCGATGTAAATATTACAAAAATACAAGGCTCGCATGCCTTCTTCAAGGACCTGGAAATGTCGCTGGTGAGCCCGGCCGGTACGGAAGTGCTGTTGTTTAAAGATAAATGCGGCGCGTTTAACGGAAGTTTCAATTTTGGATTTGACGACACCGGTGTAACGCCTTTTGCCTGCCCGCCGGCGAACAATGGCACCCGGTTCGTACCGGAAAACCTGTTGAATGTGCTGAACGGACAAGATATCAGTGGGGACTGGATCCTGCGGGTGCGGGATAATGTGGTGAGCTCCGGTGGTAATATTCAGGCCTTTGAACTGGAGCTGTGTTCGAGCACGGCCCTGAACCCGCCGGTATTGATCAACAATAATCCGCTGCAGGTGGCGCCCGGCAACAATGCCGTGATCACAACGGACCTGTTGAAAACGGAAGATCCCAACAACAGCGATGCGGAATTGGTGTACACGTTAATGACCGTACCGCAGCACGGACACCTGGAGGTGAACTGGACTGGGGTATTGCTGCCTGGCGCTCAGTTTACCCAGGCCGATCTGAACAGCGGTTCACTGCGCTACTTCGACTATGGCGGTATCAACGGCACGGATAGTTTCTGCTTTACGGTGACGGATGGTGAGGGCGGATTAGTGAAAGACTGCTTCACGATCCAGCAGTTTCCGGTCAGTGCCGGGGAAGTTTCGCAGGCACTGGAATTCCAGCTGGCACCCAATCCGGCTACTGAAACCGTTCGCCTGCTGTTTGGCGAGCCCCTGCGTTCGGACACCCGGGTCCGGGTATTCGACACAGCCGGCCGGTTGGTGCAACACCGGGTATTGGGCGGTGGTCAAACCGTGCTTTTGCTGCAGGTTGCTGAATTGCCGGAAGGCCTTTATATCATTGCTGTAGACAACGCCGAAGGTAGTGGCGTGCGCCGCCTGATGGTGCGGTAAATACCGGGAAACCGGTTGAATGGATAAATGGCAAAAAGCAGGCGGATGCAGTACGCGTTCCGGCGCTTTTTGCCATTTGTTTCTGGAAACAGCATCTGTTTTTTGCTCAACATAATGCAAATCTGAATTCAATTTACATGCGTACATTTTTAATAGTACTTGGTTTTTTGGGATTGTTCGGTTCATTGTCTGCACAAACGAATCAGACCCTCTGGTCGCCGGTAGAGCCGGATGCCGTTGTGCTGCCTGAACAGGCATATTACGATTTCGAGCCCAAAGAGTACCGGGCTTACACCCTTGATTATACGGCGATGCTCAACCTGCTGCTGCAGGCGCCGATGGAGTTCACCACAGCGGCCAGGCAGGCCCCGGTTGTGCTGGCATTACCCGGGCCGGATGGCCGACTGGAGCGTTATGCACTGGTCGCATCGCCGGTGATGGCGCCTGAACTGCAGGCGCGGTATCCCGATATCCGGACCTACTCCGGGCATTCGCTGGATACACCGAATAAGATGATCCGGTGCAGCCACTCGCCGGATTGGGGGTTTCGGGCGATCATCCTTCGGCCGGACAAGGGCGTGGATTATATCGAACCCCTGGCCCGCCTGCAAACGGATTATTACCGGGTATATGACCGCCGGGCTTTCCCCGATGAATTAAGGTTGCAGGGTGACCGCCAGGTTGATGTCCCGGAAGACTATGACTGG
>SBHD01000122.1 GCA_006226345.1 Bacteroidota bacterium | reverse complement strand
CTTCTGAACAAAACCTGTTTATCCAACGCTATTACCGGCAAAATGCCTGGCTGTACGACAGCACCCGTTGGGCCTTCCTGTTTGGCCGCCGCCGCATACTATGGTATTTACCTCAAACACCCGGGCAAACACTGTTGGAAGTGGGTTGTGGTACCGGTATCAACCTCAAACGCCTGGCACCTATGCAGCCGACCTGGCAACTGACCGGTATCGACATCTCCCCCGATATGCTCCGGAAGGCTGCAGCAGCCACCGTCCCTTATGCCGACCGGGTCCGGTTTATTCAACAACCATACGGCAGCCCGGAATGTACCTTGCCGGCGCCTGCTGATATCATGCTCTTTTCCTATTCCCTCACGATGTTCAACCCCGGCTGGGAAGCAGCCATAGAACAGGCCTGGCAGGACCTGAAGCCCGGCGGTACCATTGCCGTTGTTGATTTCCACGATACCCCGTACCCGTGGTTCCGCAAATGGATGGACCACCACCGCGTCCGGATGGACCGGCATCTGCTCCCCGTTTTAAGGCGCCGATTCGAACCTGCTGTAGTACAAGAGAACACCGTTGCAGGAGGCATGTGGCGTTATTTTATTTTCGTCGGCAAAAAACAGGGAGATGAAAAAGGCAAAATGTAAAATGTAAAGGTTGAAAATGTCTGCTGTGGGTACTGCACTCAGGATACCCTTTGTGTCACGATCATTTACTTGCAGCTGAATTTGCCAGTATTGAGGTTTCGGAGATTCGGCAATCTAGGTATCCTTTACACCACCAGTATCCGGCACCCACAGCAGACATTTTCAACCTTTACATTTTACATTTTGCCTTTTACATTTTACTGGTCGCCCTGGCACCCGATCGGCGCCCCGTCCGGCATAGCAGGTGCCGGAGCCGGCTGAAAGTCTTTTGGATGCTCCCGGAACAGCTCCATTTGCCGGAGCAGGTACCGGTAGTGTGCCTGCTGCGAAGCACCTGCCGGAGCGCCTTCCAGGTTTCGGCGATACATTTGTTCCAATGCATACAATTCCTGGAGTGAAACTGCGCTGACCTGTGGATAGGCATTGGCATCTGCCGCCAGTTCCAGGAGTTGCCGTACCGCTTGTTTCTCTACAATTCGGGCCAGTTCCTGCTGATAGGCTGTTTCCGTATGGTTGGCCGCCACTCTGGTGAGCAGTTCGCCGATCACATATTCAGCGGACATGACCCGGTCCGGATCTGCCGCTTTTTGCTCGATCAGGCGGGCCAGCCTTTCCGGATGCAGGAGCAGCCCGATCGTTTGGGCGGCGGCAGTTTCGGCTGCAGCGAACGGATCAAATGCCACCCCCATCCGGCCGTTGAACGTTTCCCGGTCGCGACTGTACCCCACTGGCTGTGGTGGTAACAAAGCACGGATATCGGCCGGCACTTCCAGAAACCGGGTGTCCAGCGTCTGTAACAGGCTGAACAGGGCGTCTCGCTGTCCGGCATCAGGTACAGGTTGGACAAGCCAGGCGCTGTCGGTCACTGTTTCAAAGCCCTTGACGGTGTACGTGTACTGTATGCCTCCTACCATTTTGGCGGCGGCTTCCACCTGGTAGCGGTGTGCCAGGTAAAGCGGCACCAGTACGCGCTCCAGTTCGGCCAGCGGTGTCTGATCAGGGATATTGTCCAGGGAAAAACGCTCCAGAGCCAGTTGGCGGAGTTCGATCAGGCGGTCCAGTTCGGCTGCCGGCGACAATCCGTTATCCCATAAATGCGCCAATGGATGGGCGCCGCCTGCAGGCCGGGCATCGCGATCGGAAATAAACAAGAGCCCCAGGCGGTGGTTCTCTTTCAAAATATTGTCCAAAATCGGCTTTTCATCGGTAGCCGCACCTAAGTCCTGGTATCCGTACAGGATCATGCGTTTATCCCAGACACCGATCTTGTTGTCGTACGCCCGGGAAAACTCCAGGGTGCCGTCATCGCGCAACCCGATCAGGGGGTGTGGGTAGTCCATCACGGAAGCCCGGTCGTTATAACTGGCAGCAAAATTATGCGTGAGACCCAGCGTATGCCCCACCTCGTGTGCCGAGAGCTGCCGCAGCCGGGCCAAGGCCAGTTCCATCAGACGGGGGTCGGGCGTGCTGCCGTCTTTTTCATATGCCGGCAACAGGCCCTGTGCGATCAGGAAATCCTGCCGCACGCGAAGCGAGCCCAGGGTGACCTTGCCTTTGATGATCTCACCGGTGCGCGGATCGGCCACCATGCCGCCGTACGACCAGCCGCGGGTGGAGCGGTGTACCCACTGGATCATATTATACCGCACATCCATGGGGTCGGCGTCCGGGGGAAGTTCTCTGACCTGGAAGGCATTACGGTAGCCGGCAGCCTCAAAGGCCTGGTTCCACCAGGAAGCGCCCTCGATGAGCGCCGATTTGATGGGCTCCGGGGCGCCGCGATCCACATAATACACGATCGGCTCCACCGGTTCACTGACGAGTGCGGAAGGATCCTTTTTCTGCAGCCGGTGGCGGTAAATGAAGCGCTTGACCAGGGGCTGATCCACCGGCGTGGCATAATCGGCAAATTGTGTCGGGATAAATCCACTGCGCGGATCAAAAACACGGGGCGTGTACCCGCTATCCGGCAATTCGACAAAAGAATGATGCTGGCGGACGGTAATGGCTTCCGGACTCGGCGTGACCGACCGTATCCAGGCCCCACCCGGCTCGCCGGTGTAGGTCAGCACGGCTTCAAACTCGGTGTTTTTGGGGAAGTTTTTGGTGCGCGGCAGGTAGATCGCCGAACGGCTGGCATCCAGCTTATACGTCCCCTGCTTTTGCTGTTTGAGCCGGGAAACGACCTGGTGGGCGTCGCTCAGTAAAAAGTCAGTGGCATCCACCAGCACTGCACCGTTTTCTTCGGCTTCTATCTTAAACCCCCATAGCGCCGACTGTGCAAACGCCTCCTCTACAGCCTGCCGTTCGTCCGTATTGGCACTTTCTGCCCGGTAGGCATAATTGGGTTGTACCAACAGCACTTTATTGCCGCTGCGCAGGAATCGCACGATCTGGCCCGGCCCCATCTGACCGCGGTCCAATCCGATATCGTTGGATCCGATGCCGGCCGATAAGGATTCGACATACAGGAGTTCCGTATCGAACCGGCTGATCTCCAGCCAGATCTTTCCGGCCTTTTCATCCCAGTAAAACGGCAGATAGCCGGGGTGTTTTTGCATGTCCTTCACTTTGGTACTAATGGTGGCAGGAGTGGCAGGTTTTGCGGCAGCTGGGGTAGCCGTTTGTTTTGCCGTTTGACAGGAAAACAGGAGCAGGGTCAGGAGGGTAGCGAGATAGCGCATGCGGGTTTGTTTTTTGCTTAAATGTAGGAGAAATTGATCGGACCGTAAAAAGGCTGTGTCGCGGCTGTTCAAACAAAGCTCCGGGGAAGTTGTTGGTTCTGAATACCGGCAGTTTGTACAGAAGCCCGGTAAACTCTCATGGATGTTATCAACAATACCCGGAACCAGCAGTTTGAAGTGTACCTCGATGATCACCTGGCGGTGCTGCAATACCGCCTTAGGGAGAACCGGATGTATTTTATGCATACCGGCGTTCCGGAAGCGATCGGAGGCCGGGGTGTAGCTTCGGCACTGGCCAGAACCGGACTGGAACATGCCCGGAAGGAAGGTTTGAAGATCGTAGTTTATTGCCCGTATGTACGCGCCTATCTCAAACGGCACCCGGAGTATAGTGACCTTCTGGACCAGGGCACGTCATAAAGGCAACTCCGGTCAGGTGGAATTAAACTATTCCGCACCCTTCCTGTTAGAACCATAGGTTGGAAATTAATTGGTGGGAAAAGTTCAATTTCACTACCTTTGTACAAATCGCTTTCCGTACCGATCGCAGCCGGCCGTTTTCCAGATTCCCGCCTGCCATATTGCCGGCATACGGGCCCGACCGGGCAGTTTTCGCTCCCGTGCTTACTTTTTGAACATATCAGTTAACTAAACACACTACATGGCAAGATCACAGCAATCCTTTAACAAAAGAGAAAAAGAAAAAAAACGCAGAAAAAAGAACCAGGAAAAGTTCGAGCGCCGCATGCAGCGCAAACAGGATAAGGCCGAATCCGGTCCGAAGTCGCTGGAAGAAATGTTTTCCTATGTTGATGAAAACGGCAATCTGACGGACACCCCACCCGACCCCGCCAAAAAGAAAAAGATCAAAGCGGAAGATATCGTTCTGGGCATACCTCCGAAAGAAGAACGGGAAGAAGACCTGGTGCACCAGGGCACCGTCAAGTTCTTCAACCACGACAAAGGCTACGGCTTCATCACCGATGCCGAGACCCAGGAAAGTATCTTTGTACACATCAACAATGCCTCCTACCCACTGGAAGAACGCGATAAAGTGACTTTTGAGGTGGAAATGGGGCCCAAAGGGCCTAGTGCTGTGAATGTGGTGTTGGTGGAGGGGTAGTAGTGCGTTGTAACAGCGCGGGCACCGATGACTTATTGATATTAAAACTGGATCAAAGTGGATAATTGGCAACCAACGAAAAGTGCCGGTATCTGCCGCCATTTTATTATCAAAAATTTGTCATTAGAAGCATCATGGCTTGTTTAATACCAAGTCAGGTCACACCAATCATGCAGACTTCACTAAAAAGACGCTAAGGCGCTGCTTACCAGCAGCGCCTTAGCGTCTTTTTAGTGAAGT
>SBHD01000192.1 GCA_006226345.1 Bacteroidota bacterium | reverse complement strand
CGTACCGCGAAGGAATAACCGGGAATCGATTTTAACATACTTTAAAATCGGTTTTTGGGATGGCCTCTCTCCAAATGCTGGAGGGGGGCTTTTTTTATTGGCGCTACTTGTTCATGTAAGACCTTCAGGTCAAAAAAAACTGATCTAAGGGAATTCTATGGTGAAAGCGAAAGCATTGACTGTATCGTGCACGGAGACTATAACTTGATGACACAGAGATTAAAGCCATTTTCAAATAGTGCATTTGAAGGGTCTGCTGGCGGTTAATACCGAAAAACACATCGCTGGGAGACCATTCCCCGCCGGCGCTGTTCAAATACGCCCCGGAGAAGTAAATACCGGAGCAGGTTAGTTCATTCTGGTGAATACTTTCCAGGAACGACCACCGGCTGATTTGTTTTCCACCATACTTTATGGCAATTCAATTAGTCTTCTGTAATTACGAAATCCAAACAGGCTGTCCGGCAGCCAGGCAATAATCCAGGATATCAAATAAGGGGAAACTGGAGATCGCGGATGCAATCAGTTCCATTTGGCAGAAGTGCCAATCCGGCCTTGAAAGAGTTGATGGGCTTATAGCAGGAATAATAGTATGCTGCCGGGTAAGAGGCAGATTGGCGTCGCTCTTGCGCAAGTATTCCGTTTTAGATTCCTATGAAATCAGGTGAAAATCCTATAGTTACCCGGGGACGTTATTAAGATCTCAAAGAAGTGGCTCTGGGGCAGGAGATATAAATTGTATGCAGGCCTATGCCGATGGGTTTATACAAAAAAGTCCTCCGCTATCAGGTAGCGGAGGACTTAATTTATGTTGTCAGTATTACAGGCGTAGGTAACGCAGCGCCCACCAATAAGGACAGCAACTGCTATTGTTTGACAGCTTTAACGAGTTTGCTATACCGGCCATTGGAATCTTTCAGGGATACCAGGTAAACGCCTTTAGGCAGGCCGGCTCCAAATTCGGCAACACCGGCCAGCGGGGCAAGCGCCTGTTCTGTGACCAACTGGCCAACCAGATTGCGTACTTCCAACCGAATGTCCGTTGCTTCCGGCCAGTTGTATTGCAGGCGAAAAGCGTGGCTGGTTGGATTGGGCGACAGGTGGAGACTTGCATTAGCATCGGGCTCAAAAGCGGACACAAGACCAGGGACGACCTCAAATACATCAACTGCGGCCTCTACAACATGGCCCGGATTGTCGTCATAGGCTATGAAACGAATCTGCATATTGTCCGTCAGCGGAAGATAATCAGCAAGGTGGATCTCACCGGAATTACGCCAGGCATCCAGGGAGGATGTTTCTGTCAGAATAATCACAGACTCCTGACCGTTCAGAAGTTGGATCTCAAAACGATCGTTAGGGGAGTTATTCCCGCCACCGTTAACAAACCAATAATCAAAGGTAAGTATTGCATCACTGTAAGACGCCAGACGCATCAGAGGAGAGATCAGTGTGACACTGCCGCCATCCACGTCATCATTTCCGGCAGAGCCACCGCCATTGCCGGTCACATAACAACGATCTCCAACGTCGTTGGGATTGTCCTGGTCCGGATTGGCAAGTTGGTTGAACAGATAAGTGCCCACGGGTTCTCCCAGCGTCCAAAATCCATCATTTGCCGTACTGGTTGCCGTCCAACCTAAATCAAGGTCAAAATCGTCATAGTAAGCCGTTTCCAGGGCAACGGTCAAACTACCGTCGCTGTTGATCAGCACTTCAGCCGGTCTGTAACCCCACGCCCCTAATCGGTAGTTGCCACCAAACAAACAACTGAGGTCGAATTGTCCGTTGGCATTGGTTTGAAGTTTGTATTCCTGAATATCTCCTTTCATGGAGAAACTTATGTTGGAGAGTGGATTTCCGGTAGCCAGATCGGTCAGTTTTCCATTAATATTGAATGCGGACTGTCGTTCCAGTGTAATATTGAGCATCGTGACTGCGCCTGTGTTCAGGTCAACACTAACGGTTTGCGGAATGTAACCAGGCTTGCTGATCGTAACAGAAAAGGTACCTGCTTCTGGTATGCCTGTTTTGAAAATACCGTTGTTATTGGTCAACTTTTGAGCCGTAACAAGAGTCCCGGCCAATGAGATATCAGCACCACTGAGTGGGGTGCCGGTACAGCCATCCATGATTTGCCCTTCCAGGTACGAAGCGCGCTGATAGTTAGGAGTCAATACGAACAGGGTACCGGTACCGCCATTGGTATTGGGAATGTTGGTGGCAAGTATATTTCCGGATGGCAGGAATGGGAATACGCCCCAACAACCATCAAAACCCGCGCCACTGGCCTGGGGCCAGGTGTCGTACATACCGACGGGAACCAGGTTGTCCGGCTTATGTGCGTCTACTATAGTAAAGCCGTCGGTATACCAGGAGGTAATGGCGTAATCATTTAGCACATGCGTGTTGTGACCGATAGATCCGTTCCCGTCATTCGGGGAGTAGCGGTCCAGCTCCTTGATATCGGTCGGATCGGATATGTCGTAAGAAGTCAGGAAAGACGGTGTAGTCTCATCTGTGGTCAGTGCGGTTTTGTGGTCATCCGTGAGCCAGGTATTATGGGTAAAGCGGCCCGGCGTTTCAACAGTTCCCAGCACTACGGGGTTTTGTTTGTCGCGCATGTCTACAATGGCCATCAGGCCGGAGTAGATATGGCAGGCGTATAAGGTGTCATTATCGGCAAATCCATCGTGGATATAATTCAATTGATCGTATTTGCCAACATATACTGGAAAGTAGGGGTCGGCATTCAGGTCATGTACCCGGGCACTGCTGAAATTACCGCCGAAAGTGTATAGAAAGCCTTTGCTCAGGTCGATATGCAGGGCATGTATGGTATTAAGTGCGCCCTCAATCTCACCAGTACCCTGATAATAATGGTAATTGAGGTTTGGGCTTGGCAGGTCGCTCAGGTCGACGATCTGTACGCCCTGGCCGCCCTCACTTGTGACATAAGCATAGTGGCTGTATACTTTGATTTCTTTCCACAAGTTATTCGGCCCGGGAATCTGTACGATCTCCGTCGGAGATTCAGGATCGGTAACATCTACAATGGAAAGCCCCTGGGAAGCACCCACAAGCGCGTATTCCCGGCCATCCTGGGCATAGCCGCTGATATTGGCGAGTGTTTGTCCGGGATACTCCAGGGTGCTGCGGAGCTGAACATTAAAATCTTGCGAAAATAGTGGGGTTGTGCTGGCTAGAAAAACAACCAGCAACGGCAAATTCAGATAGTGTTTCATGAAGACAGATAAAAACGTATAGTGAGATAACAGGGCTATGAGAGGGCAAAAATACATGGATTGCCGGCGCAAATTTATCATCGTTTGACAATTGCCATGGTTAGTCTGCTAATGCACGACAATTAACCGGATTGATCCGGGGTCTCGATTTGCCAGACCTGGACGCTCCGGCCGATGCATATCGGCCGGCAGATGCTTACCCAAAGTATTGTTATTTAGTGCGTTCAGACTATCAAGCGTAGGTTGATCTTTCCGAAGTATAATCATTTGAAAGATCGGTATGGAAAAATAGATGGACCGCACTGTTTAACGTTTTCCGCTTGCAATCCGGTTGGTCACAATAGCAAAAATACAGGCAGTCCAGAAGGAGAACATCGAATAGACCAGGGCCGGTTTCACCATTTCCTGATTGCCCAACAGATTACTGGCAATCAAAAAGGCCAGTGTTGTATTCTGAACACCGCTTTCCATAGCAGCTGTGAGCCGGGAGGGGTGTGGAAGCCCCATGTAGCGCATAAAAAAGTAGCCAAAGAACAAACAACTGGCGTTTTGGATCAGCGCAACAGGAGTGATCTGTTGGAAATCTGACCAGCCCAGCCCGGCGCCACCATAGCTTTCGCCTGCAAACATCTTGATCAAAAACACCATGGCCAGCAAGACTAACATGACATATTTGGCCGGCTTGCTGACCATATCCGCAAAATGCGGATAGTGCCTGCGGACCAGTACGCCAATGGATGCAGGAATAATGGTGATAAAGAAAATATGTTTAACCGTTTCCCAGAATGGCAGGTGGAGATCGGTGCCGTGCCCATGAAAAACCAGCAATCCCAGGTTAACAACAACTGGTATGCTGAAAAGTGTAAGAAAACTGTTTACTGAAGTGATGGACAGCGACAAGGCAACATTACCTCGCCATAAGTAAGTCAGAAAGCCTGCAGTTGCTCCACCAGGACTGGCAGCCAAAATGATAAACCCTACCTTTAGTTCCGGTGTCAACGGAGCAATCAGGTTAATGACAAATGCGATCACCGGCAATCCCAGCATCTGTGCACCCAGCGCAGAAAAAAAAGCCCTGGGATAACGGAATATGCGGGTAACATCGTTGACAGTCAACGATAACCCGATCCCGAACATGATCAATCCCAAAACGAGACTGACTGCCAGGTCAACCACTTGTGTAGGGGCCAATGTGAATAGCGTCATTTAATACGCTCCAAATGTATTGGAAATTAAGGTAATGGATTCTGCTATGCTGTCTGGTAATTTCATTTTCGACCGGTTTTAACGGTTGGGACTTTTGTTTTATGTAGCCACGAGCCGGAATCGGTATTAAGATCCGAATCAGAATAGAGGGCAATTGGCACTCAGACAATACCTTCCCCGTTACCATTTCAGGAAATACAGTTTGATGTGCCAATTGCCGATCCTTCCGGAAGGA
>SBHD01000260.1 GCA_006226345.1 Bacteroidota bacterium | reverse complement strand
ATTTACTTTTTGATAAATCAAGAAAAGCAGAAGCAAAAATGAATCGATTTCTCGCTTTTATCCTAAAAGAATTCCGGCATATTTACCGCGACCGGCGCACCATGCTGATCCTGTTCGGGATGCCGGTCGTCCAGGTCTTGCTGTTCGGTTATGTACTGACCAATGAGGTCAAGGATGCCAATATTGCCGTACTGGATGCCGCCAAGGACGAGGCCAGCACCCGGCTGATCAATAAGCTGGTTTCCAGTGGCTATTTCCGCATCGGCCAAACCCTTCAGTCCGAAGCAGAACTGGAGCCGGCTTTCCAGACCGGGAAGATCAAACTGGCCCTCCTGTTCCCGCCCGATTTTGGCCATGACCTTGACCACCAAGGCCGCGCCCAGATCCAGCTGATCGGCGACGCCAGCGACCCGAACACTGCCACCACCCTGATCAATTATGCGAATGCGATCATCCTCGGTTACCAGCAGGAGCGCATTGCCGCTTCCCGGGATGTCCGTCCTGCCCTGATCCATTCGGAAACCCGCATGCGGTACAATCCGGAGCAGAAAGCCGTATTCAATTTTGTGCCCGGCGTGATCACGCTGATCCTGATGCTGGTATCAGCTATGATGACGTCCATAACCCTGGCCCGGGAAAAAGAGCTGGGTACCATGGAAATTCTGCTGGTATCTCCCCTGAAACCCATCCAGATCGTGTTGGGAAAGGCAGCTCCCTACCTGGTGCTGTCCTTCCTGAATGCTGCATTGGTCGTGTTCATCGGGATTATGGTATTTGGTATGCCGATGCGGGGCAGCTTTTTGCTGCTGGGGCTGGAGTGTTTTTTATATATGTTCGTAGCCTTGTCCCTGGGCATTCTGATCTCTACGAAGGCCAAGACCCAGTTGACGGCACTTTTCGTTTCTGCACTGAGCCTGATGATGCCTACGATCATCCTGTCCGGCTTTATGTTTCCCCGCGAAAGTATGCCCGTCCCGCTACAGGTGATCGGCACTATATTCCCGGCCACCTGGTTCATTCCGATCATCAAAGGCGTGATGATCAAAGGCGTGGGCCTGAGTTATATCTGGAAAGAAACGCTCATTCTGATCGGTATGGCCGTCATTTTTATCGGTGTCAGCATCCGCAACTTTAAAAGTCGCCTGGAGTAACTCCCGACAACCAAACAACGATTTATCCATCAGCCATCCAATCACCCAACCATGCGCACCGTCTTTTTTCTCGTTCAGAAAGAATTTCTGCAGATCTTCCGCAACAAGTTCATGTTGCCCATGCTGCTGGTCATGCCGGTGGTTCAAACGATCCTGTTGTCGTTTGCAGCCAATTATGAGATCAAAAACTTGTCGCTGGGGGTGGTGGACCACGACCTGTCGCCGCTTTCGCGGCAGTTGGTGGCGCAATTCGGCGCATCGGGGTATTTCAAAGTGGCGAATACGTCCTTTACGGTCAAGGAAGCCGATGCCGACCTGGCCCGGGAACGCACCGACCTGATCCTGGAGATCCCGCCCCATTTTGAGCGCAACCTTGTACGGGAAGGCAACACCGCCGTTTCCATTACCGCTAATGCGATCAATGCCGTGAAAGCAGGGCTGGCTGTCGGCTATGCCAACAGCATCGTACAGGCCTTTGCCCGGTCACATACCGGCGCCGGCGCCAAACCGGGTGTAGCGCCCCCCGGTATTCAGGTGACATACAGCAACTGGTTCAACCCCGAGCTCGACTATAAAACCTTCATGGTGCCCGGTATCCTGGGGGTGATCATCTCGCTGATCATCGGGTTTCTGACGGCCCTGAATATCGTCCGGGAACGGGAGATCGGTACGATCGAACAGTTGAACGTTACCCCGATCCGCAAATGGCAGTTCATCCTGGGCAAACTCACCCCATTCTGGATGATCTCGCTGGTGATGATGACCATTGGTCTGACCATCGGCTGGCTGGTATTCCGCATCCCGATGCTGGGCGACCTGCGGTTGGTCTTTCTGTACACCCTGGTGTTTGCGCCCTGTATGCTGGGCCTCGGTTTTCTGATCTCCAATTTCGCGGAGTCGCAACAGCAGGCCATGTTCACCGCCTGGTTTTTCATGGTCATTTTCATCCTAATGTGCGGCCTGTTCACGCCTACCGATAGCATGCCGGAATGGGCGCAATACCTCAACATGATAAATCCGGTCAAATATTTTGTGGAATTCATGCGGCTGGTGCTGCTCAAAGGGGCAGGATTTGCCGATATCCGCCAGAACTTCCTTACTGTGCTGGGATATGCCGTGGTGGTAAACGGGTTGGCGGTGTGGACCTACCGGAAACGCACATAAGGTGTACACCACTTTTCCAATTTTTCTTTTCAAATTTCAAATTGAAAATTAAAAGGACCTGCACCTCGCACGGGTAATTGGTTAAAAAGTAAAATTTGAAAAGAAAAATTGGAAATTTGAAAAGTGGCGCGGGCAGAAACCTCATTGCCTCGCCATCTTACAGACAGCATATTATCAAGTCCGAGAAACTCTCAGGCTACCACCTACTCCGGCAGTGTCTTCAGCCACCCCATGCACTTGTGAAAAATATCAGGCCTGATATACATCATAGGGCAGCCGCCGGGAATGACCTCCACACCCAACTTTTTTGCTGTTTCAAAGGCAACCGGGTCGTAGCTGCCGGGCCCCATACCGGTATGCATCCACACATGGGTTATATTGCTTTCAGCACAATCTTTTACTGCCTGCTCTGCCGCAGACGCAGGTGTGCAAAGCACAGCCCCCTGGACCGGTTCAGGGATGGACTGCACATCCGGATAGCAGGGAACGTCTTTGATCTGATCAACTTTAGGGTTGACCGCAAAAACATGGTAACCGTTATCCTTCAGTTTTTGGTAGATCGCATTGGCAGGTTGGTTCCCCTGGCTGGAATACCCCAATACCGCAATGCTTTTTAATTGAAGAAAAGCCTCAATTTTTGGTTTATATACCGCATTCATAGTGGCATGGTTTGATCGGGCCCCAATTTAGACGTCCCGGGGTTTGGGAAGGATGATAAACCTCATTACCAAAAAGAAACTTTCGTCATTTACAGGCATATGCCATTCTGCCCTAACAGGAGATCCAAAGAAAAATTGGAAAAGGAAATTGGAAATTTGAAAAGTGGCTGGAGTCCGCATTACCTTCGTCACCTGATGAAAAACCTGTTCACTGCCCGCATTTTGTTTGTATTCCTGCTCCTGGTCCTTTTCCGGAACCAGGCATCGACCCAGCCGGACACAGTTAAGATCGGCGCCTTCATCAATGATATTTATGATATTAACCTGGCAGAAAAGAGCTTTTCCACCACCTTCTGGGTTTGGTTCAATTACACCAATCCCGAACTTACCCCACTGGAAACCCTGGAGATCCCTACTGCCAAAGAACTCAACTACGAGCTGGAATTCACCGAACAGAAAAACGGCATCTACTGGTCCGGCAAGCAAGTCCATGCCGTGATCAAAAAAGACTGGGATGTACGGCGTTTTCCGTTTGACAAACAGGTGATGACGATCGACCTGGAGGAAAGTGATCAGGATACCGGGACCATGGTGTACCTCGCCGATACCGAAAATACCAAACTCGATACAGGCCTGGTCATCTCCAACTGGCAAATCGAACGCTTTGAACTGACCACCAAAGCCCGGAAATACGACACGACTTACGGCGACCCCGATCTCACCAATGGCAGTGCATACGCACATGCCACTCTGAAAGTGTTTATCAAACGGAAAAGCTGGGGATTGTTTTTCTCTTTGTTCACCGGCCTGTATGTGTCGTTCTTTATCTCCACCCTGGTCTTTTTTATCGACCCTATTCATGTCGATCCGCGGTTCGGGCTTTCGGTAGGCGCCATGTTCGCTGCCGTGGGCAATAAATACATCGTCGATTCGATCCTCCCGCAGTCCACCACCTTCACCCTGGTGGATAAACTGCACATAATTACCTACGTTTATTTGCTGCTGTGCATCGTATTGTCCGTTATTTCCCTGCGGCTCTGGCAAAAGGGGAAGGAGGCCAAGTCTATCCGCTTTGACCGCCGCGCGTATTTCCTGATCCTGGTTAGCTATCTGCTGATCAATACGGCACTAGTCTACCTTTCTACCACATAAGATCCGGATAACCAACCCTCAACGGTTAGGATCACCGAAGCGTACGACGCACCACAAGCCCCAGGCCGGCAGCCTGCCGTTTTTCCGAAAATGCAGCGCCTGACGTTGTCGTGCTGTTCAGCCCTGTGCGTCCTTGAAGGCCTATCCCAGCCGCCCAATGCGGGGCCCGGTAGAGCCATTCCAGGCTCGCAGTAGCCGATAAAGTGCCGGACTTGCGGTAGGGAAGGTCTTCCAGCGCATGCGTGGCCGCACCGATACTTGCCGTTCCGGACTGCGCCGTTGCAAGTCCAAAGGCCAAGCCGGCAGTTATGTCCAGTTGCCAGTGCTTGCCAAAGGGCAATGCCAATCCGGTCTCTACCGGCAGTTCGAGCCAACGGTAGCGGTTGTACTGCTCTGCTTCAATGGACCGGATAACAGTCACCTCACCTGGCCCATAGATATTTTCCACATTGCCATCCGGATATACGATCTGGCGCAGCAGCAGATCGGGAACGGTTTGCGTACTGGTCTCCTCGTATGCCAGGCGCCGGGCATCCGTCCACTGTGCATACCGGATACCAGTCTG
>SBHD01000334.1 GCA_006226345.1 Bacteroidota bacterium | reverse complement strand
ATTTATAATTCTTTTTTTAGGCTGAAAAACATATTTTGAAACGCTTGAACTGTCCTGTTCCTGTCTGAAGGGCGCCGCATCTTTGTATTGTCAATGCGGGAGCACAACAGCAAAAAGAAGACGAAAGGGATGCATTGACCACCGATCAGACTTTTCATGAGATTATTTGTATAGGCATGGGCCGCGATGCAAAAGAGCGTTGCGGCCCATGCCCGTTTTGTAAGGGGCGATACATTTCGAATGGTAGATGGTACTATCTGTCCCTGTGTCGCAGGTGACCGTCCCTCTGTTGGGTACAGGCTCTAAAACCGTTCCTTCCGTTTGGCATCGGCAATGGAAAACCGGATCGCTTCATAGGTGAAACGTTTGTTGAAATGCTCAAAAATATCCTTCAGCTGATACGGTTCCTCAAAAAGCGACAAGCTGCCCTGAATGATATCCAGTTCTTCCGGTGATACCCAGGTATCGATATCTACCAGTTCACCGCGTTCATACATGGTAGCAAGGTGGCTGATCACAGTGACGGGGCTGATCTCCCGCTGCCGGGCGATCTCCCGGATCTCCACGCCTTTTTTAAACATATCCCAGGTAAGCAGGTAGGTACTGCCGGGTACGGTTTGGCCGTCGGCAATTTTTTCGCGTACAAACTGCCGGACCGCCCCGATAAAGGCGTCGCCATATTTCTGGAGCTTGCGTTCACCCACCCCGCTGATGTACAGCATATCGGCATCGGTGATCGGACGTTTTTGGGCCATTTGTTCCAGAGTGGCGTCGCTGAACACCAGGTAAGGCGGAATGCCCTCCTGCTGGCCAATTTTCCGACGCAAGGCTACCAGGCGGTCAAAAAGTTCATTGCGCAGCTGCTGTGTTTGAGTAGGAGGCTTTGGTGCATTAGCCCTGGCTTCGGCCTTTTCTTCCGGACGGGGCGGCAGGGCCAGTCTGACCTGCTGATTGTCAAACAGGATCGCGCGTCCGGTATCCGTCACTTTAAGGCAGTTGTTATCGTCGTATGCGATCTCGATCAGCCCGTGGTGCAGCATCTGGGAAAGCAGGAACTGCCACTCTTCAAAGCTGTATTCCTTTCCGGCGCCATAGGTTTTGATCTGGTTGTAGCCCAGGTTAAAGATGTCGCGGCGCTGGCTGCCGCGCAGGACATCGACCAGCATATTGATACCGACCTTTTCTTCCAGCCGGAGTAGTGCGGAAAGGGCTTTTTGCGCCGCTACAGTCCCATCGAATTGCCGTGGCGGGTTGCGGCACACATCGCAGTTGCCGCAATTCTGTTCGTATGCTTCGCCGAAATAATGAAGTACGGTCTTGCGCCGGCAGACGGGGGCCTCGGCAAACTGGTACATGCGGTTCAGTTTGGCGATCTTAAGGTCTTTTTGATCCTGTACGGCCTCGCCTTCTTCAAACATCTGCCGGTAGGTCATCACATCCTGGTAGCTGAAAAACAGCAGGGCTTCCGCCGGCAGTCCGTCGCGACCGGCCCTGCCGATCTCCTGGTAATAGCCCTCCAGGTTGCGCGGCAGGTTGTAGTGGATGATAAACCGGACGTTGCTCTTGTCTATGCCCATGCCAAAGGCTATGGTGGCACAAATTATTGGTACCCGGTCGTTGATAAAATCGTCCTGCACCCGTTCCCGTTCGCGTGCGGGCAGGTTGGCATGGTAGGGCGCTGTATTGAAGCCGCGGGCATTGAGCTTTTCGGACAGGTCTTCGCAGGTACGCCGGGCCAGACAGTATATGATACCGGACTGGCCGGGGTGCTGTTTTAAAAAGGCAGTGATCTGCTCGAAACGTTTCTGACCCCGGCGGACGGTCAGCGAAATATTGGGCCGGTCAAAGGAAGCGATGAAGATGGCCGGATCCCGGAGGTTGAGTTGTTCGACAATGTCTTTACGGGTCAGTTTATCCGCCGTGGCGGTCAGCGCCAGCATCGGCACGCCGGGGAATTGCGCCTTCAGGAATTTTAACTGGGTGTATTCCGGCCTGAAATCATGGCCCCATGCAGAGATGCAATGCGCCTCGTCAACGGCAAACAGGCTGATCCGGAGGCGTTTGAGCAAGGGCTGAAAGCCCTGGGAGACGAGTTTTTCCGGACTGACGTAGAGGAGTTTGATCCGGCCGGCCAGGAGATCTTCTTCTACCGACCGTGTCTCTGCAGCGCTCAGGGTGCTGTTGATAAACGCTGCCGGGGCGCCGTTGCCACGAAGGCCTTCCACCTGGTCTTTCATCAGGGCAATAAGCGGGCTGACCACCACAGTAGTGCCTTCCATCGTAAGTGCCGGGATCTGGTAACAGATACTTTTTCCGCCGCCCGTAGGCATCAGGACCAGGGTGTCGCGTTTGTTGTAGACAGCCTGAATGATTTCCGGCTGCAGCGGCCGGAACCGGTCATAACCGAATACTTTTTTTAAGGTGGCTTGTGCGTGTTCGAGGGTCATACGTAAGCAGGTTGGTGACAGGAAACGATGTGACCAGCCAGTACGGAGTTCATGCAAATGTAAGAAGATAGGTAAAATAAAAAAATTGTTTTATTTTAAAAACAAATTGTTTTATATTTGTCCCTGATTTGGACCTCTGGTCCGAGCAAACACTGAAACATCGCCGGACGGATGGCAGGAGGTCCGGTTGGGTTCCAACGTCCATCACCTGAAAAGTATACTGCCATGGTAAGGGGAATTTTAAAAAAACACTGGTTTACCATTGCCCTTTTGCTGATCGTTCTGATCGCTATCGCCCGCAGGAACCTGCGGTTTGAAACCGTTGAAACGCCAGCCTTGACTGAGCCGGCCAATACGGAAAAGTACACGGATAACCGTTCTGCCTCCCGCGGAGCAGCATTGTTGCAGCTGGCCGGTGATGCCACGAATGCCCGGGTGTCTATGCCGGTGGTGGATGAATCCACAGCGGTGGCTTTCCTGCAGCGGTTTGGCAGGGTAGCGGTTGCCGAGCAGGAAAAGTTCGGTATTCCGGCTTCTGTCCTGTTGGCGTGTGCATATGTGAACAGTTTTGCAGGTCAGCGGGCCTGTGCCGTTGAAGCGAATAATTACCTGGCGCTCCGTTGTGCAGCGTCCTGGGATGGCCCTACGGCTGTTTGTTCCGGCGCTTGTTTCCGGAAATACAATTCGGCCTGGGAAAGTATCCGGGACTTCAATTTCTACCTGATCCGGTGCGACTGGTACCCCGGCCTGAAGGAAAAAGCCGGTAAGGACTGGAGAGCCTGGGTCAAGGGACTTGCTGCCAACCAGATGTCTGATGTGGAGCATGCCGGCGCGGAAATGGAGCGGGTGATCGAGGCATACCGGTTGTTTGAGCTGGACTGACATAGCCAAAAATACCCTGGCCTTGCCAGTTTCGATAACCGCCGACATATTTTAGGGCGCGTAAATTCAACTTTTGTCGTTTGTATTTGTCCAAGGACGTATAAAACCGGTTTATCGCTATTTACTACAAACAACAAACATGAAATTCCGCCTGCTTTACATGCTGCTCTTCGGAGCGCTCTGCTTTGTCGTACTCCCCGGAAACAAAAATGGCCGCGCCTCTTTTGCCCAGAAAGGCAATACCGGCGCGCCGGGTGATGAGACAAATGCCAACGGCTCCGCCCGGATCTGCAACTATTGCCATTTTGGCGCTGCGGGAGCCGAAGTCTTTATCTCCCTGCTGGACAATAACGGCGATACTGTTACCCAGTATCTACCGGGGCAGCAGTATACGGCCCGCGTTGCCATCAATAACGTTAATCCGGCACTTACCGGTTTTGGCTTTCAGATGATCGCCCTCCGCGATGCCGATAACACGGACCTGGATGGATTTTCCGATCCTGGAAATAATACGGTGAACAATTATAAGATCGCGACGATCAACAGCAATGGCCGCACCTATGCTGAACACGATAATGTCTCGCTGACGCCGGTCTTTGATGTGGTCTGGACTGCTCCGCCGGCCGGCACCGGTCCTGTATCGTTTTATGCTGCGGGTAATGCCGTAAACCGCAACGGTACCACCAGCGGCGATGCAGCCGACAACGATACACTTAAAATCACGGAAGCGCCTGCCAGTGCCATACTGGAGGTGGCAGATGATCCGGTACAGGTATCGGTATGGCCCAATCCGGTGGTGGAGTCGGCCCGGGTACAGGTGCTGGCACGACAGGCCGGTACGGCCCGGTTGCGAATTGCAGACCTGTCCGGCCGAATGATCTGGCAGCGCCGGTTGGAGCTGGAAGAAGGAGAAAACATGGTGACCATTCCTGCGGCTGACTGGCTCCCGGGTTTGTACTTACTGGAGGTTTCGGAGGGTATATCACGCACCGTAGTAAAAATACTGAAGTAGGGAGGCGGCACAAGCGATGTGCATTGGAAATGCCTGGGCACATGGTGCAGAAGCGATCATGCAAACAGCAGAAGTAGAACTAAGTTCTCTGACAAGATTATTGAAACGTTTTGACCAGGCAGTTTTGGTACAGTTCAAGGCGCAAACGACGCGAATTCCATACGGTCTTTAAGGAGTTTGTAACGCAGAACAGGGGCAAAAGGGGCGGTCAGAAACGGTTATAATAATCTTTTCAGAGAGCTTAGAGGTTGTTCGGGTTTTTATTTTGAGGCGAGAGCGAGCAAATTTTGTTTTTATCGAGGCAAATTTTGTAGTCGTATGCGGGCAATCCGGCGAAAAATTTAACGATGAGAAAAATAAA
>SBHD01000365.1 GCA_006226345.1 Bacteroidota bacterium | reverse complement strand
AGAGCTAGAAGGTGAAAATAAGGAGAAGGCCAACGAGTACTTTGGCAAGGCTAAAGAGAATTATCTAAAAGCCCAGCAAGTGGACTCCACTAATGTTGATGCCGTTTACTCCATGGGAGCACTTTATTACAATAAGGCCGCTTTGCTAACCAAGGATCTGAATGCCTTACCGCAGGATGACTTTTCGGCGGCAGCCATGAAAAAATATGAAAAGCTCCGGGATGAGATCATGGCATTGTTTGATCAGGCATTGCCTTACTTTAAACGGGCAGAAGGTCTTAATCCGAATGATATGAACACACTCATCGCTTTATCGGAGATATACGCACGAGAGGATGAGCTCGAACTTGCCCAGGAATTTAAAAAGCGCCAGGAAATAGTTCGGGATGGTGGAAAAAATGAATCTTCCTATTTTAACAAGAACTAGGTTGCCAACAGAACTGCTTAAGAGGCCGGATGTTAGTACATCCGGCCTCTTGTTTTTTACCATACCTGGACCAACAACTTGATTCCAAGCCCAAGAAAAATCAACGCTACGAACCGATTGATCAGGCGGGCTACCATATCTGAACGCCGCATCAACTCCTGCGCCAACCAGGCGTACAGGGCAAGTGCCGCCATGGTGCCCACGGTTACGCCAAAGGCAAATAGCAGCGTATTGGACAGGCCTTCCTTCCAATAATTATTTACCCGCAACCAGCCTGCATAAGCAACCCAGTACGGAATCGCCAGCAGGTTGAACACACTGATCAACATGCCTCTGCTCAATTGCCGGAGCGGCGCTACCGGCAATTCCGCATCCGGGGTTCGTGGTGGTCGCGCAAAAAACCAGAGGTATACTGCTAGGCCTAAAAAAATCGGTATCGCAGCCATTTGGAAACCGCGGGCCGCATCAGGATAGTCCAGAAACCAGTTAGAAAAGGCAACGGCCACCCAGGCCTGAAAAAACTCCGCAAAAGCAGCACCCAGCGCCAGCACGATCGCAGACCAAAAGCCCCGCAAGATAGACGTTTGGGCTACAGACAGACTGATCAGCCCCGGAGGAAGAGACCCGGCCAGACTGAGTGCTATACCGGCAAAAAACAGGATCATTATATAGTTTTGGGCAAAGAACCGGAATTAAAGGGGTTTTTCAACTACTCCTTAGCTCGACTTTAGCCATTTGTAGATCTGCGCAAACTCCGTGTGCCGAGCCACTGATCACTGACCGTTATTGCGTAATTTACCGTTCATTCCTGACCATTCCGTTCGCAATTAGTCTGTTTCGCCATGTGGACCTGTCCGAATTGTAACCGAACCTTTCGAAATACAAACCAGCAACATACCTGCAAACTGATATCCAAGGAGGCGCTGTTTCAAAAACGGCCACCTGTATTGTATGAAACGTACCGGAAGATCATGGCGCATGTTGAACAGTGGGGAGCCTACCGGGAAGAAACCGTTCCGCCGGATGTGATCTTTTTGAAAACGAAAAGTACGTTTGGTGCGATCAAAGTAAAAAAAGACCACCTGGACGTGGAATTCTTTCTGGATCACTTAGAAGACATCCCGCCCGTGGCCAAATACCTGCAAACGTCGAAACGCCGGTTTTTCCATCTGGTCCCGGTGGATCATCCGGATGATGTAGATACCCAATTACTCGCCTGGTTGAAAGCATCCTATGACCTGATCCAGTCTGCCTGACAATATTTTCTCATCTTTGCAGCCCCTGAGCAACCGGGCTCTGCAACAGCCGGACAGGCATATCACTCATAATGGTCGTATTTTCCATCATAACCGTCGTATATAACGGACGCAGCCTGCTTCCCGGCACCATCGAAAGCGTCCGGAACCAAACCTACCCGCACATTGAATATATTGTTGTTGACGGCGCCTCGTCGGATGGCAGCAAAGATCTAATACGGGAATATGCAGGCCAAATGCCGCACCTCCGATGGATATCTGAACAGGACAACGGCCTGTATGATGCCATGAATAAAGGCCTCCAAATGGCAACCGGTGACTTTGTCTGGTTTCTCAATTGCGGCGATCATATTCATGATTCCAATACCGTTGCTCGACTGGCCGAACTGGCGACTCCGGATGCAGGAGTGCTTTACGGTGAAACGCTCCTGGTTGACGACCAGCGTAATCCTGCCGGTACCATGAGTCAGTTAAGTACCCGCTCTATACCTGACCATCTCCACTGGAAAGACTATTTGGGTGGAATGTTGGTGGTGCATCAATCCTTCATTCCACGACGGTCCCTTACGGGCCTGTATATTGCAGATAACCTTGTTGCTGATTATGACTGGTGTATCCGCATATTGAAAAAAAGCCCCTTGAACATCCGCGCACCATTTATTCTGAGCGACTATCTGATGGGAGGGATGTCAAAAAAGCGGCACCGCCAAAGCCTGAAGGACAGATTCCGGGTGATGCGCCGGCATTTCGGATTATGGCCTACCCTGCTCGCACATATCTGGATCGTAATCCGGGCGGCTATTCATTGGATACGGCGATTAGGCAAAAAAAGGTACTGACTGTGCGCTAATCTACAATGACCAGGTCCCCTTTCATTATAATTCGCCGCCCATCCACCAATATTATATCAGCCCACCAAACAAATACTGCCGGGTTCATTGGCTTTCCCCTGAAATAGCCGTTCCAGCCCTTTTTTTTCATCATTGGGCTTGCTCGTTTTGTCAAAATCCTGCATTGGGCCCAGACAATAATATCCACCTTGCTTCTCGGGGAGAGTGCCGCTATCTGTGTTGTAGAATCCCCCTAGGCCGGCGTCACCTCAGGGTCAATAGCGATCTCCGGCTCGGGATGAAAAGATTACAGATGTCTCAGACTTCCGGCGACACCCTAATCCCTTTCCGCACCAACCACTTCAGATTCGCCTGTAATCAGGGAGTGCTCTTTCATATAAAATCCATCCTGTAGTGTCTGCCCCCGCATCATCAGGTTTGTCTTTGGGAACGGCGTGCATGGAAGAGAAGCATTGTTACAAAAGAAAGTGTTCCCCGGCGGACGGCGGTTCGGAATATTCAGGATAAAGTTGCCTGCCCGAAATGTAGTGGTGTGCGCTTTTATGGGGTGCCTTGGACACCATAATAATTCCACCCCGGGATCGCTGACAAATGACAGATTGCGCTGCAATACCGGCAAAGTCAGTAAAAACAACGAACAAACGAATAATACCTTGTTCCCGGGCTTAAACCGTTGTAATACAGGGGTTGCGACCTCTGCTATGATCAGGGCAAAAGCTGTAAAAAGCGGAGCATGTGCAAACCTTGGCTCTGGAACATTTAAAAACCAATACGCCAGACTTATCAATAAAGTAAAGCTCAAAACTGCCAGTACTTTTCGCCGTTTTTTGATTGCTACTATCAATAAAGCAACCAGGAAAAGATCTACGATCATGATCGCTCTCCACCGCAGGGATTGTTCCGGCCACCATTTCCAAAACCACTCTTTGAATGTCCAGTTCAGGGAGCTAGTCATGTCATCAAATCCCATCCCGTTCTCCATTCCGTAAGGTTGCTTCGCCCAGCCTTCTACCAGATCTTTTTCATACTGCACTTCTTCTATCGGTATTTTCCAGTCTACATTAAACCAGTCAATTGCGGGCTCCGGATAAACGAGGTATCCGGACAGTGCCACATTCCGGACCAGGAATGGCAATACAATTAACACCCCCGTGCCCGCCAATACCGCAACCGAACGCCAGTTTTGGAACAAGGGGAATAAGAAGGGAAGCAGAATAAGAATCCACACGGCACTCAGTTTGAACGTAACTGCTGTACATAACAAAGCCACAATCAAATACACCTGACCGGCCGGGTCTTCTGCTTTATAGCCATGCTCCAGAAACAACAGAAATACATAATACAGTAACAGGTGCACAATAGCATCGGTCGAAGTATTGGATAGCTGTAGAATGGTCTGGTAGGCAAATGCAGCCAGGATCAACCCGTAGAAAATTATAAAATACCAATCCCCCCGGCGAGTTGCCCTACTGATGTTTACAAGTAACCGGATCAGGAAAACACCAAAGAAAAAACTGAGCAGGGGGAACAGTATCTGGTCTTCCGAGTAAAAGAACGAAAACAGCGCGGTGCTGATAAAGTAGTGCGAGTTAAAGGCAAAGCGTCCGTGTAAATTCCCAAGACCGGGAACTACAGCATAGTTTCGGATCCACTGTATGGCTTGTGTATGATAAAAACAGGTGTCTGATCCTTCAAAACTAATTCCGCATGCAAGTAAAGCGAGGCCGATGACTAGCATTACAGGCACCTTAAACGGCCATGGCATTTCCTGAAATTGTTGGAGTGTATCGGCCAGCACTCCCCGTAGAAGTGTCTGGTAACGAATGGTCAGAGCAAACCCGAACAGTACAAAAAGTAGCTGAACTTTGAAATGAATTGGACTCACCAGGGACAAAAAACCGGCTATGGTCGTAACACTGACAAACCCTGCGAGCAAAAGGTAATCCGGAGCGATTCTGGCAATGTTCCGGTCTCTTTCCCCCCTGAGTTTGAATACCGAATCAAAAGTGCCGATACCAAAAACCAGGCAAAGCCATCCAATAATAATCCAGAAGAAGAGTAAAGTCAACATAGTACAACGCCTTCCAGGCGAGCACCAGAATATTTTTACTCCAAATCGCCTGTTTTCAAATTGGTTGTGTGGCCTTATGTATCAGGTGGGGATTCAAAAACACGTAAATACAATACAAAAAGCCACAAATCGC
>SBHD01000281.1 GCA_006226345.1 Bacteroidota bacterium | reverse complement strand
CTTAGAAAATCCTAAAATTATTGAAATCTGCCATCGTAAAAAACCATAGCGCTTAAAGTAGCGCAGGAAATCCTGCCTGGCAAAAAATAATGTAAAACAATGAACTTTTAATATTCGGCAACAAGAGTTTGATAGGCAAACTTTACCATTTGATAGCGACCGGCTATTTTCTCCCCACACCTTACCTTTACCCCATGCGACCAACCCGACCATTTGATCTCTTGTTTATCCTTTGCCTGCTGTGCACCGCTACAGCACAGGCCCAGATCGTCAACATCGAAGAACAACGCATCACCGGCACCGACGATACCACCCACTGGTACGGCTACCTCCGGGGAAGTGCCTCCCTGGTAAAAGTGCGCGACCAGAGCCTGCGGCTGTCCGGGCAATCAAAGGTACAGTTCAAACAGGAGCCACACCTGGCCTTGCTCTTGCTCAACCTCAACCTGCTGCGGGCCGGCAACAATGATTTCGCCAAACAGGCCTTTGCCCACCTGCGTTACAACTACAAGATCCGCGAGGCACTTACCTGGGAAGCCTTCGGGCAGGTCCAGACCAGTCCGCTGCAATTGCTGCACCAACGCTGGCTGGCAGGTACCGGCCCACGCTGGCGCCTGCTGAAATCCCGGGATGGCCGGCAACGTATTTACCTGGGTACGGCCTGGTTGTGGGAACACAATATCTTTTCCGACGACAACGGCGAGCAATTCTGGAACCGCTCCAGTAATTACTTGTCCTGTACCTTCCGCGTTGGCAAACAGGCTACCCTGATCACCACCACCTATTGGCAACCGGTGTGGGGCCGGATCAGCAATTACCGCCTGAGCTCGGAATGGCTGCTCCGGATCAACCTGACCCGCCGGGTGTCCCTTACCGTGGATTTCACCTACAGCATCGACGAAAACCTGCCTCCGGACGCTCCTAAAGAAACGTATATCTGGCAAAACGGGATCTCCCTGCAACTATGATGTACCGGTCCGGCCTGTTCGTTCTGGCGTTCGCCTGTGTTTGTTGCCACCTGCCGGCACAGCAACCGGAAGATATCATTTTTTACATTTCCCCTGCGGGCAAACCGGGCAACCCGGGTACGGTTGACCGCCCCTTTGCAACACTGGGACAGGCCCGGGAAGCGGTCCGGGAACTCCGCAACCGGCAAGACTACCGGCCGGTACAGATACTGTTACGGGAAGGAATTTATGCGTTTCACACGACCTTCGACCTGGCAGCCGCCGACAGCGGCAGCGTGACCGCTCCCATCCAATACGCCGGTTACCCGGGCGAACACATTGTTTTCCATGGCGGAGCCTTCCTGGAGCCACAGGCATTCAGGCCGGTAACCGATCCGGCCATCCGGCAACGCCTCCTGTCGGAAGTACGCAACAACGTCTTGGAGCTCGATCTCCGGGAGCATGGGATAACCGATTTCGGATCATTACAACCATATGGCTTTGGCAGGGTACCCGAACCCGCCCCATTGGAGCTGTTCATCAACGGCGCACGGCAGCCCCTGGCGCGATTCCCCAATACCGGCATCGTACAGATCGGGCAGGTATATGACGCCGGCTCCATTCCGCGCGAAGGGGATTTCTCCGGCCGTGGTGCGGTGTTTGGCTATGAATACGACCGGCCGCAACGTTGGCTGCAAGCCAGCGACATCTGGTTGCACGGACATTTTTCATTTGGCTTCAACGATGATCACCTCCGGATTGCCCGCATCGACACCGCTGCCCAAACCATCACGCTGGCGCAACCGCACCTGTACGGCGTGAAATCCAGCATTTATGTCGATACCACCCAATGGATCGACATGGCAGGCCTTTCGCTGCGCGGTTATTACGTGTACAACCTGCCGGAAGAGATCGACCAGCCTGGCGAATGGTTTCTCGACCGCCAGTCCGGCAAGATCTACCTGTATCCGCCGGATGGTTTTACTACAGCACGTGTGGAAGTATCGCTGCTGCAGGATCCGTTTATCCGGGTGCGGAACACGGCGCACCTGCTCTTTAAAAACATTCACTTCACTACTGCCAGAGGCATGGGGGTATACCTGGAAGATGCCCACCACATTACCTTCGACAGTTGCTCGTTTTCCCAACTCGGCACCGTGGCCATCAGTGCCGGCCAGCCGCTGCAATACAACCGGCAGACCTATCGCACCGACGGCTCGCCTGATCTGAACGACTGGCGTTCCCGGGCTTTCCACCATATCGGCATCCGGCATTGCCGGATCAGCCATACCGGCACGGGGGGTATCATCCTGGCCGGTGGCGACCGGCAAACGCTGGATTCGGCAGCGCATGTGATCCGGGACTGCTATTTTTCCCATACGGACGAGGTAAACCAGAGCTACGCGCCGGCCGTAAAACTGGACGGGGTCGGCCATACCGTCAGCCACTGCGTTTTCCAGGATCAACGGCATATGGCGATCCGGCTTTATGGCAACAACCACCGAATCGAGTACAACCTGTTTGAACGGATCTGTACAGCTGCCGATGATATGGGGGCGATCTATACCGGTCGCGATCCGGCGGCCCGCGGCACCGTGATCCTGCACAACCATTTTAAGGATATCCTGCCAACAGACGACGACTCGCAGGTAGCCGCCGTTTTCCTGGACGACGGCACCGGCGGCATCGAGGTCGGACACAATTATTTTGAGCGGGTCGGCAGTCAGGGCGACAAGGAATTGTTCGGGGCCGTGTCGATCCATGGCGGACACGACAATAACGTACACCACAATGTCTTTCAGGACTGTGAAGTAGCCATCGGCAACAACTATTGGAAACCCGAACGCTGGCAGCAATTCCTGGAAAGCCCACTCATCCGGGAGCAACTCTATGGAGAGGTGGACATTACCAGTCCGGTCTACCAGGAAACATATCCGGAGTTAAAAACCCTGGGGACCGACCGGGATCTGCGGCTCAACCGCATCGCTGAAAACATCCTGATCAACAGCCAGATGGTGCTGAACGGCCGTTGTGCATTTTTCTACAACCACCTGGAGGAGGCAAAAAACCTGGATAAGGCTCTTGAAAAGATCGGTTTTGAGTTGGAATTGGTTGGGCCGGACAGGTAGGCCTAGCGTTTTTTTACCGCGGAGGTGCCAGGAACATACCACGGAAAGTACCATCCCTAAACACTATCCACACAGCACCGTATTTTTACCAAATGGAACAAAACCCGACCCTGCCTTTCCGGATCTACCCGCTCGGCGACCAGGGCATCTGTATTGATTGGGGCAACCGGATCGATCCGGAACTCAATGATGTGGTACTGACACTGTTTGAATACCTGCAGGAGCGCCCGCTGGCAGGGGTATACAGCCTGATACCGGCGTACAGTTCGCTCGGGCTTGTGCTGGAGCCCGAGCTGCGTATGGATGCACAAGCCGTGGATACCGTGCGCGAGCAACTGGAAAGTATCCTGCAGAAACTCCCTGCAACCACTTCCAGGACAGGCAGGCAACTCGAAGTGCCGGTGTGTTATCACCCCGATCTGGCGCCGGACCTGGCCGACCTGGCTGCCCGGCACGACCTGTACCCTCAGGATGTGGTGGACCTCCATACTTCCCGCGAATACCGGGTATACCTGCTCGGTTTTTTACCCGGCTTTCCGTACATGGGCATCGTCGACGACCGGATCGCCACGCCCCGGCTGGAGCAGCCCCGGCAGCAGGTGCCGGCAGGGAGCGTAGGTATTGCCGGCAACCAGACCGGCATTTATCCGTTGGAATCACCCGGCGGCTGGAACCTGATCGGCCGGACGCCACTTACCTTGTTTGACCCCGGGAAAACAGATGATCCGGTGTTGTTCCGGCCGGGTGACTACGTACGGTTTGTGCCGATCTCCCTCCAGGCATTTCACCAATATCAAGCCACCCCATGAGTCTGCATGTACTAAAAGCGGGGCTGCTGGATTCGATCCAGGACAACGGGCGCTGGGGGCACACGCACCTCGGCATCAACCCGGGTGGCGCCATGGATATGGTTTCGATGCAAACAGCGAATTTCCTGGTCGGCAACAACGGCGATACGCCGGTCCTGGAAATGCACTTTCCGGCACCGGAACTACGTCTGGAGTCCGATGCGCTGCTCGCCCTTAGCGGCGGCGACTTTAGCCCCCTTGTCAACGATCAGCCGGTTCGGGTGAACACTCCCGTTCTGCTCCGCAGCGGAGCAACGATCCGCTTTGCCCGCCTCCGGTCCGGTGTGCGGTGTTACCTGGCTGTTCATGGTGGATTCGACCTGAAACCCTGGCTCGGCAGCTACAGTACCAACCTGAAAGCCAGGGCCGGCGGTTGGCAGGGCCGCGCGCTGCGCACCGGCGATACGCTGCCCTTCCGGCAAGCAGCCGACCTGCGCCACCAACTGAAGGGTGCCGGTCACCTGGCGTTACCCTGGTCGGCTGCCGGCGATCCTGGCGCCCCCGACGGGTTGTTCCGGTTTTGTACCGGCCCGGAATATGACTGGCTGGACGCCCCTTCAAAAAAACTGCTGGAAACATCCGAGTGGCAGGTAAACGCACACAGCGACCGCATGGCCTGCCTGTTGAACGGGCCGACGCTACGGCAGCAACAACCCGAATCCCTGATCTCCGGCGCTACGGTCCCCGGCACCATCCAGTTGTTACCCAGCGGCAGGCTTGTGGTCCTGATGGCCGACGGCCAAACGACCGGTGGCTACCCGCGCATTGGCAATATTATCAGTGCTGATCTGCCCCGCCTCGCACAGGTAGCACCCGGGCC
>SBHD01000188.1 GCA_006226345.1 Bacteroidota bacterium | reverse complement strand
AAAAACGAAGCCTTGAATCGAATTTCGATCCAAGGCTTTCTTTGTGGCGGAGGCAGGACTTGAACCTGCGTCCGCCGCGGCGGATATGAGCCTCAATCGATAGTATCAACGTATAAAAAACGAAGCCTTGAATCGAATTTCGATCCAAGGCTTTCTTTGTGGCGGAGGCAGGACTTGAACCTGCGACCTTCGGGTTATGAGCCCGACGAGCTACCAACTGCTCCACTCCGCGATTTAGCGGCTGCAAAGATACAGGCTTTTTGCAGCAAAACAAACCGAAGTTACATTTTCATTGTTTTTTTCCGGGTACCGCAAATTTCTCTGCGTCTTTGCGCCTCCGCGGTAAAAACTCCTCTAACATGGCAGTGCCGCAGAATCCGTAAAAAATCCAGACCGCTAAACCGAAAATACCGGACCTTTGCCGCGCTATGCAAAAATGGACCTCCTACCATATTTACCCCCTGGAAACACCGGATGTTTTTCTGGCCCGCGGGGTACGCCCGTTCCTGGACGAACACATCTGGCCGGTCAAAAACACCCGCGCCTTCTTTATCCGCTATGAAGACGAGCAGGGCCCGCACATCCGCCTGCGTTTCCGCGGGGAGGAAGACTGGCTGGCCGGCACCCTGCAACCGGCGGTATACGATTGGTTTGAACCCCGCGGTACCATGGAAGAAGTGCCCTACGAGCCCGAGCCTGAGCGCTTTGGCGGCGACGAAGCCCAGGAATGGGCCGAGGAGTATTTCCACCTGTCTACCCGCGTGGTGCTCGACCGGCTCAACCGCCCCTTCACCTACGGCGATGCCATGTTCGACGCCTTGCGCATGCACGTGATCACGGCCTATGCAGCCGGCTGGGACCGGGAAAAAAGCGCCTGGTACTTCGAGCAACTCTGCCGCCAGTGGATCGACCTGTTCTTCGAGCCGCGCGGCGAAACCGCTCCGGAAAAAGACTGGCAGTCCGCACTCCTGAACGATTTTGAAGAAGCCTTCATACCCCAGCAGGAAGACCTCCGGCTGGCCATAACCGAACTCTGGGACGCCCTCTTCAAAGGCAAGTTCGACGCCGAGCAGCCTGAATGGCTACGCTGGCTCCGTGGCAATGAAATGATCCTGAAAGAATACGGCAGCTATCTCGAAAAAGGCCTTCCCAGCCTCCTGCACCTCACCAACAACCGCCTCGGCATCAACAACCAGGACGAGGTGTACCTGAATTACCTGCTCTCAAGAACGCTTTAATTGAATGATGAATGGATAATGATGAATGATGAATAGTTCAACACCCCGAAAAGGTGAAGCATTCATCATTCATCATTCATCATTATTCATTATTCAAACCTCCGTTTGTAGAACCAGGAGTTGTCGTTAAGGGTAAAGCCGACGGTCACACGGAAGTACGTTTCCTTAATGGGCGAGTCCGCCCCCAGTTTGCCCACTTCCAGCGCTGCATTGATAAACGAAGTCTGCTGCCGAGGCAGTACGATCGGAAAGCCCATACCGAGGGTCAGGCCGATGTCGTTAAATTCGTAGTCCACACCGTCCTTATTGACGACGCGGGGATCCTGGCGGTAATATCCTCCGGCCCGCAGGCGGATCCGCTTGGCGTAGTTGTTATAGGAAGAGTAATCGGGCGTGTATTCAATACCTGCTGAAAAAGCAGATACATTGCGGTAGGTGGCGTCATTCGGGCGGGCTTCGTTTTTAAACGATGACCAGCCCTCATAGTTATACTGTACCCCTACCCGGAGTTTGTTAGCGACCACGTACTGTACCGCAGCACCGAACGCAGCGGGCAGGGTGATTGTCCGCTCTCTGCCGGTATCGTACAGCAGCGTATCGGCACTCTCATACTGACCATTGGTCAGGCGACCACGGCTGCGCAGAAAGATCCGGTCAGCTTTGCTGTTGATGTCATGACTGCTCTCGGCGGTCAGGCCCACGGTGATCCAACGCGTTGGCAGGGTCTTGTCGTTGGGGGAATAGCGCAATACGAAATCGTGCTGCAGGCCGACATTCCATACCAGGCCATTGATCCGGATATCGTCGCGACTGGTATTGGAAAACGTCGGCAGCGAATCGGCAAAAATGGTCGTGTTCTCATACGAGTTCTTACCGAAGATCCAGCCCAGGTTGATCCCGAATGCGGTACGCTTGTATTTCACGGCATTGCTCCAGGTAAAGCGATATGTACCACCGCTGCCCTCAAACGTGTTCTGTACGTCGCCCAGGTTGGGCAGGGTATCACGGGTCTGTACGTTGTAGCCGGTGACCGTATTAGGGGTAAGGGCGGCGCCCATGCCATACTGCCAGTTGGACTTGCGGCGGTCCAGCACCTCGTTGATCGGGCTTTTCAGCGGAAAACCGATCGCCAGGTACGCAAGGTTACCGCTCCAGATACTCTGGCTTGCGGTGCCCGAATCGTAGTTGCTGCGTTTGGCAAACATGCCGGCTTCCAGCGTAGTAGCGCGCAGAAAAGCATACGAAGCCGGGTTGACCAGGCTGAGGTGGAAAGGGTCGTGAAAAGCGACGCCCTGGCCGCCGAAGCCGGCCTGTGTGGCGAAAAACTGATTCACCGGGTCCCCCAGGCCGTAACGTGAATACGGCGAATTTTGCTTGGGTTGGGCCAGCAATGCAGCACTGAAGAAAAGAAGAACGATACTCAGCTGTAACTTCATCGATCGGATATTTATCAGGGTATCAGGTTATGTTCAATATTGTATTCCAAAATATGATTCAGTCCGTGCAGGACCAGATCGGGCTCTACGCGTAAACCGGCAAACGGGATGTGCGGAGCAAAAAAGGTCGCATCACCACCGGTCAGGATCACCTGCAATCCGGCTGCCCGGGATTCCACTTCACGGATAAAGCCCATGATCTCCAGGGCTGCACCACGCAAAGCGCCGTTTTGCAGGGCCGTTTCGGTACTGTCTCCCAGCAATGCGTCCGGCATCTGCATGGGCACCTCCGGCAAACGCGCCGTAAAGGTATGCATTGCCCGGATGCGCATGACCGCCCCCGGAGCAATATTACCGCCTGCATACGTATCCCCGCCAGTCAGCAGATCGTACTTGATGCAGGTACCGCAGTCGATCACCAGACAATCCGGTCCGTCAGCCAGTACCTGCGCCCCAGCCACTGCCGCAATCCTGTCGCGCCCCAGGGTTTCCGGCGTGCGGTAGGTATTGTGAAACGGCAGCGGCGTTTCATAGGTTAATTCCAGCGCAACCGGAAACGCACCCGCCAGCCGGCGTTGGGTTTCCGGGTCGGGCAGGGCCACCGATGCGGTAATGACCCGATCGACTCCTGCCTGGTTGCCGTATGTCAACAACTCCTCTAACGTCCAGTCCTGCCAAATCGCTTGCTCGATCAGGCGGCTGCCGTCAAAAAGGCCGGATTTAGTACGGGTATTTCCGATGTCCAGTACGAGATTCAAATGGATTGCCGGTCGTTTAATTCGGTCTGGCTAAAACAAAACGAAGGCCGGACGGCCAAACCGGGCGCAAAGGTACGAGGAAAAATGAATGATGAATCAGGAATGATAAATGATGAATGGTCCACCCCCGCGGAGAGGTGAACCATTCATCATTTATCATTCATCGTTTACAACTCAATTAACCCAGGTACGACTTCAGCGCATTGCGGTTGTAGGCTTTCCGCAGGCGGCGGATGGCGCGCTCCTTGATCTGGCGCACGCGCTCGCGTGTCAGACCGTATAATTCCCCGATCTCTTCGAGGGTAAGTGGTTTGTAGCCGTTCAGGCCGTAATAAGAGGCAATCACTTCCACTTCGCGCGGAGAGAGTATGGAAAGCCCCTGGGCAACTTCCTCGCGCAGGGATTCCGCCATCAGGTCCAGGTCAGGCTCGGTAGCGTCTTCCGACATGAACACATCCAGCATGGTCGCTTCGCCTTCTTCGGTATTAGAGAGCGGGGCGTCGAAGGATACGTGGCGGATCGTGCTGCGCATCATGGTTTGCACTTCGCGCGGGGTCATATCGAGCAGTTCGGCCAGTTCTTCGTCGGTCGGCTCCCGCTCAAATTCCTGCACGAAGGAGATATACGCTTCATTTACCTTGTTATAGGAGCCCACCTTGTTGAGGGGCATCCGCACGATCCGGCTGTTTTCGACGATGGCCTGGAGGATACTTTGCCGGATCCACCAGACCGCATAAGAGATAAATTTAAATCCCTTGGTCTCGTCAAAGCGTTTGGCCGCTTTCATGAGGCCGACATTCCCTTCGTTGATCAGATCGGAGAGGCTCAGGCCCTGGTTTTGGTATTGTTTGGCCACCGAAACGACAAACCGGAGGTTTGCCCGTGTCAGCTTATCGAGGGCTTCCTGATCGCCGGTCCGGATGCGCCGGGCCAGTTCAGCCTCTTCATCACCGACTAACATCGGTATTTTCCCGATATCAGTCAGGTATTTATCCAACGCGAGACTCTCTCGGGTGGTAATTTTGTGGGTGATCTTGAGCTGACGCATGGACAAAGCAGAATTAGTGTATACTTATAACAACGAAGTAACAGCGAAAAGTTCTATTTGCTGGTAATTTTTTCACGAAAAAAATTGACTTTTTAAAAAAAAGCCGGTATAAGGCCCGCATTACTGTAAACGTACAATTTTACTGCCAAAAAGCAGGAAACCGGGGTTAAAAAAACTTTAAAACACAACAGCACGCCACTTCCGGCGTAAATTCCCGGCAGAGTTTCTCCAAATGCAAAAAATCGCCGCCACTATATCACCCCG
>SBHD01000115.1 GCA_006226345.1 Bacteroidota bacterium | reverse complement strand
ATGAACCATTTTTAATGGTATGCGTTCAGGCGAATGTTATATCCACCAGCATTAGGATATATTTTTGCTTTGATCCTGGCGGGTACTGCCGCAATTGCACAAATATACCCGGTGCTGCCCGGGAATAATTTTAATTATTGCCTGTTTTCCTTTCATATAAGGAAGGCATTGTTTGTAAATTACCCGCCAAATTATTCCCGACCGGTTTTCCTGACCAAAACAAAAGTCTGAGACAGGCAGGAGCACGGTCAATCCAAACAGCATAACTATCATGATCCAGGTTCTTCATATTTCTGCGGAATGTTACCCGGCAGCCAAGACCGGTGGCTTGGGAGATGTCGTCGGCTCCTTGCCCAAATACAACACCCAGGCCGGTGTACTTTCCGCTGCGATCATTCCAAAATACAGCCTGAAGTGGATCAATAACGAGGAATGGGCAACGGTCTACCAGAGCGCTGTTTGGGTCAATTGGCGCCAATGGACGTTCCGGGTTCAGCAGGAACGTACGAACAAACTTGGCTATCCGCTTTTTGTGGTGGACATTCCCGGATTGTATGATCGTCCGGGGATATACAACGATCCCTCCGGCAGCCCGTACGGGGATGAGTTGGAGCGATATATCACTTTTCAACAGGCCGTTCTGGACTGGTTGTTGTCGTTCCCCTGGCAGGACCGGCCCCGGGTACTGCATTGTCATGATCACCACACCGCGTTGATCCCCTGGATGGTTAAATATTGTCCGGCATATCAACAATTGGCACCCATACCAACGGTCTTCACAATCCACAACGGCCAGTACCAGGGTGCGTTCGGCTGGAATAACGGACACCTGTTGCCACCCTATGAAGCCAGTGCAAGGGGCTTGCTGGATTGGGGCGGCATAATCAACCCGATGGCTGCTGCAATAAAAACCGCCTGGGCGGTCACTACGGTATCTCCTTCGTACCTGTACGAACTTCACCAGAACAGTTTGGGGCTGGAGTCGCTCTTCCGGCAGGAGTGGCGTAAACAACACGGTATCGTCAACGGAATCGATGCCCAGGTTTGGGATCCGGCCACAGATCCGATGATACAACATCGGATGGAAGGGCCACATATTTCCACCTTTAAAACCCGGAACAAACGGGCCCTTTGCGAATGGTTTGGGTTTCCGCATGATCCGCCGCTGATCAGTTTCATTGGCCGGATGGTTGGCGAAAAAGGGGTCGATCTCCTCCCCGATACGATCCGGCGGTTCATCCATGCCGGCTCCCGGGCCAGTTTTCTCGTATTGGGTACCGGCGAAACCTGGACGGAAAACCAGTTCCGGTCCATGGCGCATCAATTTCCCGGCCGGTTCAATGCAGTAATCGACTATAATGAGGCCCTCGCGCATCAAATATATGCCGGTTCAGACTTTCTGCTAATGCCTTCCCGGGTGGAGCCTTGTGGCCTGAACCAAATGTATGCCATGCGGTATGGAGCGATCCCAATTGTCAGGTCCGTAGGTGGTTTGAAGGATACAGTGCCTGATATTGGCGAACCTGGCGGAGAAGGACGCGGTATCCGGTTCGACCATTTTAGCCTGGAAGATGCAGGCCATGCCTTGCACCGTGCAGTATCGATGTACCACAACAATCCGGACATTGTCGATCATTTGCGGCAAAAGGTCATGGCGCTGGACTTTTCATGGGAACGCACGATCGAACGGTATTTTGATGTGTACCGGTCCGTAGGGGCAACCATTGCGCCTGTTCAAACTGTACCTGATTCCGAAGCAGCGGCGGAAATCCCGCCTGTTGTGAAAAAAACTGCTGCCCGGAAAAAAGCCCCGGCGGCGGCGAAAACTACGGCCAGTCCCTCCCCGAAAACTACCGCCGAAAAAAAGCCGGCCACCGTAAAATCGACTGCCAAATCCCCTAAGACCCGTTCCAAAGACGATACAACCAAGTCGAAGACCAGTAGAACTGCCGGGAAGCCGGCAGTGAATAAACCGGCCTCTAAAACGAAGACGAAAAAACAATAATCCAATAACGACAGACCATGATAAAATTAATTTCACTGATTTTGGGAGGAGGAGCCGGGTCCCGCCTGTTTCCGCTCACAGAAAAACGCTCCAAACCTGCGGTGCCGATCGCCGGTAAATACCGGCTCATTGATATTCCGATATCTAACTGTATCAACTCTGGTGTCAAGCGCATGTTTGTATTGACCCAGTTCAACTCCGCGTCCCTCAATGCGCACATCAAAAACACGTATAATTTTGACAGCTTTACCCATGGTTTCGTGGACATCCTAGCCGCGGAACAAACACCCGGAAATCCCAACTGGTTTCAGGGTACGGCGGATGCAGTGCGGCAAAGCCGGCACCACTATGAGCGTCAGGACTACGATTATGTCCTGATCCTCTCTGGTGACCAGCTCTATCACATGGATTTTGAAGTGATGGTCAAACACCATATTGAGAAAAAAGCAGATGTAACCATTGCCTGTTTGCCGGTGCCTGCCCAGGATGCAACCGGTTTTGGTATTATGAAGGTGGATAAGAACGGGTTCATTCCCCGTTTTATCGAAAAGCCGTCTGAAGAGGAACTGCCCGAATGGGTAAGTGATGTGGATGCCTTACACAAAAAAAGCGGCCGGCTCTATATGGCCTCCATGGGTATCTATATTTTTAACCGGCAGGCGATGGTCGACCTGTTCGATAAGTATCCGGATGCCAAGGACTTTGGGAAGGAGATTATTCCGATTGCATTAAATACCGGATACCGGGTGGCTGCATACCAGTACGACGGTTACTGGACCGATATTGGTACCATCCGCTCTTTTTACGAGGCTAATATCGAACTGACAGATCATATTCCGTCGTTCAACCTTTTCGACAACCATCGGCAGGTCTACACTCGTGGCAGGATGCTGCCTCCTGCCAAATTTTACGGCGGTACGCAAATCAACCGGGCCCTGGTTGCTGAAGGCTCTATCGTGCATGCCCGGCAGATCGAACGCTCCATAATTGGCATTCGTTCCCGTATTGGTGAAAATTCGGTGATCAAAGAGTCAATCGTTATGGGTAATGATTTCTATCAAAGCCTGTATGAAATAGCTACCAGCAAGGGAGAAGTGCCAATGGGAATCGGGCATAACTGCCATATCGAGCACGCAATTCTGGATAAGGATTGCCGGATCGCCGACAATGTCGTGATCAAGGGCGGCACGCACTTGCCGGATATGGAAACCGAGGCGTTTTGCGTCCGGGATGGCATCGTGGTAGTAAAAAAAGGAGCGGTGATACCGGAAGGTACACGGATCATGTAACGCACATCTCCCTGTCTGACAAGTATGAAGCGTTATTGCCTGGCACTTGACCTGAAACCGGACCCGGAGCTGATCGCTGCATATGAAGCGTATCACCGGGCTGTCTGGCCTGAAGTATTGGCCAGTATCCTGGAGTCCGGCATCCGGAACCTGGACATCTATCGTATCTCCAACCGGTTATTCATGATCCTGGAGGCGGAGGATGATTTCACCTTTGAGCACAAGGCCGCTCTCGATGCTGCCAATCCCAAAGTCCAGCAGTGGGAAGCGTTAATGTGGCAGTATCAACAAGCGTTACCGGTAGCGAAACCCGGTGAAAAATGGGTACTGATGGAACGGATCTTCAGTCTGTAGATCAAATAGTCAATGCACCGTAAAAAAATGGGAGCCTGTGTGCACAGGCTCCCATTTATACTTTATTCAAACGTGATCGCCGGGAGCACGTTTTCTTTCCGGCGGATATTTTTCAAACACCGGTTGTTAGTTGTTCAACATTACCGGCATGACCAGCATCAGGATCTCCCGGTTGTTATCGCCTTCTTCCACCGGAGTCAGGATGCCTGCTCTGGATGGTGTCGAGAACTCCATTTTAACCTCTTCGCTGTCCAATGCGGCCAACATTTCCACCAAAAATTTGGCGTTAAAAGCGATCCGGAGCGGTTCACCATCGAAAGTACAGGACATCTGTTCGGTAGCTTCGTTGGAGAAATCCAGATCTTGTGCAGAGATCGTCAGGCTCTTGTCAGATACATCCAATACCACCTGGTTGGTTGTTTTATTGGCGTAAATGGCGATACGTTTGAGTGAATTCTGGAAGTCTGCCCGGTTAACGGCCATTTGGTTCGGGTTGTCAACCGGGATGACGGCGTTATAATCCGGATAACGGGCATCAATAAGGCGGCAAACCAGGCTTACATCGCCGAAAGTGAAAAACGCATTCGCTTTATTAAAGGAGATCGCGACCGTATCACTGGCCGGAAGGGCATTTTTCAGTAAGTTCAGTGCTTTTTTGGGCACAATAAAAGAAGTCGCCACTTCGCCGGCAAGCTGGTGGGTACTGATCTTGACCAGTTTGTGCGCATCAGTTGCCACACAGGTAAGTTTGTTGAAGTCCACCTGAAAGTAAACGCCGGTCATGGCAGGCCGTAATTCATCGTTGGAAGTGGCAAAAATTGTTTTGTTGATTGCTTCGAGCAGATAGTCGCTGCTGATCTTTACGGTGTCGACAGACTCTGCTTCCGGCACCGATGGGAAATCCTCTCCTTTCTCACCTGCCAGTTTGTACTTGCCGTAGGAAGAGGTGATCTCGATACCATTGTTGCTCTCGTCAATGGAAAACGTGACCGGCTGTTGCGGGAGTGCTTTAAGGGTTTCCAGCAGGATCTTGGCCGGAACGGCAACAGCGAAGTCATCGTCAGACAGCACCTCAATTGTGGTGGAGATACTGGTTTCCAGGTCGGTTGCGGTGATCGTCAGCTTTTTATTCTCGATCTTGAACAGATAGTCTTCCAGAATGGGTAGGACAGGATTGGAGCCAATGGCACCATTGGCAACCTGGAGTTGCTTCAGGAGCTCGGAAGAGGAGACACTAAATTTCATTGGTTGTCAAATTTCTTGAGCCGGCCTGGATGCCAAACAGTACTTGCAGGCTGCGGCACCGACAGGACGATCGGTTATGGCGTGGTTTAGTAAACCGGCGAACTGCCTGATTTACAGGCATAAACGGCGCAAACAGGCCTCATCACCTGGATGCAGGCGCCGGTTGCTGCAAAATTAACACCTCCGGGTCGGCTTTTTGTGGAAAAAAACTAACATTATGTTGAAAACCGGAACCGGTAATTTTCCGCACCTTTGGGGTCCGGAGTGGTGCAGATGCAAAAAACCTGTTACATGCTAGCTGTTTCAAAGAAGACTATTGTTTCCAGAAAAGGAGTGAACCGGCGCTTGTCGCCAGTGATCCAGCCGGTTTCCCGGTTGGTATTGCCATTGCCCACCCTTGTCCGGCTGGATAACGGCCTGCCGGTGTATGTACTCGATTTTCCGGACCAGGAAATACTGAAGGTCGAAGCGGTTTTCAATGCCGGCCGGCCGGTGGAGGCCAAACGCCTGGTGGCGCGTACTACTGCCCGGATGGTACGGGAAGGCACATACTCCCGTAGTGCCGCTGCAATAGCCGAGCACCTGGACTTTTACGGCAGTTCGCTCAGTATTCCCGGTAGTTTGGACACGGCAAATTTCCTGCTTTTTACTTTGCATAAATATGCCGGTGAACTTCTGCCGCTGTTTGGGGAGGTGTTGCGCGAACCGGCCTTCCCGGAGGACGAACTGCAAACCTACAAACGGACCAATGTACAGCAGCTGATGGTCGACCTTCGTAAAGAAGAGGTGCTGGCTTACCGGAAACTTACTGAGATGATCTTTGGAAAGGAGCATCCATATGGCTATAATTCAATGCCGGAAGATTATGCTGCTATGGGGCGGGAGGACCTGGTCCGGCATTTTCAGGACTGGTATACTCCGGCCAACTGCCGGCTTTTTGTAAGTGGCCGGGTTGATCAGGGGGTGCTGGACCTGCTGAACCTGCATTTGGGCCAGGCCCGCCGGGAAGGGGCAACCCTTGCCGTATCACCTGCAGCGGCTGCTAACCCTCCTCAAAAAATCCACCTGCCGCATCCGGGTTCGCTCCAGACTGCTATTAAGATAGGGCGCCAGCTTTTTCCGCGCCGGCATCCGGATTATAATGGCGTATATGTGTTGAACGCTATTCTGGGTGGTTATTTCGGCTCCCGTTTGATGATGAATATTCGGGAAAAGCGGGGGTATACGTACAATATCTACACCACTGCAGATGCCATGTTGCACGACGGATGCCTGTATATTGCAACAGAAGTCAACACCGGTAAGGTCCGGGCGACCATCAAGGAGATCTTTGCGGAAATGACACGGCTCCGCGAAGAACCGGTGCCGGATGCAGAACTGGATATGGTTCGAAACTATCTGCTGGGCATGTTATTGAACGGACTGGATGGTCCGCTGAATATTTCGGATGTGATCAAATCCCTGGTTACCGAAGAGTTGCCGCTGGATGCTTTTGATGCCCTGGTACACACAATCCGGACAATTACTCCGGCCCAGATCCAGGCCCTGGCGAACCGGTACCTGCAACCGGATGATTTCTGGGTCGTAACGGTGGGGTAAGCCTCCGCATTGGCGGAGTGTTTGCGGCCTGGAGGAGGAGATGACGGAGTGAAGCATCCGGGAAAACCCCCAAAATCAAATTTTTACTACCCAAAACCGTGAAAATTATCTGCCGGGAATCGTTATTGCGTGTACCAAATTACGAAATTCGTGCGTAGTTTTGCACGCTTTTTGGCATGTTTACATCGTATAGTTGTTCAAAGTTTTTTAATCGGCCTTAAAATCTTGTCTTTTTCTGCCTCTGCTGAAAACTTCCGACAACTCAATATTATTACCGAAGACCTTTAAATCTGTCTTACATTGAACTTTTTCAAATTTTTCAAGCAGGAATTAGCGGTAGACCTGGGCACAGCCAATACGCTTATTATGATGGATGGCCAGGTGGTTGTCGATGAGCCTTCTATCGTGGCAATGGATCGAAAAACCGGGCAGACCATAGCAGTGGGGCATCGCGCCATGCAGATGCACGAAAAGACTCACGAAAATATTAAAACAGTACGGCCGCTGAAGGATGGTGTGATCGCCGATTTCCAGGCAGCAGAGGCAATGATTGAAAGCATGATCCGGATGGTAGGCAAGCGCAGTTCGTTGTTTGGCCATCTGAAAATGGTGATCTGTATACCAAGTGGTATAACTGAGGTGGAGAAACGCGCTGTATTTGACTCTGCGGATCACGTCGATAGTAAGGAAACCTACCTGATCCACGAACCGATGGCTGCAGCCCTCGGGATCGGTCTGAATATAGAAGAGCCGATCGGCAATATGATCATTGATATTGGCGGTGGCACAACGGAGATCGCAGTGATTGCCTTGTCCGGGATTGTGTGTGATCAGTCGATCCGGATTGCCGGTGACGAGCTGACCAATGATATCATGGCTTATATGAAGCGTGAACACAACATCCTGATCGGCGAACGTACTGCCGAGCAGATCAAGATCCATGTAGGTTCGGCGCTCCATGAGCTGGAAAACCCGCCGGAAGACTTTGCTGTTAACGGCCGCGATCTGATGACTGGCATCCCCAAACAGATCAAGATCAGCTACCAGGAAGTAGCCTATGCGCTGGACAAAAGCATCAGCAAGATCGAGGATGCCGTTCTGAAGGCACTGGAAATGACCCCGCCCGAGTTGGCATCGGATATCTACAAAACAGGGCTTTATCTGACCGGTGGCGGGGCATTGCTCCGCGGACTGGCCGAACGGCTGGAGCAAAAGACCAAACTCAAGGTACATGTGCCGGAAGATCCGCTTCGGGCTGTAGTACGGGGTACTGGTATGGCACTCCAGGAAAGCCATAAGTTTACATTCCTGATTGACCGCAAAAGCGTTTAATTAAATCTGGCGGCCTGTCAGTCCAGCGTTGCCGGCAGGGTAGTCAACCTGGCTGCACTGTATTATTGGCGGATTGGTAATGGGCGGCACGGACAACCAAAGACATGAATTCCATCCTCCAACTTTTCATCCGACATGGTGGCCTGCTGACGTTGCTGGTGGTGGAAGTCTTTTGTTTTTACCTCATTTCATCCTACAATTCCGAACAGGGGGAGATCGCTTCTGCCAGTTGGGCACGTTATTCCGGTGCTGTCCTGAACTGGAAGGCTGGCTGGGAAGACTATTTTTATCTGCGGGACGAAAATACCCGGCTCCGGCTGGAGAATGCCAAATTACAGACCGAACTCGCGAACACCCGCCTGATCGAGGTACCGTACCGGGATACTTTCCTGCGTAAAGGGCAGATCGATACTCTGGAGAACAAGATCATAAGACCCCGCTATGTGTTGATAAGTGCCAGGGTGGTTAGCAATACCATCAGTAACCGGAATAACTGGATGATCATTAACCGGGGGAGTGAAGACGGCGTACAGGCGAATACCGGCGTTATTTCCAGAAACGGTGTTGTCGGAGTAGTCCGGTATGTTTCCGATCACTATGCCGTTGTGATGTCGGTACTACACGGCCAGACTAAAGTTTCGGCAGCACTCAAAAAACATGAATACTTCGGTCCCCTGATCTGGGATGGTGAAAACCCGGAATATATGACCCTGACCGATATTCCCAACCATCTGCAGATCCAGCCAGGTGATTCGGTTCAGACCAGTAACTATACATTATTATTTCCGGAAGGGCATCCGATAGGCTGGGTGGATAAGGCTGAACCAGTACAGGGTAGTAATTTCTTCAAAATTCAGGTCCGGCTCAGCCAAAATCCGGCTAATGTGCGCGATGTATATGTGGTGACCAACCGGTATGCCGAACAACTCGATCAATTGCAACAGGCGGTAAAAGATGAATAGCAGTATAGTATTACCTAATGTATGGCGTTTTGTCGGGCTGGTACTGATCCAGGTACTGATCCTTTCGGAGGTTTCGCTTACATCCGATGGATATATTAATGTATTGCTGTACCCGCTGTTCATTTTATTGCTTCCGATTGAGACCCCCACACCTGTGGCGGTACTGTTGGGTTTTACGATCGGTTTGACGGTTGATATATTTTTTGGTACCCTGGGTGTAAATGCAAGTGCAGGTGCACTGTCAGGTTATGCCCGCGCGGTGTTGTTACACCGGTTTGCGCCAAAAGGCGGCTACACCGGTAAGGAAGTTATCCCGGCGCCTGTTTATTTTGGCTGGCGGTGGTTTATAGGACTTGCGGCTGCCTTTTACGCTATCCATATTTTTTGGTACTTTGCCATGGCGTATTTCACGCCGCTTTATATTTGGAGTAAAGTCCTGCCGCATACCCTGGCCGCTTGGCCGTTATCCATGGCGGTTGTGGTGGTACTGGTGCGATTGTTTCATCCCAAGGTCTGATCATGGCTGATATTTTCCGCGAACGACAACGTACGATCCAAACCGTTATTCTGGTCTGCGCGCTGGCCCTTATCATCAAGGCAGCCCAGATCCAGCTGGTCGACGATTCTTTTCGCAAGCGGGCTGATGCTACCACGATCGAAAAGCTAACCGTCTACCCGCCCCGGGGGCTGGTGTATGACCGGAATAGTGAACTTATTGTGAACAATAACGCGGTGTATGACCTGTTGGTGACTTACAACCAGATCGATCCGGATATGGACACCAGCAAGTTTTGCCGCTTGCTAAACATAACGCAGGATGACTTCCGGAGTCTTCTGGATAAAAACTGGCGTAGCGGTCAGTTCTCGCGATCCGTACCATTCGTTTTTTTAAAGAAAATTTCCACCACCACGTATGCACGCCTTCAGGAGTGCCTGTACGAATTTCCGGGATTTTTTGTCCAGGTGCGGAATATCCGGGGGTATCCGTTCAAGGTGGGTGCGCATGTACTGGGCTATATCAACGAAGTAGACCCCAAGGATATCGAAAATGGCGGTGGTGTGTATGCGCCCGGTGATTATATAGGAGCAGGTGGCCTGGAGTCGGAGTATGAGGAGCGCCTGCGGGGTAAGAAAGGATACACTTTCCTGCTGAAAGACAACCTGGGCAGGATTGTAGGCAGCTATGAAGAAGGTGCTCTGGATACCCTGCCGGTTAATGGAGACGACCTGATCTCCTCCATTGATATCCGCCTACAGAAATACGGCGAAAGACTCATGGCAGGGAAAACCGGGAGTATTGTGGCGATTGAGCCTTCTACCGGTGAGATCCTGTCAATGGTCAGCATGCCAACCTATGATCCGAATGAATTGACCATGACCAAAGACCGTGGGCCGGTATTCAACCGCCTGTTGACGGATCCGCTCAAACCGTTTTTTGACCGGACGGTGATGGCCAAATACCCGCCGGGGTCGATCTTTAAGACCCTGGTGACCCTAATCGGACTCCAGGAAGGGACAATGACACCTCAAACCGGTGCGATTTGTAACGGGGGCTATTTCTATGCCGGCCGGTTGTACAAGTGCCACGGGCACAGCCCGGTGCGTAATACGGTGGATGCATTGGCGTATTCCTGCAATGCGTTCTATTTCGGTGAGTTCCGGGACGTGGTGGATAAGTTCGGTTTTTCCAAACCCCAGCAGGGGTTGGACATGTTTGTGGATTATTGCCATCAGTTTGGCCTGGGCCGCCAGCTCGGAGTAGATTACCCGAATGAAAATGCCGGTAATATTCCTACCTCCGGGTATTATGATGCGATCTACCCGCGGGAATTAGGTAGCTGGCGTTCTCCTACGATCATGTCTGTAGGCATCGGGCAGGGTGAATTACAGCTAACTACCTTGCAGATGGCCAATCTGGCAGCCTGCATTGCCAACCGGGGGCATTGGTTCCCGCCACATCTGGCCAAAGGGTTCCGGACGGGCGGTCCGATCCCGCAAAATTTCCGGAACGCCCAGAAAGTGAATATCGACAGCAGGCATTTTGACCTGGTCGTAGAGGGTATGGCTGAGTGTGTAAACCGCGGAACTGCCCGGTCCTGTGCTATTCCGACGATCCAGGTATGTGGCAAAACCGGTACCAGCCAAAACCCGCACGGTGAGGATCATTCTGTATTCTTTGCTTTCGCTCCAAAGGAAAATCCGCGGATCGCCATTGCCGTGTACGTTGAAAATGCCGGCTGGGGTTCCTCTTACGCTGCACCGATTGCCAGTCTGATGATCGAACGGTATATTAATGATACGATCGCTGACAACCGCCGCTACCTGGAAGAGCGGATGTTTAATAGTAATCTGACCGATCGTTATCTGGCTAATCTGCTGAAAGCAGAAATTCGTGTCCAGAAAAAAACGGTTCCACCTACCGCACCACCGGCTGACAGCCCGATCGAAAAATCGCCGGCGACTACCAGTCTAAGCGCGGACGGACGGCGTCGAAAATAGTCCGGTATATGGCCAAACGAAAGCCATACAATACGTCCCGCCCTCCGGCACAACCCTTTGTGCCGATCCCTCCGCCCCTTCGTGTGTTGGTGCTGTATGCTACCGGCCAGCTGGGCTGGTCTCTGTCCAGTTTCAGCGTCGCCAACCTGCTCATATATTTTTACATGCCGCCCGAAACAGGGGCTCCGATCTTTCCTGCTTTCATCCATCAGGGGGCAGTGTTGGGGATATTGACCCTGGTAGGCATACTCAGCGCGGCAGGCCGGGTATTTGATGCATTGATCGATCCGGTAGTCGCTAACTGGAGTGACCGCTCCAGGGCCGGCATGGGTAAACGGCGCTGGTTTTTGCTCTACGGTGCGCTTCCATTTGCGATCAGCGGTTTTCTGGTATTTGTGCCGATCGCTCCCGCCGAAAGTGCCGGCAATTTTATGTGGCTGGCCTTATGCCTGTTGGCTTATTATTTCTTTTTTACTTTTTATGTGATCCCATATACGGCGTTGATCGCTGAGTTGGGCCATACAGCGACGGATCGGATGCGGATCAGCACATATATTGCCGTTGCCTGGGCACTGGGTTTTGTAGCCGGAAATAGCATTTATGCGTTGCAAGGGTATTTTGAACAACAGGGGATGGCGTCTGTTAAGGCCTTTCAGGCTGCGTTGTTGCTGGTCCAGGGCTGCGCCCTGGTTTTTATGCTGCTGCCGGCACTGCTGCTGAATGAAAAGCGGTATGCGCGGCAGGTTGTTTCTCCGCAACCGTTACGCCAGTCGATTTTCACAGTGCTTGGAAATGCCAACTTCCGGCGGTTCCTCTGGTCGGATCTGTTCTATTGGCTGGCACTAAGTTTCGTGCAGTTAGGGATCGGTTTTTATACCACACTTTTATTGGAGCTGGATAAGAGTTATGCCTTCGTTTTCTCCCTGGTGAGTTTCGTCACAAGTTTTCTCTTTTATGCACCGGTAAACCTGCTTGTGGCCAGGCTGGGAAAGAAAAACCTGCTGCTACTGGCTTTTTTACTGTTTGCAATGCTGTTTGCGCTGGTTGCGGCGATCCGGCATATCCCAATCCCGCCGCTGACGCTGTTGTATGGGCTGGCGATACTGGCGGCATTCCCGTTGGCCGTTTTTGGTATTGTACCCAACGCGCTCATCGGTGATGTTGTGGAGGCAGAAGAACAGGCATCCGGCAAACAACTTTCCGGTATGTTTTATGGTGTCCGCGCCTTTGTAATGAAACTGGGCATATCGGTGGCCAACCTGCTTTTCCCCTCCCTCTTATTAATGGGCAAAAGCATCCGGAACCCCCGGGGCGTGCAATTGACCGCGGTGCTGGCCGTAGTTTTCTGCCTGTTGGGCTGGCAGATTTTCCGACGTTTCCGGGAGGTCCGGAATGGAGTAGATACAAATTCGGAAACAGGGCGTGATCCGGGCAACGGTTAGTTGTCGTTCAATACCCGCTCGACTTTGTACACAATGTAGTCTGTATCACCCTGCCAGGGGAATGCATCCACTTTCTGCCGGTAATAACACTTTACATTTTTCCCTTCAAATTGTTGCAGGGCTTCGTAAACTGTCCCGTCTTTGGCGGAAAAATCCCAGGTGCTCTGCTGCGACATCATAACACTGCCGGCTAGGTGGAGCTGTCCTTCATAGGTTTTGAACAACACGCCCTTTTTGGAGATCTTGAACAGGGTGCCTGTACGGGAGCCTTCACTGATCGTATAGGTTCGGTAAACATAGTAACCTGCTCCGAAAACTAGCAGACCGGCGAAGGCGATCCAAATGGTCCGCCGCAACCATTTGCGGGCACTTTGCTTTGCTTTTTCGAGTTGTACTGACATGTGCAAATAGTGTTTTAAACGTGTTTTTCGATTTGTTCTACGACCAATTCCCCATCGGCGTCTACACGCCTTTTTTGGCTCCCCAAATCTGGATATGCAGGCGGTCGGTATACCGGTAGCCATGTGTTTTGCATACCTCGACCAGCCATTGGCGTCTTTTTGCCAGGGTTTGACGGGTTCGTCCTTCCGGCATCAGCCAGACACGCTCGGGTGGAATGCCATAGGTATCAATTAATGCCCGGACCTCCTCCAGGTCGCGTTTTTGCGCGATCACGTACTTAAAATGGGCTTTTGGGCTATTGGCAAAAAAACGATACACAGCCGGTTTCTCCCGAAGTTTCTTAGGGTTATTGCTGTTTTCCAGTTTGGGTGAAACATTGTATTGATCTACATGCTCATGAAAAGCCGCGATGGGTAAAAGCGTGCCATTGGTCTCTACTTCTACCCGGTAATCCGGATCGATCAGACGCAGCTGATGCAGGAATGACGCCAGGACTTGCTGTTGCAACATGGGTTCGCCGCCGGTCAGGATGATGTTCCGGCAGGGGAAGGTGCGGACGTGCCGGACCAGGGCATCGGCACGGAGTTCTATAGTCCAGGCCTTTTTATCAAATTTTTGATAGCCGGGGCGATTGTCATTCAAATGCGGAAATCGCGTGCCGGTCCAGTTCCAGGTATAGTCGGTATCACACCAGATACAATGCAGGTTACACAGGCTGGTACGGATAAAAACAGCGGGTATGCCCATGCTTTTACCTTCCCCCTGAATGGAATAAAAAATTTCAGGTTGTCCGTCGAGCCTGGCTAATATGATTCCTTTATCTGCCACTCCTAATTTTGTTCAAAGGTACGGCATACGCGCAAGCCCCGCACCGGTTTTCAAGCGGCTAAAAAATTCCGCCTGCTTTTGTTGCATATATTACTGTTGTATCTTTCAGCCAATAATTACATCACCTCAAGTACGATATCATGCTATACGATCGCAACCGGGAATTTGCTATCCTAGTTCTTCTTTTCATTGTTGCACCGGGCGTATATTTCTTTATTTCCGGTGAAAACCACCTGGCCCCGCCTTTTCGGTCGTATCTGGTAAGCGCACAGGTTATCCTGGGCCTGGTGCTGTCCATCGTATTCTGGACGCGGCATAAAAAAGGAAAAGAAGGGTAGGGGCGCGGAATGGGGGCCTGACGCCAAAATGTTAAATTTAAACACGCTCTTAGTCAAAGAGGGCGGTCTGGCTAAACAGTTCGTCCTCTGCTGAAATGGCCCCAGCGGGATTTTCCGGCGCAGGTGTATCGGGCAGAAGTCGCTTGACGATCCGAAGTTGATGCGTATACCGGTTTTTCTCCCCGTTGTAAATACCAAAATGGTCGAGCTTGTCGATGCGTACCTTTCCGGAGGCGTGTATGATGTGGCAATCCGGCAGAATAATTCCTACGTGGCCGATCTCGCCTTTTCCATTATCAAAAAATGCCAGGTCACCGAGTTGGCATTGTTCCATAAAATCGACCGACCGGCCCTGGGTGACCTGTTGGGTGGCATCACGCAATAACCGGATCCCGGCGATCTTGAAAACCATCTGGGTAAGCCCTGCCGCATCGATGCCAAACGGCGAACGACCACCCCAGAGGTATGGAGCGTGCAGGTAGCGCCGGGCGATCTTGATGATCCATTCCCCCGTATTCGGGGCTTGCTCGGGCGTAATTACGGGACCGGAAAACTGAAAGGACTGGTCGCCCAGCTGGCAACGCAGGCCGTCATAGCGAGGCAGGGCAGCGCCGAGGGTCAATGGAATAAAATGATCGGCTGCCATCAGACCTTCCACCAGGGACAGGTTAATGGACGAATGGTTGCGGTAATCATCGTATTCGCTTGGTGTCAGCCTCCGGATCTGTTTGCTGTCTACCCATCCGGAGAAACCGTCCCATGCACAGGTAATATGCTGCCAGTTGCCTTTTGTTTCAGTGATTTCTACTGTTTCACCAAAGAGCAACTGCGACACCATTTCACTCTTGTCGGAAGGGTGAGCGCGCAAGGGAGCGAGGCTGACTTGACAGGCGGCGTACATAGGCGAATCGGGACGGTGCGGAATGTTGAATGTACAAAGAAATTAAAAAAAATGAATTTCGTATGGCTTGGCTCCGCTCCTGCCTGAATTTTTACGGTAAAAAGTGAAAATGAGCAGTTTCTGGTAGGTAGTATGGATTTTACAGTTTGGAAAAATACCGGAAATCGTGGTCCTTTTTTATTTTTTTCAACAACTCATAGATCAGCCGGATCAGGTTGTTGACGTCATCCTTATGGGCCATTTCCACAGTGGTATGCATATACCGCAACGGCAGTGAGATCAGTGCGGAGGGTACACCGCCGCCGGAATAGGCAAAGGCATCAGTGTCCGTACCGGTGTACCGTGATGCAGCCTCCCGTTGAAATGGGATTTTATTCTTCTCGGCCGTTTCAATGATCATATCCAGCAGCCGGTTGTGTACTGCAGGTGCATAGGTAACGGAAGGTCCGTTTCCGGCCCGCACATCGCCATGCTTTTTCATGTTGATCATTGGGGTATGGGTATCGTGCGTAACATCTGTTACAATGGCAAGGTTAGGTTTGATCGTTTCCGCTACCATTTCCGCACCGCGCAGGCCCACCTCCTCCTGTACGGAATTGACCACATACAAGGTGAACGGCAATTTGTCTTTGTTCTCTTTTAAGAGGCGGGCAACTTCGGCTACACAAAAGCCGCCGATCCGGTTGTCCAGTGCCCGGCCACAGTAATAGCGGTCGTTCAGGATCGTAAATTCATCCTGAAAAGTAACCACACAACCTACGTGGATCCCCAATTTCTGGACTTCCTCCTTGTCCTTCGCGCCAATGTCGATCGTAATGTTGTCCAGTGCCGGTGTTGTATTGGCATCTTTATCGGTGCGGGTATGGATCGCCGGCCAGCCAAAAACGCCTTCTACTTTTTTACCGTTACGCAGGTGGACGAAAACGCGCATGGAGGGGGCGATGACGTGGTCGCTACCACCATTCCGGATCACATGGATGAAGCCGTCATCCGTGATGTAATTAACAAACCACGAGATCTCGTCCGCATGGCCTTCGATCACCACTTTGAAATCCTGTCCAGGGTTGATGATCCCGTAAGCAGTTCCGTAGTTGTCGAGTTGCCATGCATCAATATAGGGCTCCAGGTATTGCAGCCAAAGGCGTTGCCCGGATGATTCAAAGCCGGTCGGACTGGCATTGTTGAGGTATCGGCGGAGGAATTTTTCCGATTCGGGTGTAATAACTTGCATCCGATTACAGGTTGAGGATTTAGTTTTAAATTATCTGGCGCGGAAACGCCTGGCAGTGTGGGCGTTGGGTTGCCTCAGGCATAGAGCGCTCCCCAGCCGTTCGGGTTTTCCCGCCATTTTTTTAAGATTTCCTGGTCCTCAGTATCAATATAGCCGGAAGCCAGCGCTTCCTGTACCAGGGTGTTATAATCAGTCAAAGTTTGAAAAGTGACATCTTTTTCCCGGAAAGCCAGCCGCGCTTTTTCAAACCCGTACTGGAAAATAGCCAGCACACCGACGACTTCACAGCCTGCATCGCGCAACGCATCCACCGCAGTCAGGCAACTGCCGCCAGTACTGATCAGGTCTTCGATCACCAATACCCGCTGTCCGGGCCTGATCTCGCCTTCGATCAGGTTGCGCCGGCCATGGTCCTTTGCACTACTGCGTACGTACACGAAAGGTTTGTTCAGTTTGTCAGCCAGCAAGGCACCATGCGGGATACCCGCGGTAGCCACACCTGCCACCACATCGAAGTCGCCGAACCCCTGTGCCTGTACAGCCAGGCACTCCTTGATAAAAGTCCGGGTTTCCGGATGGGACAAGGCAATGCGGTTGTCGCAGTAAATCGGTGACAGGATGCCGGATGCCCAGGTGAACGGATCACCGGGGTTGAGGCGTACTGCTTTGATTGCGAGCAGTTGTCGGGCAACTTCAGTGGCTGGAGATGTCTGTTGCGGCATTTGAGCGGTTGGCTTTTAGGTTCAGGGCAAAAATGATGGATACTGTTTGAAATTTCGGATTAAAGCAGGGCGCTCCAATATTGCCAGGGTTTCTATTGGCTGATGTTCAGGCAGTATCAGGGGGGGGCCAAATAGTATTGCCCATACCCCTGCAGACCTATCCTTTAAATCATTGCCGACATTTCGCCCTGATTTTTTGGTCACTAACCGGGAAGCTCGTTCTTTTGACCTCCAAAACAGTCCATGCGCCCGGAGCAAATGTACAAAGTCTATATTAACGGAGTCCCGGTTTTTATGGGTTCGCCTGAAAGTGTAGGCGAATTAGGCTTTATGCCTGCTCAGGATCAGTATATCGCGCCCTATCTGGGGAAACGCAAACAGATCAAACAATACCTGGATTTGCTGGATAAAAATGACCGGGTGCGGCTGGTTGCCTTGTATGCGGAGAAACCGGAGCAGCTGTGGGCCGATTTCTGCTCGTGTTTTCATCAATTGGAGGCGGCGGGCGGTTTTGTACTGAATGAAAATGGTCAACTGCTGGTTTTTTACCGCAGGGGTAGCTGGGATATGCCGAAAGGCAAGATCGATCCGGGCGAAACCCCGGAAGCCGCGGCCATCCGCGAAGTACAGGAAGAAACTGGACTTCAGAATCTGGAGATCGGTCCTTTCCTGACCCATACCTGGCATACTTACCGGCAAAAGGGCGAACGTATCCTGAAGCGCACCTGGTGGTTTGCCATGCAGACACCGGATACGGCCGTTATCCCGCAGACGGAGGAAGACATCGAAGAGATCCAATGGGTTGATCCGGATATCTGGCTGGCATCAGGTCCCGAAGTGTATGCCAGCATCAGGGAGGTGATCCAACTCGGCCTGGAATGGCGGAAAAACGCTACAGATAAATGATGAACAATCAGGCCCCTTTTGTGCATCAGCAGCCAGCCGGCTTGCCATGGCTGCACCGGTAAGGGGATTGGCAAACCACTCTGACGAACATAACAGCATAAGCGATTCAGAATATGTAATACCTATATGAACAAAGACATCATAACTTACTACTCTGCCCGAGCCAAAGAATACGAACGCATATATACCAAACCGGAACGGCAGCGCGACCTGCAACGCCTGACAGGTATCCTGCAGGACCTGTTCCGGGGACAATCGGTGCTGGAAATTGCCTGTGGTACCGGGTGGTGGACCCAACGGCTGTCTCAGACCACTTCCCGGATACTGGCTACCGATCTGAGTGCATCAATGCTGGAGGTTGCCCGTGCCAAGGACTATGGAACGGCGGCCGTTTCCTTTTTGCAGGAGGATGCATTTCAACCGTCCCACCAGGCGCAGTTTGACGGACTGTTTTCCGGATTCCTGTGGTCACATATACCAAACGCTCAGCTGGATGAATTTCTGGAGCGGTGTTTGGAACGGATCCGGTCGGGCGGGACAGTTGCCTTCCTGGATAACCGGTTTGTACCGGACAGCAGTACACCAATACACGAAACAGATGCGGATGGAAACAGCTACCAATTGCGGCATCTGGAGGATGGATCGAAGCATCTGGTGCTGAAAAACTTCCCTTCAGCCGTGTCCCTGAAAAATATTCTGGAGAATTGTGGCGCTTCAACAGAGGTCCTGCAACTGGAATATTATTGGTTGGCAATTTGCCGTGCCCGCTGACCCAATCCTGTTTGTATCTTGGAGGCTGTTTGAATCTAACTTCCTGGTCTTGTCATTCCCCTTTTTGATCTGATCATTGTTGGCAAAATCTTCTTTTATCTCAGGATAAACTCCGATTTTGACAACTCAATCAGCCCAAAACTTCCAATAACCAATTTCAGGAGTCGAACTTAAACGGCCTTTTAGCCACTCCTTTAACTTTACGTTCCGGAAAAAAATCACTTATGTATTCGTCAAGCCCAACCTGCTCATTTTATCCCAGCCAGACCAGGATCAGCATTTCCTTGTTGGTATTCATTTTATTGGCCGTCCTGCCATTGGCGGCTCAGGAACCGACGGTAGCCGAACGGCGTATTCAGGCGTTTGACCAACATGTCGGCCTGGAAAAAAGCACCCTTTTGGGCAGCCTGGACCCGGAGAACATCGGCCCGGCCGTTTTTTCCGGCCGTGTTTCAGACGTAGAGGTCAGCCCTGTCGACCCGACCAAAATGTACGTCGCATATGCCTCCGGTGGGGTGTGGTACAGTGCCAATAACGGCACTACTTTCGAGCCGGTGTTCGACCAGGAAGCGACCATGACTATCGGCGACATTGCCGTTGACTGGCAACGTGGTGTGATCTGGGTTGGTACCGGGGAATCCAATAGCAGCCGGTCCTCCTATGCCGGCACCGGTATTTACCGCAGTGCCGACGGCGGAAAAACCTGGGAGTGGCGGGGGCTGCCGGAAAGTCACCATATTGGCCGTATCCTGTTGCATCCGACGGATCCGGAGGTGATCTGGGTGGCCGTACTCGGACACCTGTATTCACCCAATGAAGAACGCGGCGTATACCGGAGTACAGACGGAGGCCGGAGTTGGAAGCGAACCCTGTTCGTGGATGACAAATCGGGGGCTATCGATGTCTGTATCGACCCGACGACACCGAATACCCTGTACGCCGCAACCTGGGAGCGGGAACGCCAGGCCTGGAATTTCAAAGGTGCGGGAGCCGGATCCGGGATCTGGAAAAGTACGGATGGCGGGGCTACCTGGGGACGGGTCAGTACTCCGGAAAGCGGCTTTCCGACTGGCGATAATGTTGGCCGTATTGGTTTGTGCGCCGGCCAGCAAAATGGGAAAACCGTGCTTTATGCCAGTGTAGACAATCAAAACCCCAAGCCCAAAAAAGATGAGCCGGAACCGGATGTACTTACCAAAGACCAGTTACGGGACATGTCGCCAGCCGCCTTCCAGAAAATTCCGGAGGAACAGCTCAATACATTTTTAAAACGAAATGACTTTCCGGAAAAATATACGGGTCGGAAGGTGAAGCGCCTCGTCGAAAAAGGCGAGATCACACCACAAACGCTGGTGGAATACCTCGAAAATGCCAATGCCCTGCTTTTTGATGTAGACTACATCGGTGCGGAGGTATACCGCAGCGATGACGGCGGGCAGACCTGGAAACGCACCCATGCAGAACCCCTGGAACGGATCAACTTTACCTATGGATACTACTTTTCCAATATCCGGTGTGTACCGGATAACCCGGATAAGGTATACCTGCTGGGCTTTTTGATCATCTCCAGTGAAGACGGCGGAAAGTCCTGGAAAAGTATTAATGGCGATAATGTGCATGTAGACCACCATGCCCTTTGGGTAAACCCGGATCGACCCGGTCACCTGGTCAACGGGAACGATGGTGGCCTGAACATTTCCTGGGATGATGGTACTTCCTGGGTGAAGTGCAACCAGCCGCCGGTCGGTCAGTTCTATGCCATTGCTGTAGACAATGCCCGCCGCTATAATGTATACGGCGGCGCCCAGGATAACGGGGTATGGGCAGGGCCGAATACCTACCGGGCTTCCTCCAGCTGGCAATCTGTAGGGAAATATCCTTACGAATCGCTGCTGGGTGGTGATGGCATGCAGGTTGCGGTCGACCTCCGGGACAACAACACCGTGTACACCGGGTATCAGTTCGGTTTTTACTTCCGGATCGATCAAAAATCCGGCCGTCGTAAGGCGATCACCCCCAAACACGACCTGGGCGAACGCCCGCCCCGCTTTAACTGGCAGACCCCCATACATCTCAGTACGCATCAGCAGGACATCCTGTACATGGGCGCACATAAAGTATACCGCTCCTATAACCAGGGGGATGACTGGGAAGCGATATCCGGTGATCTGACCCTGGGTGGAAAACCGGGAAATGTGCCTTACGGCACGCTTTCGACCATCCACGAAAGTCCGCTGAAACTAGGCTTGTTATATGCCGGTTCGGACGACGGACTGATCCATGTAACCCGGGACGGCGGCGATACCTGGAGCCGCATCTCCGATTCCCTGCCGCAAAACCTCTGGGTTTCCCGCGTAACAGCATCAGCTCATGAAAAAAGCCGTGTATTTGCCAGCCTGAACGGATACCGCTGGGACGATTTTACAGCTTACCTGTACATGTCTGACAACTATGGTGCTGAATGGGTCCGCATTGGCCTTGACCTGCCAGCCGCACCAGTGAATGTGGTACGGGAAGACCCCGAAAATCAGGATATCCTGTACGTAGGTACTGATCTGGGCGTGTATGTTTCGCTGGACCGTGGGCAAACGTTCGAAGCTCTGTGTCCTGATTTTCCGTCGGTACCGGTACACGACCTGGTGGTCCAGCAACGGGAGCACGACCTGCTGATCGGCACACATGGGCGTTCTATTTATAAGGTTAATATCGCCCCGGTACAGGGCCTGACAGAAGAGGTCCTGGCATCGGCCATACATCTTTTTGACCTTCCGCAACGGACTTATTCCCGGAACTGGGGAAAGAAACAACCCTGGCAGGAACTAAAGGATCCGGAACTGCCTGTCGTATTTTATGCGCTCGATGGAGGCCCGGCCAACTGGACCGTGAAGACAAAATCCGGGCTCGTACTGAATAATGGGACGGTGGATTGCGTTAAAGGGTTGAACTCCTTTAACTTTGCCCTTGATTTTGCAGAACTAAACCTGAAAAAATACCAGAAAGAACTCCAGGATGCACAAAAAGACTCCAAAGATCCGGTGTTGTTGAACAAGGCCGACACCGGAAAATATTACCTGCATCCTGGTACTTACAGCCTGGAATTACAAAAAGACGGTACCTCAGTTTCTGCCAACTTTGTTATTGAAGCGCGTTAATCACTTCTGTTGGCAAACTTCCCGGAAAATCCGATCCGGGGGCTGGCTATGCTTCGGCGTCCGGCAGCCCTGGGAAAAGGTAGCGGGAACATGCTGCAGAAACGAACGCGCCCGAACCTCTCTTGTGTAAATTATTTATCATGTATTCGATGAAAAACGCAAAACACTTTTATTTATCCTTTCTGGCAGTAACAGCCCTGACACTTTCCGGCTGTCTGCATATTGTGGAAGAACTGACGGTTAAAAGTAACGGATCCGGCTCTTATACTATGACGCTCGACATGAGCGAAATGAAGAGCATGATGGATATGTTCCAAGGTATGGCCTCTGACAGCACGGATGCAGCGGATGGCGCCGAAGCCGAAGCTGACTCCGGCATGGGTGAAATGGGCACACAACTGAGTGCAGTAGCCCAGTCGCTGGAAGGTATAAGTGGTATTACAAATATCCAGGAGATCAATGATACCTCTCTGTTTAAATTTGGCTACTCCTTTGATTTTGCCGATATCAATGCGCTGAATAAAGCCATGCGTATCATCAACAAGGAAAAGTACGAAAGCAAGGTCGATGAAGTCTTTAAGTTCAGTGGCAAGAATTTCGAACGTTTGTCTACCGGTGACCTTGGTGAAGAGATCAAGAAAGCCATGGCAGAAGGTGAAGCGGAAGATGAGGAAGGCAGTATGGAAATGGTGAAGACCTTTTTCAGCGATATGAGCTACAAACAGATCTATAACTTCCCGGACCGCCGGGTGAAAAAGTCAAGCAACGAACTGTCGGAGGTATCCAATGACGGCCATACGCTGACTATTACGCTGAAACCGTTTGATGAGTCTGTCTCCAAACAATCGGTGGGAACGAAAGTGAAGTTGAAAAACTAAACCGGTACTGCTGTGTATTCCGGATCTTCAACTGACCCGGAAACAACCGGAGGCAAGTCGCGTACGCGAC
>SBHD01000355.1 GCA_006226345.1 Bacteroidota bacterium | reverse complement strand
TGGGTCAGTTCGACGAATTCCCATGCGCCTTTTGTGGCAAAAAGCTTACGCAGAATTTCATTGTTCATATGGTGTCCGGCTTTGACGCCTTCATAAATTTCTATGCCGACACTGTCATCCTGGAAGACATCATCACCGGCGTGCGGGTAGAAGGAAAGGCTGACCTGATCGATTTTTTCGATTGGAACAATCCCAATTTCTCCAAGACACAAGACCAGGTACTGGTGCTGGAAATGCTCTTTGTTGACGGAAAGCAATCGGTAGCCAAGGGCTATTTCACTCCATTTCGCTGGGGCGAACACTATTTTGAAGCCATGTACTTTACTACATTGCTGACCTTTAACGAGTCCGGGAAGATCGTCCGCCAAGTCGACTGGTTTAACTACCCTTCCAATTTGGTCGATTATCAAAACCGGAAAAACGCCAACCTGTGGATCAACCAATAATCCGCTTTGTATGATCGATCCGAACAAACTACCCAACTGGTTATGGCTCCTGTTTTTTCTGTTGTTGGCCGTTGGCCTGCGCGCCCTTTCCTTTTCTTTTAGTGTGATCGATCACGACGAATCGACCTACGCGGTCATCGCACAGGAGCTCCTCCGCGGCAAAACCTATTACACCGATGTATGGGATACCAAGCCGGTCGGGATCTTTTTGATCTACGCCGGCATTCTGAAAACCCTGGGCAGTTCAGTGTTGGCGATCCGGTTCTCGGCCGCCCTGGCCATTGGCCTGACCGCCTACCTGTTGTTCGCAGCAGCCCGACGGTGGGGGCATCCGCCGGCAGCGGCGCTGGTCGCCGGAGTGGTATACCCGGTCATGTGCTCGATGCACAAGTGGACGTTTTCGGCTAATACGGAGTTATTTTTCAACCTGTTCACAGCCCTGGGCCTGTTCTTTTTCCTGGGCAAACCGAATACCCGTAATTTCCTGATGGCCGGTCTTGCGCTCGGACTCGGCTTCATCATCAAATACTTTGTGCTGTTCGACCTGATGGCCTTCTGGCTTTTTTACCTCCTCCTACTGCGCCGGAGTGACAAGGAGTATGGACTAGGCCGGATGTTGGAGCTCAAGGTAGCCCTGGGGCTGGGGTTCGTCGCACCATTTGCAGCACTCTTTTCCTGGTATTATTACTGTGGCCCCTTTGAAGCCTTTTGGCATACCACCTTTGTGTTACCGGGGCAATATGCCAATTCCTTTGATCCGATTAAAGCGCTCAACTTTTTTGCCGGGTTCCAGCTCGTTTTCCTGCCCTTTGTGCTGCCGTTCTACAATACGCTTTGGAAGGGGAGGGATCGTAGTTTGGCCGCGTTTGGCCTGCTGTGGACCGGCCTGGTCTGGGTGATCGTGATCCTGCCCGGAAAATTTTTCCTGCATTATTACTTTCAACTCCTGGTGCCACTGGCCTTTGTCCTGGCCGGCTTCCCGGGATCCGGAACTTCCTGGGCAAACACTGCCCGGAAGTACCGGAAAACAGCACTTCCGGTGCTGGCGATCGGGCTGACCGGCTGGATTCTTTTTCTGCAGTACCGCTCTTTTGTACAGAAGCCCGACACGCGTAAAGCCGTAGCAGCATACCTCCTGGAGCATATGCAGCCCGACGATATCCTGTACTGCAACCACAGTAATATTCTCTATCTGATGACCCGGAAAAGCCCGCCGGAAAAGTACATTCACCCTACCCTGATGACGAAAGAAGAGCATATAGCTGCCGTGGGTATGGACGTATCCGCAGAAAAAGCAAAAATGCTCGCGCTGCAGCCGGACTATCTGGTACTGGAAGAACAGATCAACCCGTTGGTCCAGGCATACATCGACTCCACCTGCGTGCCGGTTCGGGTCTTTGACAACCGCATCACGGTATACCAAAAAAAGCGGGGATCCTGATGCTGTAGCCGGTTATTTCATTTCCATCTGGAGCTGCCGTTTTGCCGCACCGCGCTTTTCGGTACCGAACAGGATCACCACACCGACTATCAGCATGAAATAGTAAGTCATCAGGCGCCAGCCGGCCATGGCCGGGCCGATTGCCGCGCGGGGAATAAGCGCACTGAATACCAGCAAAAAGGCTGCTTCTGCAGCACCGGTGCCACCAGGTGTGGGCACGAACAACATGGCTACGAAAACCATCCATTGCAGGAAAAAAATCCGGAAATAGTCGACATCCAGTCCGAGCGCCAACAGGATGGTGATCAGGATGGCAAACCGGGTCAGCCATTGACCGGTTATGGCCAGCATACTGAGCAGAAAAGGCTTCCGCCCCTTGTGATATACCAGTCGGAACGCATGCCGGAAATCCGCCACCAGCATCTGCAGGTGTTCCGAGCGGTTAATATGCCCCCGGAAGAACTTCCGGGAAAACGGTGCCCGGCGCAGAAAATATACCAGGCCAAACAACAGCCCTGCACCCAACAACAACCACAAACCGTGCTCCTGAATAAACACCCCAACCCGGCGCCACAGCGGGTTTTCCCAGGGCCGGATCAGGATAAGCGAAACCGGCATAAAGCTGAGGAAAAAGACCGCCTCTTCAAACTGGCCCAGCAACGTCAGGGTTGCCGCCCGGCCGGGCTGGTACCCCTCCTGGACCAGCATCCCCATTTTAAACGGCGTACCGCCCACTACTACCGGAGCTACCACGCCGCCCACATCGGTAGCCACAACGATCCGCAGCAGGTTGAGCGGTGCTATTTTCACGCCAAAAAACCGCGACCAGATCGCGATCCGGAGTGCATGCCAAAACCAAGGCAGCATGGACAACCCGGCTGCCACAAGCAGATACACCCCAGAGAATTCAGACCAGTCCAGCAGTTTACCCCGGTCTGTGGTATACCAGGAGAATCCCAGGTTGATCACCACACCAATACAGACCAACGGTATGAGCCGGCGCAGGATCTTGTTGATACCTGGCAACCGGAATGGTTTCTTTTCCTTTTTCGGCGATGTTGTCAAAATGATCGTCTTTACGGCCGGGGTTCCGGACAGTTGCGATTACTCTATCCTGAAAAATGCACCACGGCAGCGCAGAAAATACTGAGCTGCCGTGGTGAAAGATGCAAACTGATTTACACCATAATAAGCTGCATCGCAGCCGGAGCAAAGGTACGGATTCCCCCTTAATCTACCACTGGATCACCAGCTGCTGTATTACCGGAGCGCCAGTTGCCGGGATCAGTTTCAGGTAATATACGCCGGCATCCAGGCCCGTTGGCAGGTCAAAGGTTTGCGCCTGCGTAGAAGCCTGCAGCGAAACCGTTTTTAACACCGACCCCTGCAGGTTGAGCAACTGTAGTTGCAGGGTCTGCCCTTTCCAGCCCTGAATATCCACCATTACAGGTCCGGTAGTCGGGTTGGGATATACAGTAAAGGTACCGCCAGGCACGGTACTGATCTGGCCGTTCGGGTCCACATTCGGATCGGCTTTCGGGCCCGGATCATTTGGTGCCGTAGGAATGATCACCATTTGCGTCAGCGAGTCCTTGCACCCAAACGTATTCAGGTGTGCCTGGTAAAAGATCTTGGGCGCCACCCGCGTTACTGCAAGAATGTAGTCCGGGGCGGACTGTGGCTGCAAGGTGTATTCAAAAATATCGGATTGGCCGTCGGCAATGCTGTCGGCCGTTGATTTAAACCGGACCGAATAGATCGGCGTGAAATTCGGGCTGCGGACCAGGTACTCCCGCCCGGAAGGTGCCGTGTAGACCGTATTGTCGTCCGGTGCCTCGGCTACCGTACCGTCCGGCACCTGGAAGGCTGTATAGATCATTTTATTCGGGCAGTTGTTGATCACCTGGAAGGTATACGTCCTGTGATTGGAAGAGTCATGTGTGATCGACAGTAATTCGTAGCGCATACAACCGATCTCTTTCACATCACAGGCTGTCAGCGGCACCGAACAGGGCGCAGGCGGCATTACCGTCACCGTATCCGTACACAATCCGTCGGTATTGTCTACCGCCACCACCGTAACCGGGCCGTTGGTGATCAGGTAATTCCCAATTGTAGCAACCGAATCATAGGGATACTGGATCGAATCGCCGGCCAGGCCCCAGGTGCTGTCACCACCCATCACCATCAACATAAAGGAAAATGTATCATCCAGGGAATCCAGTGGCGTACCGTTATCATCACAGGAGACATCCGCGAATATGGCGGTGATCGGCGTTTGACACACCGGCGGTACCGAGCAGGGCGCAGGTGGCGTCACCATAACGGTATCCATGCACACCGAATCGCTGGTATTGACCACTATTACATCCAACACACCGCCGCTGATAGGATGCGGCCCGGATAATACGGCCGTATCATAGGGGAAGGTGACCGAATCCCCCAGGATACTCCAGCTGGTGGAGTCGCCCGTAACAGTCAGGAAAAAAGTATAGGTATCATCCAGGGAATCCAGCGGCGTACCGTTGTCGTCACACGCAATGGAGTCAACCGATGCGCTGATGGGGGCCTGGCACATAGGCGGCGGCACTGAGCAGGGCGACGGTGGCACCACCATGACCGTGTCGGTGCATAGCGAATCGGACGTATTGATCACCACTACTGTCATGGCCCCGCCACTAATCGCCAAGGGGCCGAAGGTATAGGTGGAATCATACAGGTAAAGTAATGAGTCTGGTTCCACCGACCAGGTAGTACTATCACCGGAGACATTTAACGTATAAGTGTAGGTGTCGTCCAGTGAATCCAGCGGAGTGCCGTTATCGTCACACACCGCAGTACCTAATGTGGCAGAGATCGGCGTCTGACAGTTCTGCGCCTGCATGACCAAGGGCAGAAAGGCCAAAAGAGTCAGGAGTGTAAATAAGCGTGTGTTGTTTTTCATGTTATGTTGTGTTTGTTCTGCAAAACCTGGTTCGGAAGGTGTTTTGCCAAAATTAACAGGGTGTGCTCGGGGATTTAAGGGGGTTTTCCCTGAAATTTTGATCATATTAGAAAAAAACGCGCGGTAAATAAGCATGCCGGCAGTATCCAACAGTGCCAACACGTCGACCCGTGAGGTGCCATAAAAAGAAAAGCGGGGAGCGAATTACATCGCTCCCCGCTTCCTGTAAACCGGGTTAAAAAAGTTCAAATTTACCGCTTCACCACCTTTAGCGTTGTACCGGTTCCGCCGGCCAGCAGGCGCAGGGCATAGGTACCGGCAGGCAGTTGGCTGAGATCCAACTCTACCTGGTTCTCCCCCTGCGGCAGATCCCACTGCCGTGTCAGCACGGTGCGTCCCAGCAGATCGGCGGCCATCACCTGTACCGGACCGGACTGCGGAGTGGTAAAGGTCAGCCGAACCCGGTCAGTTGCCGGGTTTGGCGCAACCTGCAGCTGCAGCGGTGCGGCAGTCGGCTCATCAGTATCCACCATCAGGCTGCGGTTACCATTGGCAAACCAGGCGCCCCAGTCGCGATTTTGGATAAACAGCGATTCATTGCCGTCACCGGTGATCCGGTTGGGCAGAACATCGCGCAGGAAAAGATTACGGCCGTTGCCAAACTCACGCTGGAACATGATCTGGTCGTCCAGACGGGTGTAGTTGGGCCAGGCCCACTCTCCGTTATTTCCGACCAGAATATCATAGTCGCCTGTTTCGAAATTCACGCCATAAATATCATACTGGTTGGCCAGGCCATCATAAAAATCAAAAGCCAGTACATACGGTGCATTCTTGGACAGGGTAGGGTTACCGATACTGGAGCGTTCCGGTATACCGGTGAAGAGTTTGGAGACCGGCGCCTGCCCCCCATCCAGGAAGGCATTATTTTCCCAGAACTTTAAGAAGCCGATATCCCAATAACTCAGGTCTTCACCCTGTGAGTTGGACAGTTCATTGTACGCATCATAGATCACATATTCGCCGGAATAGTCGAATTCCAGCACGTCTGCAAACCGCACCTCGCCAGTTATCTGTGGCGTTTGCGAGTATGTCGGGTTGTACAGGAAGAAGGTTTCGGATGCCCCCAGGGGATCAGCCAGATCAAATACGTAAATGCGGTTGTCTTCCACGGTGGTCAGGGCAGCGACAAACCGGCCGTCTTTGGAAATAGCCGCACTGCGCCATTCGGGGAAGAAGCTCAGCTCGTATGCCTGATAGGTGATATCATTACCGTTATAAGCAAGGTCGACACCGATAATATGCCCTACCGTGCTGACAAAAACGATTTGCATGCCATTGTCTGACACGCTCGGCCGGCTGGCAACACCTTGATCATACAAGGTCCCCAGTATCGTACCGTTCCCCAGTGCCAGGTCCAGGCTCTGTCCGTCATTGGTATTGCAGACTACAAAGTCCGTACCCGGATTGACCACCAGTTCACCCAGGTAGTTGCCGCCCTGATTGCCGACAATACCCACCGTGGTGAATGCATCGGCAGCGGCATTGGCCACCGTACTGCCATAGAGGTCGTTGGCAGCCTGAATGACGGCGATCCGGCAATCCACAAACTGACTGGAGCGCACCAGGTAGTCCTCCAAAGCCTTGTAATACACCTTTTCTGCTTTTTCCAGGCCCACTGCGGCATTGGAGGCAAACAGGTAGAAAGCACGGTTGGTAATACCCGAGTTGATGTGTACACCGCCATTGTCCAGCGGGCCGACATACTGCTCGTTCACATGCTTGGGCTGTGCAGGCGTGCCGTTGTTCGGGAATTGGAGGTCACGCAGGCAGTTGTTGGTCGTAGAGCCCGGCTTCACAACATCCTCACCGATCTTCCAGTCGTCGCGGTCGATACATACAGCGAAAATATCGGCAAAGGATTCATTGAGGGCACCGCTTTCGTCCAGGTATTCCAGGTTGGCTGTTTTTTCAATCACACCGTGGGTCATTTCATGACCACCTACATCCAGGCCGCCGGCCAGCTCTGTAAAGGACGCACCACCATTGCCATACCACATTGCGGCGCCATTCCAGAAGGCATTTTCCATGGAGGTGCCATCAGCTTCACTCACATTGAACAGGGACAGGATATTTCCGCCTACTCCGTCGATGGAGTTGCGGCTATGGGTTGTTTCAAAATAACTGTAGCTCTGGATAGCGTTCCAGTGTGTGCTCACAGCGTTCTTGTTGTTGAAAGTGGTAGAGCCGGAGGTAACCAGGCTGTAGTCAAATGTGGAGGGTATTTCCGGTGAGGTATTTTTGGCATCCAGCGATATGATCGCCCCGACCGGATCACCTGGCATATTGGAAGCGCCGGCGTTAAACATCGTCTGGCCGGCATCTTCCAGGTAGATCACGCTACCCTCCATCCAGGCACCAAAGCTACGGGACTGGTTATTCAGGTCCACACCGGTAGCCACTACCGGCCCTCCGGAAGGAGGAGGAGCAAATTCTGCCGGCATTTCGGGTAAATCCGGCACTGCAGATGCTGTTGCATGGTGCTGTCCGCTCACACAGCGGCCGCCGTTGATCGCACAGGTATGATCGTATTGGTACAGGATTTCGCCGGTTTGTGCATCTACAAAAAACACCATCCGGCGCAACAGGTTGGGATAGAGGGTGACATGCCAGGCCAGGCGCTCTGCGTCGATCTTTCGCCCGGGGTGGTAGATCACCAGTTCGGCCTGGAATTCCTGACCGCCCACCAGTTGGCGTTCGGCGTTGGACCAACTGGTCTTGACCGTCCCCGGCGTCAGTTGCTTCTCCACACGCTGCCGGGCATCGACATCGGACAGTGCCGGCGTAACCGACGCCAGACCGGGCGTAGGGTAGTAGCGGCCGTTGGCCCGTATAAAGATACCGTTCTCGGTATGGGCGATCAATTCGCCACCATAAACCGGCACACCCTGCCAGACCTGATCCAGGCGGACGTGGGCATTGCCTTGTTTATCGGTATGGATACTACGGACTGTAAATTCCTGAGCGGCATGTTTCAGGCCGGCCGGGGCCAGGCTGCCGAGGTATTCCAGCGCGCGTTCGCCCATCGGCTTTTCCGAATCGGCACTGCCGGATGCGCTGGTTTTACCTTCCAATAAGATCGGCAGGCCATTTTCACCGCGAACGGTTCTGATCTCCGTTTCTGTAGCCTGTACAGCCACCAACGGTTTCACTGGTTGGTATTGCATCCCCGAAAGGCCAAACGGGTTGCTGGCAGCAGGAACCTCCGACTTGCCCGGCCAGGGGTGTAGTTTCAGTTTTTCAGCAGGGGGCACCGGCCCTTTTGCCGGAGGGGTGATTTTTGCACTTTGTGCAGCAGCCTGATTCAGGGCAAAGGCTGCAAATAAAACCCAAAGCAGGATTTTTTTCATAGGTAATCGATTTTGGATAATCGTAGTAAATGGGTTGGTTAAGTAAAGCATGGCTGTTACGGGGCCTGTAAAGGTCCGGCTTTTTTGGCGATCTGTGAAAAGCAAATTAGGATTGTTTTTTATGTGTTGTAGAAAGCCGGGGTGGAATATTTTGGTCCGGCCTGCGTATTTGCCCTAAGCCGAACCTGTCAGGTGTCAAACAAGGTACCCGACTTTAAAGCCTTGTTCGATAGGGTGATACACCTGTTGCCTGGCGACCGGGTTGATATTGATATGTTGGAGACGCGTTTCAGGAAAGGCAAGCCTCACTTCCGCAGCAACGCTTCTACCGACCGCGGCCGCCGATCTGTCTCCCAGAAGAACCCGTCGAGCTTTTTGGTCTCCCGGTTGCCGGCGTCTTTCATGGGAATGAATTTGCCCTTCGGCTCGGTGTAGAATTTGATGCCTTCCACCTGGTTATTGCCAAAATACAACCGCATTTCGGAACACTCGGTTTCGTTCACGCCGATATAAGCCTTTTTGTCGTCGAGGGCATAGTAGATTGCCTGGGCATTGCCTTCCACCAGCATTTCCCTGGCCTCGTTTTCTTCAAAAAAAACAGTGTTGTTGCGCCCTTTTATCTGGTTGAACATCTGCTCATCCTCGGAATTGATAACCAGGGCATTCTGCCGCAGCCATATACGATCCACCTTTTTATCCCGCATCGACATCCGGATCGTATCTGCTGAGAACTGTGAGGTGTCAGACCAGATCACCGGCAGGTTGGTCAGTTTGAAAAAGCGGAATATGCTGTCCTGCCCGCTGAAGGCAAGGGAATCACAGGAACCCTGCAGATCACTTTTGAATATCCGTACATCCCGGTAGGCCAGCAATAACCGGGCATCACTGGAAGTATCGGGTTTATAGGAGGTTAGCGTATCAGCACTCATGTAGAGGGTGTCGTTTTCCAACACCGATTTCATCAGTGGCCGGCCGGCGAAACCGTCAGTACCAAAGGCCCCGAACGCGATCAGATACTCGGATTGTTTATTGTAGTCCATCCGGTAGGCCATTAAGGTGTAGTCGCTGGCGGTATCCTGCCAAATCACATTACCCAAGGCCAGTCCGCTACCCAATTCGTTATTAAAGTCGATCGAGTCTGCCTCAATGATATTCGGCGGATCGCTCACCCGGCCGCGGCCGGTGAGCTGATAGCGCTTTTCCCGGCTGTCGTATCGCACTTCATGCCCCGTGATCGCCTGGGTACTGTCGCGGTAGTCCACATTACCGATAAATACTGCTTTTTCGGTTTCGGTATTATAGCGGATCAGTTCGGCATGCACCTCGCGTTGGGCGGCCGGTTCCTCGATATAAGCCTCGCCTTCCAGCGTATATTCGTTTTTTGAGCCGATATACCGCATTTTCCGGGCGCGCCCCCGCTGGCCGTCGCGCTCATACTGTGGATTGGTGTCAAACTCGGCCACATTGTTCTCGATATCGTAAAATCCGCCCTCGCAATAGATCCGGCTTTCGCGCTGGCTGATCAGGGTAGGTGCCAGGAACTGCACCATTTGTGTTTCCGTGTTGTACGACATCGTATCGGTACGCATGGTGAAATCCGGGTCGGTGGTCAGCACTTCGCCCTTGAAGTACACCTGGTTTTCATTTACATAATAATAGCCATGTGTACTGGTCAGCTGGCTCTTTCCGTTGGTAATGGTCGCCCCGCTGTGGTAAGTCGCTATTTTATTGGCCAGATCATACTGCAGGTGGCTGGTGTAGAGCTCCTGCCGGCCATTTACCAGCACCACCTTGCCAAATAACTCGCATTCCCGGATATCGCCGTAATACTTGGCCGAGTCGGCGAATATCTTAACCGAATCACCTTGTTCAACGATCACATTTCCGGTCAGGACAGCGTCGTTCAGATCGATCACGGCCACATCACAATAAACCAGCGTACTATCCTGCCGCAGGCGCACATTGTCAGTCAGGCGCTGTACATAATGATCGCCCCGCAGGAAGTATTCGCCGGTCACCGAGGACTCCACCCGGATCTTGCTGGAGGTGTCCTGAATAGCAGGATTAACCTGTGCCCGGGCGGGTGCAACCAGGATGGCCAGGAAGATCAGGCAGGCAGCAGCACGGATAAATGGTCCCATAGTAAGTGCGGTGATTGGCATCATGATGAAATTGAAATGCAAAAGTAGCCGATCCGGCAATAGAGTGGTCCAGCCTTATGGTTCAAAACGAACATTGCACCCGTTTCGTCCGTTCCGGCGCACAAATTCCCAGAATACAGGCAAACCGTAACATCTTTGGGCAATTACTTGTTAAACACACACGCAGAGTTGAACAAGTACACTTTTCCATTGTCCAGCGATAACATGACATCTTCTGCAACACATTCATCCGGGCCGGTCCTGCTTTTCGACGGAGTTTGCAACCTCTGTAACGGTTCCGTCCAGTGGATTTTGAAACGCGACCGGCGCGGGGTATTCCGGTATACCGCACTACAATCTGAAGCCGGGCAACATTTGCTCCGGCAGTACGGTCTTGATCCACAGGTTTTCAATTCAGTGGTCCTGATCGCAGACGACCGGCTGTTCACCCGCTCGGATGCGGCACTGGAAGTATTGCGTCGCCTGGGCTGGCCCTGGTCGCCCCTTGCAGTACTGCGCCTGATCCCTCGTCCGGTCCGGGATGCCGTATATGACTGGGTCGCCCGCAACCGCTACCGCTGGTTTGGCCGGCAGGATGAGTGCTGGCTGCCCCGGCCGGAATGGAAGGACCGTTTTTTATAGCCGGGCCACAGCTTCGGGAGAAAAATCCCGACATAGCCCGTACTTTTACAGTTCGTTCAGCTGAAACGCCATTCCAGGAACAACCGCGCAATACAATTCAAGCATTATGAAAATACAAAACAAACAAACACTCCTTCTCCTGCTGGCAGCAATGACCCTGTTGCTTTTCCAGGCCGCCTGTGGTTCCGATGCGGAATCCGCCTGCGGAAAAGTAGAATTCCGGAAAGAAAATACCGTTACCGTACGCATGGAAGCCGCGGCAACATCCCTGAACCCCATCCTGCCCGGCCCCGGCTATAACCGTTACGCGGCCGCCAATATTTTCCAGACACTCGCCAATGTAGAGCCGAAAACGCTGGAAATGGTGCCCATTCTGATCAAAAAGATACCTGAGGTGTATACGATGGCGGAAGGCCCGTATCAGGGACTCCTGGCCTATGATTTCGAGATCTATGACGAAGCAAAATGGGACGACGGTTCGCCGGTGACGGCCAATGACTTTCTGTTCTCGCTCAAGATCATCCACCACCCCAGTCTGCCGCTGGGTGAATGGCTGGGCTATTTCGAATACCTGAAGACCGTAGAGGCCGACCCGAACAACCCGAAAAAATTCACGGCATATTTTACTGAATATTATATCCTGGCACTGGAGACACTTTGCCAGTTCCCGATATACCCGGCATACCGGTATGATCCGGACGGCGTGCTTTCCAACGTTCCGCTGGCTGACCTGCGCGACCCAATCAAGGCCCAGCAGCTGGTAAAGGCCAATCCGGCACTGGCAGCCTGGGCGGATGATTTTCAGTCCGCGCGTTTTGCCAATGATAAAACGGCTATTTCCGGCAGCGGCCCTTACCAGGTGGAAAGTTTCGATGTAGACCAGGGTGTTGTATTTGTAAAAAAAGCCAATTGGTGGGGCGATGCACTGGTGGACGACAATCCTTACCTGGCAGCCTGGCCCGACAAGATCATCTACCGGTTCGTTAAAGACGAAGCGCCTGCCGAGAGCCTGATCCGAAAAGGTGAACTCGACGTGGTTCCGGCCCTTTCACCGGCAAAATTCCTGGAACTGAAAAGCGATGCCTGCCTGGGTCTCCGGTACGGTTTTGAGTTGGTTGGAGCCAACTCCTACGGCCGCCTGATGGTGAACATGCAAAAGCCCGGCCTGGCCGACAAGGAAGTACGCCAGGCCCTGGCCCACGCCATTGATTATAATTACCTGCTCCATACTGTCTGGCAGGGCATGGCCGAGCGCTGCGTAAGCCCGGCTAATCCGGCCAAACCGTTCTATGCCCGCGATCTCGTGCCGTACCCCTATGATATTCAGAAAGCCGAAGACCTGCTGGCAGCAGCCGGCTGGACAGACACGAACGGCGACGGCACCGCAGATAAGACCATCGACGGCCAGCGGGTAGAACTGAACCTGAACATGATGGTGGCCGGGGCTTCCGAGATCTCCAGCCAGGCAGCCAAAAGCATACAGGCCACTGCCCGCAACGCCGGGATCGGCCTGAACATCGTGGATGAAGATATCCGGGTGATCTCTCAAAAGACCCGCCAGGGCGATTATGACCTGGCGATCACCGGCGCTACCCTGTTCCCCGGATTGCTGGAAATGTACCAAACCTTTCATTCCAAAAGCATTGGCGCCGGAAACCGGTACGGGTTCTCCAATCCGGAAATGGACCGCCTGATCGAGGCGATCCGCACCGAGCCGGACGAGGCACGCCGAAATGTGTTGTACATACAGGCCCAGACCATCCTGTACGACGAGCTGCCGGAGATCTTTCTGTATGCTCCGCAACAGCGCTTGGTTGCCAACAAACGGTTTGATTATGTACTTTCGCCCAACCGACCCGGTTACTACGAGGGTTATTTCAAACTGCGGGAAGACCTCCAATAATCTCTTATGCACCCAACCCGCCGGTAATTTCCGGCACAACATATAACAGGACAACAGCGCCGGACATGCACCGCCATATGCGGCCCTGTAAAATACCAGATTTAAAATGGCTTTTGAAGTAGAAGGCAAACTCCACCGAGTCTTTGCAACCGAACAAAAAACCGCTACATTCCAGGCCCGGGAATTTGTATTGGAAGTGCCCGATGGCAACTACCCCCAACTCATCAAATTTCAGGCAGTACAGGACCGCTGCGGCATGCTGGATAATTTCAATGAAGGCGATATGGTCAAAGTATCCTTTGACCTGCGCGGCCGGGAGTGGAACGGGAAATACCTGACCAACCTGAATGCCTGGCGCATTGAAGCCGCCAGCAGTAGCAGCAATACGTCATCCGTACCGGCCGATGAGCAATTCCCGGCCGATCCGTTCCCGGATTATAATGACACTCCGCCGCCGGCCAATACGGACGACCTGCCTTTTTAGCGTTTATATAGCCATGTTCAGCAGACTGTTCCCACTCCTGTTCCTGTTGCTCGCCAGCGCCCCGGCATCGGCACAAGCCCTTTCCGGTATCAGTACACGGTGGAGCGACTCTTTTGTGGAGTGGGAACTGTTTGTGTTTGCCCCGCCGGATTCTTCACAGGTCGTGGAGGAAGGCGAAGACCCGCCACCGCCGGAAGAAGAACTGTTCGGTGAACTCAAGCTCCGCTGGCTCAACATCCGCGACGATTTTTCCGAATGGGATTATACCCTTGGAGAAAACGAAAGCGGTACCATTAAATTAAAATGGAAAAGCGACCCCTCGCACTGGGAACTGCGCAGCTGGGGGGGCACTCTCGTCACCATGCGCACCTCCTGGGCCAATGATCTGACGGAATGGCGCGTTACCGACAATTCTATTTCCCTTAATCTACGGAGCCGCTGGAACAACCAGCTGGATGAGTGGATCGTCGACGATCCCAATCGCGGCACCTTTTATATGTATACACTTACAGAAGGTGACGCCCGCGACTGGGCTATTGAAGACAACCTCGATGCCTCCGTTCCGGAAGCCATGAAAATGGCCATGATCTTTCTGGTTGTTTTCCATTCCTCGCCTCGTCTTTAATAATAAACCCGCCCTCGCCCCTCCTTTCGGAAGCAAATCCGGGGAACGGGAGCTGCCGGTTTTTGCGATTTCTGGCATTTAAGAAATATTTACGACGCTTCGGGCCAACAAAAACCCCGATTTCTGCGTCTTTTGAGGAGTTATTGTTTTGTACTATGCCATACTGGACATCATGAGAAAACAGATACTTTTTGTGGCGGGAGTTTTACTGGGCCTGGGTACGGCCTATTCTCAGCCTGTAAATGACAATTGTACTAATCCGATCCCAATCACGGATGTCACCAATTACTGCAGCAATGCCAATGCGTTTACGAACGTCGGTGCTACGCCCTCCGGCTACGGACCGGCCAACTGTTTTGGCATGGCCGGAAACGATGTCTGGTTTTCCTTCGTGCCGCAATTTACCGATGTCACGGTCATTGTACGCGGTGCCACCGTTCAGGGACCAGGCGGTACGCTAAAAGACCCACAGGTAGCCATCTATTACGGCAGCTGTGGGGGAGTCCTCAACGAGGTTCAATGCGGAAGTTCAACCAGTAATTCCAATATTGTGGAAGCCAGCGAAAGCGGACTCCTGGTTGGCTCCACCTATCTGATCCGGGTCCAGGGCTTTAACAACGGGACAGGTACATTCCAGTTGTGTCTGAACAACTATAACCCACCGGTCGACCCAACATCAGATTGCCCTACGGCTGCTGTACTTTGCGACAAATCGCCTTTTGTCGTCCAGAGTGTCACTGGTGCCGGCAGTGACATAACCGAGCTGAACGACGCATTTTGTTTCAGCAACGGCGCCCCGGGCAACTACGAGTCCAATTCCACCTGGTTTACCTGGATCTGTGCCACTTCCGGAAGCCTGGAGTTTACGCTGACACCTCTGAATATTGCCGACGACCTCGATTTTGTCCTCTACCGTTTGCCCAACGGCCCCGGAAATTGCCAGGGCAAGGAAGTAGTTCGGTGTATGGCTTCCGGGGAGTACAACTACCAGAGTCCGTGCATGGGTCCGACAGGCCTTCGGGCCGGCGATCCCGATACCAGTGAAGATGCCGGTTGTACGGATGCCGGTGACAATGCCTGGCTGGCGCCATACGACATGGTAGCCGGAGAGGCGTATGCGCTGGTGGTCAACAACTTCACGACAAGTGGCAATGGTTTTTCCGTTGAATTTGGCGGCGAGGGTGAATTTCTGGGTCCTGAAGCCCAGTTCACTACGAACCCGGCCGCTGTTTGTCTGGGCACGCCCGTCGAGATCGAAGATGCCTCCACTTTTGCGCTGGGTTCAGTCACCAGCTGGAACTGGAGTTTCGGGGCCGATACCGATCCGGGGGTCGCCACTGGTGCCGGACCGCACACCGTGACCTTCAATTCGCCGGGACAACACCCCGTGGTACTTCAGATCGAAACTGATCTGGGCTGCAGGGTCACTGCCATTCAGGAAGTACTCGTTTATCCCGATGTGGAAGTGGATACCCTGATCGCCATGCCGGAATGCAACGGCGGAGATAACGGCGCCATTACTGTGAATAATATCGCCATGGGCACGCCACCCTATCTTTTCAGTTGGGAAGGCGGCCCCTTCAGCACCAATAGTACCTTGAACGGCCTGACGGTAGGTACGTATAATCTGGTTATCCAGGATGCCAATAACTGCCAGACCGAACTGGATATTGAAGTCAAGGAACTCGAACTGACCGTATCGCCGGATGTCACCCCCCCGCTCTGTACCGGCGATGCCAACGGGGTGATTACCCTGAATGTGACGAACGGCTCGGCCCCCTATCAGTTTGACTGGGGGAATGGATTTATCCCGACCAATACACAAGGTGGTTATGCTGCCGGCACCTATACGATCGAAGGCCTGGATGCGGAACTCTGCAAAGGAACCTTTGTTGTGGAAGTCACCGATAACCCACCGGTAACCCTGGAAATGGATACGATCGATATTTCCTGCTTTGGCGCCAACGACGGCATTGGCATTGCGATACCGGATGGTGGTGTTGGCAACTACAGCTACACCTGGAGCGACAACCAAACCACGGAAGAAGCCAGCGGGCTGGGACCCGGGCAGTACAGCGTAACCGTCAGCGATGGCAATGGCTGTACGATCACCGGTGCCGTATTCATCTCCGAGCCACCCGATGTTGGCATCAACCTGCTGCGGGTGGTCGACCTGTTGTGCAACGGCGTGCCGGAAGGCCAGATCGAAGTGGAAGGCATCGGCGGGCGTCCGCCATTTACATATAGTGCCGATGGTATTAATTACGGTGCTTCCGCCACCCTGGCCGGCCTTCCCGCCGGAAATTACTGGGTCAAGGTCCGCGATGCAGCCGGTTGTGTGGATTCTGTTTTCGCTACCATTGACCAGCCGCCCGCCCTGGTGGTGATCGCCGAACCTGCCGATACAACCCTGGACCTGGGGTACACCGTCCGGATCCAGACCCTGACCCTGCCGGATGGCCGGCCGGTCACGTTTGAATGGATGCCTCCGTTCGGTCTGGACTGCGTGGATTGCCCGGAGCCTACTGCAACGGCGATTAATGATGAGCTCTACGTGGTGAAGATCACCGACGACGATGGTTGTGAGGCTTACGATACCGTGCGCATCCTGGTCAACCGCGACCGGCCGATCTATGTGCCCAATGTATTCGCCCCGGACAAGCCTTATCCGAATGATCACTTCACCCTGTTTGGCGGTCCGGCGGCAGTGCAGATCGAGTTGCTGCGCATTTACGATCGCTGGGGCAGCCTGATCTTTGAAACACAGGACATCCCGCTGGGCGAGCCCAACCTGGGATGGGACGGAAAGTATAAAGACGAGCTCATGAGCGGCGTCTTCACCTTTTATGCGACCATTTTATTTGTGGATCAGCAATCGGTAACCTACGAGGGAAGCGTAACCGTAGTGCGGTAAGACCTGCTTAAGCAACGACGCTAAAAAAAACAGGGGCCGAACGAAGTATTCGTTCGGCCCCTGTTTTTTAATAAGCAGGTATTTATTGTTTGGGGAGCAGAACCCACAGCCGGCCGTAGCCGTTGATCTTGCGGGCTTCCTGAAGACCTTTTTTACCAATACCGGAATACAGGTCAAGGCGCTTCGTGGTCAGGATGGCGCCGCCGCGGTCCTGCGCAAACAGGATACGGTAGGTATACCCTTTCAGGCGCCCCGCCGCGTCCATATCGGGCAATTCTGCCAGCAGGGTAGCGCCGATGGGGATAAACCGCGGGTCAACTGCCACAGAGTAGCCTGCAGTGAGCGGAAAGTAACCTGCACCAATGACATCTTCGTCACTCATTTTCATGAAAAAGACGTAGTTGCCGCCGGCGCCTCTTACAGAACCACCGAAACCAAAATGTTCGCGGCTGCCATCAGAATATTCCACCCAGCAGGAACCCTGTAATTGCGCATTGGCTACTTCTTTTTTGGTGCGGACCCAGGCCAGTTCAAGGCCTTTACCTTCCAGGGCGCCGGCAGCGATCGCGGCCGGGCTCGGCACATGATCTTCCGGTTTGCGCAGCAGCGGCACAGAAAACTCCGGCGTGCGTACTCGGCTGGCGTCGATGATCGGGGTGTAGTAGCCGGTGATACGCGTCCGGTCTTTTTTAAGGTCGGTTTTAACCTTGTAAAAGTCAAAACGCTCCAGCAGTGCTTCCGGCTGTAAAACCTGGCAATCCTGCAGGAGTTCCACGGTTTTCAGCATTTCGGACTTACTGATACCCCGAACCGGGTATTCCCGTACGTCCTTACGGCGCAGGTAACTGGCCTGTTCGTACATGGCTTCCAGCAAGGGGGCGTCGAAAATAAGATAGGGGAGCGTATCCGGATTCTGGTGGTGCAACACCGTAGAGCGCACCTGGCGCTTCAGGATCAGCGGCTTTTCCCGTACAGGAGGTGCCATGGCTGCATATCGGGCCGGTGCTTTTGCACCGATCTCGGCAGCCATCACCACGGCGGATGCCGCTGTTATTCCCGGTGAAACCGGTTTGTTGCCGCAGTCCAAGGTTAATACAAAGGGCATGAGCAGCAAACAAAAGAATAAGGATATTTTATTCACCATAAAGTCGGTTGGGTTTTTACTGTGTTAGTCTTATTTGCTGTTCGTTTAGTCGTTCAGCCGGCTCAAGTGCCAACACAGTTATCGCCCAGTATTAAAAATTGTGCAAAGGTATGCCGGATTTTATGGGAGTTGCCAGTTTTTAAACGGGATTTAGCAATATATTAACAAAATATAAAATACTGATAATCAACAACTTGTGCTTTTAAGGGTTAATTTGCGGGTTATTTTCACTCTTTTAGACGCTCAAATTGCCCAAACGTAACAATTCTTTTGTTTTCAGAAGGGCGGCAACGGAAAGCGCATCGGTGATTTCACCCCGCAAGACCATTTCAAAGGCTGTTTCGAGCGGAATCCGCCGTAGCTGCAATTCCTCGGTCTCTTCCGGTTGGGCACTGTGAAATTCCAGGTCCTGGGCCACATATGCCACGCCATATTCAGTTGTAACGGAATTAGACAGGTGCAGTTCAAGCAGTTGCATCCATTTTTTTGCCTGTATTCCGGTTTCCTCCAGCAGCTCGCGTTTGGCAGATTCCAGTGGCGGGGTGTTCAGGGGTGCGCCGCCCTCGGGAATTTCCCAGCTGTAACGCCCCAGGGTATAGCGAAACTGCCCGACCAGCCAGGTATACCCCTCTGCATCTACCGGCACGATTCCGACCGCTACATGCTTAAAACGGACCACTCCGTAAATCCCGTTACCACCGGAAGGGTTTAGCACATCGCGGTGGGTGACCTCGATCCATGGATTGTCATAAACCTGACAAATGCGCAAAGTTGTCCAGGGATCTCGCGTCATTTGGGGGTATTCGTTTGGGAATTCAGTATCCATTTTGGTACTTTTGTCGAATAGTTTGCGATTTTTCGCTAAAAGCTTGACATTAGCATGACAATCAGGTCCTCCCGAATACATTCTGATTAGTCTATTCCCCTCTAACTGCTTTAATCGGCCCCCTGTGCCTCCCGCATTCCCCCTTCAATTAAACATTACATTCAGCTGGCTTGTCCTGCTGCGTTCCGGTCGAACCATTTGAACACTTTTCTGGTCAATGTCTGGCATTACCATGAGAAGATGTGACTGTGAGCACAGTGAGAAAATAGCAGGAAAATCTGTTCTGGCTAATAGGTCCGCGCATAAAGCGGCGCTTCTTTGCCATAAAAGCCGTACTATTGGAGCAATTAAGATGCTGTACGGCCAGATTACATAAACCAGTCAACTATGGAGTACAGTTCAGGACTGGTTGAAGATTAGGTGATATGAGTGTTATTTAATATACTACTAAAATCGGGCCAATTTTTTAAAATACCGGTTTTTCCCCTCCGCTTTTGCGCAGTTTTTCAATCCAACCGCCCCTGCAGTGCCCCAACAGCCGATTTACATGGATTTTCCCCGGCAACGGTGCAAATCCGCATACTTGAGAAACGAAAAAAATCTTCTGGCTTATGCTAAACACGTACCCTCTACGTGCTTTATACTGGGTTCTGGCGCTGCTACCCAGTGTGCTCACGGCCCAACTGACCGTTAACGTGACGTCGATCCCGGCAAATACGCCGGCCAGCGCAAATATTCACATTGCCGGGACCTTCAACAATTGGGATCCAGGCGACGCGAATATGGTCCTGGAGGCACATCCCAATGGGAAGTACTCCATCACGTTGAATCCGGCCATCGGTCCGGTGCGGTTCAAGTTTACCCGGGGCGACTGGGACAGCGTTGAAGGAAATATCGCCGGCGGATTCCAGTCCGATCATATTGTAACTTATACCGGCCAGCCACAAACAGTACAGGTGGCTATCCTTTCCTGGGAAGATCTCGCCAATGCCAGTACACACGATGGCGTTGTTGTACTCGACAACAATTTCTTCATCCCGCAGCTCAACCGTACCCGCCGGGTCTGGGTATATCTGCCGCCCGATTACCAATCCACCACAAAGAAATATCCGGTAATGTACATGCAGGACGGCCAGAACCTGTTTGACCCGGTGACCAGTTTCTCTGGTGAGTGGGAAGTTGACGAATCCCTGGATGAATTGTCTGCCGAAGGGGACTATGGCTGTATCGTGGTCGGTATCGACAATGGCGGCGTGCATCGCCTGGACGAATACTCACCCTGGGTCAACCAACTCTATGGAGGCGGCCAGGGTGATGAATACGCCAACTTTATTGTGACTACCCTGAAGCCTTATATCGACGAACATTTCCGCACCCTGCCGGACCGGGAACATACCGGGATCATGGGCAGCAGTATGGGCGGCCTGTTTTCAATGTACGCCTTAATGGAGTATCAGCACATCTTCTCCAAAGCCGGTGTTTTTTCGCCTGCTTTCTGGTTTGCCGGCGACAACTCCGTCAACCATATTCTGGGTACCGGCAAGCGTAACGATGTAAAAGTATACTTCCTCGCCGGCGGGCAGGAACCGGCCTATGTGGCACAGGATATGCAGGAAGTAATGGATGCGATGGTTGACGTAGGGTTTGAAAGCGACGAACTTTCCTTCAACATCCCGACCGACGGACAACACTCCGAGTGGTTCTGGCGTCGCGAATTTCCGGATGCTTATAAGTGGCTGTTTGCCGGTGCTGTCACCGCTACGGGAGAGGCCGATACCGATACTGCTCCGCAGATCGAGGTTTATCCCAACCCGTCGACCGACTGGATCCGGATCGCCGGTTTTGAAAACGAAGACAATATTTATGTCCAGATCATGGGTGTCGACGGCTCGCTGCAGCGTGATGTCCAGGTCCGGCCCGGGGAGGCCATTCCAACCGCCGATCTTGCTACCGGGTTCTATGCCGTGCGCGTACGTACGGAAAACTCCACCTGGCAAATGACCAAAATGATCCACCGGTAATACCAGTATGCACTAAACCGAATTGATTGATATTTAGTTTCCAACTAAAAGTAAAGCCGGCTCCTGCGAATGGAGCCGGCTTTTTTTATGCCAGTTGGCTTTGCGCCCGACAGGTTTTCAGTCCAGTTTGAATTTGATCGGCAACGTCATCTCCGCCCGCACTTTTTTGCCATTTGCCTCGGCAGGTATCCAGCTGGGCATGGATTTGATCACCCGCACGGACTCCATGACAAAGTCTTCCCGCGGATTTTGACTGCCTTCGGCAATCGTCTTGATCCCGGACAAAGATCCGTCTTTACCTACGGTAAACCGCACCAGCACCATTCCTTCAGCCTTTTCCTTTTTGGCGGCTTCCGGGTACTTGATATTATTGACCATAAAATCGATCAGGGCCGGCATACCGCCCGGAAACTGCGGCGGTTGCTCCGGAGTGGCGGTTTTCTGGGCCGCCAGCGGTGAAATTAACAGGAGGGTAAAGGCTGCACCGAGCAGCCAGCGAAACAGGGCATTTTGATTCGTTTGCATAGCTAAATTTGTATAGGATGATAAAATAATTGGTTCATTACGTACATACGGGTGGCTATCCCCGGTAAAGGGAAACTGGTTTTTCAGCGGAAATCATCAGAAACAGGCCACTACTCCAGTTTGAAGTGGATCGGAAGAGTTATTTTAGTCTTAACCGGCATATCCGCCCGTTGAGCCGGGATCCAGTCAGGCATTTGCTCCATTACCCGGATCGCCTCCCCGATCATTTCCTGCCGGTAGGCTGAAGCAGGCATGGGTTGCTGAAGGGCTGGTTGTACCCGGGTAATTGCACCGGAAGCATCCAATGTCAGTTCAATCAGCACCTTGCCCTCCACCTTGTTCTCCCTGGCAGCAGCCGGATACGTGATCGCTCCGGCCAGATAAGCCGACAGCGCAGGCATACCACCGGGAAAAGACGGACTCTGCGTCGTGGTTGCCGACTCGTCCGGCATGCCGGGCCGGTTGGGCCGGGGCAGGTAGACCAGCGAAAAAACAACAATGGGCAGCACCAAACTGTACTTCCAGGATCGCACCAGTGGAGAATGGCTGCGGGTGAGCATCAGCAGCCGTTGTTTCAGCGGCGACTGGAAAAAATGGTGGGCCAGGGCCAGGGCATACCGGGGTTGCGCCTGGCGCAGCAACAACATACCGTATGCTTTGCGGTCCGTTTGACCGGAAGCCTCCCGGTCGGCCAGGTATTCATGTACGGTTCGCAGAGAACGCCGGTACCAGTGTGCCAGCGGGTGAAACCAGAACACCATGCAGAGTATTTCCAACAACAATACGTCTACACTGTGCCAGCCGTGTACATGGGCCCGTTCGTGGGCCAGCATATTCTGGAAATCGTTATCTGCCGTAAAATCGACCGGTACATAGATCCGGTTGAAGAATGAGAAAGGCAGGGTCGCATCCGGGGTACGGATCAGGCGGCAGCCATCCGGCAGGTATTCAGTAGCACCCCCGGCAGCCATCCGGGAAAGCCGGAATATACCCCAGGCGATCCGCATGGTCACCAGGGCGGTGCCGGCGAGATACATCCACCAGAGATAAGTTGTCCAGGACCCTTGGCCCGCCGCTTGTTCTGCCTGCTGCAATGAAATGGTCAGGTCCGGCAATACCGCTGTCACTGGCTCAAAAGTAAATGCAAGCGCTGGCCTGAAGAACATACCTGCAACCGGCAGGGTAAGCCCGAGGGCCAGGGATGTCAGCAGGAAAGCACGGTTTGCATGGAAAAAGGTTTCCCTGCGCAACAACAAGTGATACAACAAGGCAAAAAAGCCCCAGGCAAGCGTGACAGAAAACAGGTAGGTAAGCATGGTCACGATTTTTCGTCCAGTTTTTTCATGATCGCTTCGATCTCCCCGGCACTCAGGTTTTTATCCTCCACCAAATGGGAGACCAGGCGCGAAACCGAGCCGTCGAAATAATTGCGAAGTACATCCGTCAGCGAGCGGCTGCCGTAATCCTCCTT
>SBHD01000098.1 GCA_006226345.1 Bacteroidota bacterium | reverse complement strand
GTGCGACCATTCCGTTGCAACCACCAGCGCGTCGGCCTGGTTGGCGGTATCCAGCATGAAGTCGCAGTACTCGATGCGATCACCCAGGACGCGGTACGTCGTCTGACGGGCTTCCGGGTCGAAGGCCGAAACCGAGGCACCCCGCTCGAGCAGGAACTCGATCACGCGGTGGGCAGGGCTTTCGCGGACATCGTCCGTGTTGGCTTTGAAGGCCAGCCCCCAGATGCCGAAGTGGCGACCCGTGAGATCCTCACCGAAGGTCTCGGTGACGCGGCGCATGAGCTCGAGGTGCTGCTCGGCGTTCACGTTCACGACCGACTCCAGGATGCGGAAGTCGTAGTCGAACTCGGAAGCCGTCTTGAGGAGGGCGCGGACGTCTTTCGGGAAGCAGCTGCCACCGTATCCCAGTCCGGGATAGAGGAACTGGTTGCCGATGCGCGAATCCGTTCCGATACCGCGGCGCACCTGGTCGACGTTGGCGCCGGCGCGCTCGCACAGGTTGGCCACTTCGTTGATGAAGGTGATTTTCGTGGCCAGGAAGGCGTTGGCTGCGTATTTGGTCATTTCGGCCGAACGCTCGTCCATCACGATGATGTGGTTGCCACCGCGTACAAAGGGCTCGTAGAGCTTCTGCATCACGGCCGCTGCGCGGTCGCTGCTCGTGCCGATCACCACGCGCTCGGGTTTCATGAAGTCGTCGACGGCCACGCCTTCACGCAGGAATTCGGGGTTGGACACCACGTCGAACATCTTTTCCGGCAGTTTTTCACTGAGGATTGCGGCTACTTTTTCCGCCGTGCCGACCGGTACGGTGCTCTTGTCCACGATCACTTTGTACTCATTGATCATGCCGGCGAGGTCGCGGGCTACACCCATAATGAAAGACAGGTCGGCGCTACCGTCGCCACCTGGCGGGGTAGGCAGTGCAAGGAAGATGATCTGCGCATGGTCCACGGCCTCCCGGAGGTTGGTCGTAAAGGTCAGGCGGCCTTCCTTGGTGTTGCGTTCAAACAAGACATCCAGCCCCGGTTCGTAAATGGGAATCTGGCCGGAGCGCAGGCTGTTGACCTTTTCCTCGTTAATATCTACGCAAATGACATTGTTCCCGGTTTCAGCGAAACAAGTACCAGTTACCAATCCTACATATCCGGTACCGACGACGGCGATATTCATGTATTCCAGTGTTTAATTCCTTTTGATAGTTGCAAATTGGGCCGCAAAGATAACGTGCCAAATCCTGTTTTTCCACATGGGGAAATAATACGTGTAAAATGAAATTATATTTGGCATAAACCCGATACATTTGAAGAGGCCGGTGGATATTGCCCGTGCCGGATGTACTCAAACCGCTCTGTCGCCGCTGCCAGCAGGACCAGAGCGCAATCCAGAAGATCATATGTACAGATATTTGTTCCTGCTCCTGTTCCTGGTCCCGCTTCCGGTGCTGGCACAGGTGGTAAACGACGGCGATAATATCGTCCCCAACCCGGGCTTTGAGCGTTTTGCCAGCCCTCCGGTCGGCTGGTCCTACAAGGGCGCCTTTTTTGGTCAGGTAGTACGGTACTGGTTCAGTGCCACCACCGCCAGTCCGGACGTATACGGACCGGGCGTTAAGGTGCCGCAGGACTGGGCGGAGAAAGGCTTTGGCGACCAGCAGGCACATGGTGGAAAGAGCATGGCGGGGCTTACGCTGTACGGTTGCACCAACGGCAAGCCACATTGCCGGGAATACGTTGAGATCCAACTCGCCGAGCCGCTGGTGCCTGGCCAGACCTACCTGGTGGAGTTTTGGACTACCCACCTGAAACGTTCGCTGCAGATCGATAAACTGGGCGTATATTTTTCTGAAAAACGCGTGCAGCGGCAGGCCGATGAGCTGATCGCGGCCAAACCCCAGTTCAGTCCCGCGGCACTTGTTAAGGCTCCGGGCGGCAAATGGATCCGGCAGAGTGGACATTTTCTGGCAACAACGGAGGCGGAGTACCTGCTGATCGGCAATTTTTTCGAGGATGCTGATACGGAAACACTGGCCTACCGGTCTGACTGCTTCAACTATGCCTATTACTATATTGACGATATTGTGGTGAAAAAGGTACCGCCCTTTATTCCGGTGCCGGTCAAACCGGACGATCTGACACGGCAACCACTGGAAGAGGGAAAAACCATCCGGCTGAAGGATATTTACTTTGAATTCGATAAGTACGATCTCATGCCGCGGTCCTATGTCGAACTGAACAAATTACTGACGATCCTGCGGGAAAACCCCGACATGCGTATCCGGATCGTCGGGCACACGGACAATATTGGTTCCGATAATTACAACAAATATTTATCGCGCAAGCGGGCTAAGTCGGTGGTATTGTTCCTGATGGAAAACGGTATTTCGGCCGGCCGCCTGCAGTATTACGGAGAAGGGGAGTCCAGGCCGGTGGCTTCCAACCTGACGGAAGAAGGACGTTTTCTCAACCGGCGGGTAGAGATCACTATCGTAAAACGCTAACGGCTAGAGCGTGTTTGGATTTTGCCGTTGTATCCAAAAGCAAAATCCGAACACGCGCTTAAAATAGGTAAATTTATAATTCACCTGTAAGACAAAAACCTTGATGCTCCTTGATGCTTACCAGCTTGGATTGCCCACCTGAATATCACGATCCGAGTCGCCATTCGTCAGCACGACGTAATAACCCTTGTTGTTGAGTCGGTACACATTCAGGGTGTACATGTCGCCGCCGATATAGGTCAACGGGGTATCAACAGCCAGTGGTGTCTGTGGCGCCGGCAGCGCCGGGCTGCTCGTATCGTACAGGCCAATCACCGCTTTAACCGTCCAGGTTTGACCGGGCAAGGCCGAAACTTTTAAGGTAACGGGTGTCCGGCCACTAGGATCCTCACAGTCGCAATGATCCGGCACGCTGATATCGCAAGGGCCGGCAACCACCTGGGCCGGGCCGTTCATTTCTGCCGTATTACCACAGATGTCAGAGCTGGCCACAACCGTGTACGAGCCCGTAGGTTGCATACCAAAATCCAGCAATGATCCGGTGCCTGGCACCGGTGCTCCGGTATTGATACCGTTGCGTTTCAACTGATAGCTAACGCCTGTTTCAGAACCGCTCAGGCTGACGGTAGCATCTACGTCATCGGTACAAAAAGAGCCACCGATCACATCAAAAACGGCCAACGCATTGGTAACCGTCACTTTTGCGGTACAAGTGTTCGTATTGTTGTTGTCGTCAGTAACAGTGAGGGTAACCGTATGCATACCCAAATCGCCACAGCCAAATTGATCCTGGCTGAGCGCCAGACTTTTAACCCCGCAATTATCAGAAGACCCGTTGTCCACCTGCCCGGGCGTTATCACGCCGTTATTCGAATTATTCAGATCAAGCATTACATTCTGACACTGGGCTTGTGGTGGAGTTTTATCCGAAATAGTTACGGTGGCTGTACAGGTGTTCGTATTGTCATTGTTATCCGTGACCGTCAGGGTGACCGTATGAAGCCCTACATCGACACATTTAAAGTCCGTTTTGCTCAAGCCTAAGCTTTTGATACCGCAGGCGTCGGAAGAGTTATTGTCCACCTGTCCCGGTGTAACGGTGGCCATGCCCGCGCCGTTGAGCTCGACGGTCAAATTTTGGCAGAGGGGCGCCGGTGGCGTGATGTCGTTCACCGTGACTTTGGCCGTACAGGTTTTCGAGTTACCGCTATCGTCTGTCACGGTAAGGGTGACGGTATTCATACCTACGTTTGTACAGTTAAACAAAGATGGGCTTACAGCGGTACTGTTTATTCCACAGGCATCCAGCGAGCCATTGTTTACCTGTGCCGACGAGAGATTACCATTTCCCGCAGCATTGAGATTAATCGCCACATTTTTACAAAGCGCCATTGGGGCCACATTATCTTTTACGGTCACCACCGCTGTACAAGTAGCCGTAACGCCAAGCGCATCGGTAACCGTCAGGGTGTACGTGTTAGGACCTTTATCCGAACAGGTAAAGTTGAGGTTGTTCATGCCGTTTATCGTGAGTACCAGCGGCGCACAGCCTGTACTTCCATTATCCAGGCTACTGGCGCTGGTACCGCCATTGCCCATGCTGTTGAGTTCTACCGTTACATTTTGGCAGAGGGCAACCGGTATTTGCTGCAAACCCTGGAATTCAAAAGCACCCATATCGGTATCAGTAGCCGGAAAAGGCCGGGCATTGCCATCCAGGTCATTTGCCGGAGCGCCGGCATTGGTACCTGCGTCAATGGCCGGCGAGCAAATTTGCAGGTGCAGATCACCGGCGGTAGTGGGTGCCGTCAAATGGTCGGGCTGGCTAACGAAAAGCGGGTCAACGTTGAGGTTGCCTGCCCCGGCATAGCCGCCCTGGATGATGGAATACGTGGCTGTAGTAGATCCGGGACCGGAATGCGCTATTTCTGTGCTATTCCCATTCCCCCATAAAATACTATTAAGTAGTACAGAAGTACTTGAGAGCGTATGAATGGCACCACCACTTGAAGATGAGTTGCCCGAAAAGGTACAATTGGTAGCTGTGGTCGTGTAAGCAATACCTTGAGTACTTATTCCGCCGCCTACACCGACGGATTTGTTGCCTAAAAACAGGCTGCTGGTAATCGTAGCTGAATAATCGATGATCTTTATCCCTCCACCTTCAGCAGACTGATTACCGGCAAAAACACATTTATCAATAATGTTCGTTGAGGCAGTGGCTCCGATACTCAACCCGCCGCCATATCCCGTGGCGGTATTTCGGAGAAAGGCGCAGTTGGAAATGGTAGCCATGGTTCC
>SBHD01000128.1 GCA_006226345.1 Bacteroidota bacterium | reverse complement strand
CTATAAACAGGAATTCCCTAACGGGAATATTCTAAATCTGTTTGGGGTACAGTATGCGGATAGTCATTTAAAACAAAATAATTCTGCAGTTTTAAATCCAAGCCAGCATCGACCTTTTAATTTTATCCCATACCGTCTTGTCCGGTAATTTGCAATTTGGACAATCAGCAGTATAGTACACCGAAATCCCGATACAGGCGGGCAGCACGCTTACCTGACCTTTTTCGGCTCAATCAGGTCCCACAGGTTCCCATACAGGTCTTCAAATACCGCTACCGTGCCCCAGGGCTCTTCCACTGGCTCGCGTACGAAATGCACGGCACGTTCGGTGAGTTTGTGATAATCCCGCCAAAAGTCATCCGTATGGAGAAACAGAAAAACCCGGCCGCCGGTCTGGTTGCCGACCCGGCTCAGCTGCGCATCGTCGGCAGCTTTAGCCAGCAGGAGCTGGCAACCATCGGAGCCCGGCGGGGCGACGCGCACCCAGCGCTTGGTCGGACTGAGCGGAGTGTCTTCCTCCAGGGTGAAGTCGAGTGTTTTGGTGTAAAAGGCTATGGCTTCGTCGTAATCCCGTACGACGAGTGCGATCCGGGCCAGGTATTGTTTCATGTCGGCAGGTGCTTTGGTGTCGGGTAGCTGTTGGAAAAAGTCAAAGATACCTGTCCGGGCGTATACCGGAAACACCGTTTGGATCAGTTGCGCAGCGCGGTCAGGAACAGGTAGTCGCCCATGTCGTTTTCATAGGCTTGTTGGTTGAAAATGTGACAGGTATTCACCGCAGAGACGCAAAGAAGAGTTACGCCCTCTGCGATTCTGCGGTGCAAATCCAATCAAATCGCCAGCTTTGGCACCGGACCCTTCCAGGTATTGCGGCGGGCTGCATAGACCAGCTCGTCCAGGAACTGCCCGTTTTTATAGATCGTTTTTTCAAAGCGGGCTTCCAGGATAAAGCCGGCTTTTTCCAGCACCATCTGCGAGCCGGTGTTGGTCTCAAAGGGGACGGCGAAGATCCGCGTGATATCCCAGTTTTTGAATCCATAGTCTACCATGCGGACCACGGCCCGGGTCATGATGCCGTTGCCCCATAAGGGCTCGGCGAGCCAGTAGCCCATTTCGGCGTTCTTTCGGTAAATATCGGTTTGCGGGTGTATCCCGATGGCTCCAACCGCCTGCCCCTCCACATCGATGGCCAGTACATTGTTGGGTTGGTGCCCGGTAGCCCTTTCGATGAAGCCCCGTCCGTCTGTTTCAGTATACGGATGTGGGAACATATCGCGCAGGTTAGCGGCGATTTTCGGGTTGTTGGCGTACAAGACGAGACTCTCCAGGTCATCTTCTTTCCAGGGGCGCAGGGTAAATTCCATGATGACAGTATTTATTCGTTTTTGGTTCCGAGTAAAAAGGTCAGGGGCAGATGCAATCGCTTGTTCCAGGCATTTTCCGTATGGGGCGCACCTTCAAATTTGCGGGTTTCCCAGTTCCTGCTGGTATAGCCTTTTTCCCGCATAACCTGATCGACCAGCAACTGATGCGGTTCATACAGCGAGTCGAGTGTGGTCGTGCCGTAGTCAAAATAGATCCGGTTGTCACCGGCCGGCGGCAGGGCCTCGCGCATATACCGGACAAAGGCGGCGGGAATGGGATTATTCTCGTTCGTGTATGTGCCCGGCCAGTGGGTCGACAGGCAGGCTGCTCCGCCAAATACCTCCGGGTATTCGCAAAAGGCGTACATCGAGATCAGGCCGCCCCGGCTGGAGCCGGCAATGCAGGTGTTGACAGGATCGGTCAGGGTCGCGTAGTGTTGGTCGATAAACGGTTTTAATTCAGTAACTAAAAACTGCAGGTACTTATCGGAACGAACATGATCCGGCCGAAGTTCCGTCTGTTCGGCATTTTGAATATGTTGAAGCAGCGAATCGCGTAACCGTTCGGGCAGGTACTCGAACGGTTTTTGTGGAAAATAGTCCGAAAACCGGCCGTTGACGGAGTTCCAGACGGCCACCACGATACAGGGCCGTATTGTTCCGTTGGCGATCAGTTGGGTCGCCACTTCATCCACGCCCCATTCCTGTTTGTTCCAGGTGACGGTGGAGTCGAACAGCATTTGCCCGTCGTGCATGTACAGCACGGCGTAGCGCCTGGTGGTGTCGTAGCCGTCGGGCAGCCAGACGTCCACGTTGCGGGCGGCGATAAACCGGGATGGAAAATTTTCGTGGCGGATCAGGGTGCCGCCGGAAAGCGTCGGCATGGGAGCGGTATGCTGGGCAAGGGCTCCGGTTGCTGCAAACAGTATCACAGCGAACAGGACAAGTGCTTTGTTCATAATGCGCTTTTAATAAAAAAAACAGCGGACGAAGTGCTATGTATTCGCCGCTACTAAAGTACAGCGAAGATCAGAGAATCCAGCTGCGGCAAGTCTGCCGGATTTAAAGAGGATCCCCACACTGAGGCAGATCAGGTCTAGCTGCTCTTTTGAGTCTTCAGCCTGTCCTGCGGATTTGATCCGCCCACCCGTTACTCCGGACCAAGTCCGGCGGATACTTGTCCGAAGTCTTCGGACAGCAGAGCAATTCGCTTTTCAGGAAGGGAAACCCGCATACTCGTGCGCGTGGGTGGGAATACCGGCAGCGCACCCGGTAAGCCCCACACATTGTAGCCCGCGCCCCAAACGACCGGAGCCGTCAATACAATACCGGCGATAGTGCTATAGAGCGTTCCGGCCCGTTTCCAACAGGGTCTCCTCTAACTCCCGGCCTTCGCCAGGGCCAGGTCATATTGTCCGGTGCCCAACCGGTGCAACATGGAGAAATGACTCCGTAGTGCCCCAAAAAAGGTGCGGTGCTGGTGGTAAGGTACATCGAACTCGGCCGCCGTCTGCTTCACAATCCCCGAAATAGCCTTATAATGTACGTGGCAGATATGCGGGAACATATGGTGTTCGATTTGATAGTTCAAGCCGCCGACAAACCAGGAAAAGAACACACTGTTGTTGGCAAAATTGGCTGTAGTGCGCATCTCATGGATTGCCCAGTTGTTTTCCACACTTCCGTTTTCGTCTACGGCATAAAAATCGGTCTCCTCAATGACGTGGGCAGGTTGAAAGATCAGGGCCAGGATCATGCCGCAGATAAACTGCATCAGCAGGAAACCAGACAGGATCTGCCACCAGGGCAGGGCCAATACGATCAGCGGCAGTACCAGGGTCAGTAGCATGTATCCTGCTTTGATAAAGAGCGCCTGAGTGAGCGCCGACCGGAAGGTAAGTCCCTGCCCGGCCAGCAATTCGTTTTTATTGTACCGGACCAGTTGGATAAAGTCCTTTACCAGAAACTTGTACAGGCTTAGCAGTGCATAAAAGAACGGTGCGTAGAAGGCCTGAAACCGGTACATCTTTTTTCGCGGTTGATTGGGCGAGAAACGCATAACCCCCTGTTCAAGGTCTTCGTCAAAGCCATGCACATTGGTATAGGTATGGTGTAATACGTTATGCTGTATCCTCCAGGTAATGTGGTTGCCACCCAGGAGGTTGATGGTAAAGCCCATCACCTTGTTTACCCTCGGATTGGTGGAGTATGAGCCGTGGTTGGCGTCATGCATAATAGACAGTCCGATGCCGGACATACCCAGACCCATAAGCGCCCACATAGCCATAACCGGCCAAAGTGTCGTAACCACTCCGGTCAGGATGAAGGTGAGGGGGATAAAGTACAAGCTCAGCATAAATACTGTTTTGAGCTTCATGTTGAGGTTGGCGTACTTCGAAAGGTTATTTTCCTTGAAATATTGATTGGTCCGTCGGTTCAGTTCTTTGTAAAACTCCGTCTGGCCTTGCCGGTTAAATTTAACTACGGGAACTCCCATGTATGCTGGATTTAAGCGTTAAAAAAGAAAAGCGTCCTTCAAACTTCAATGATGCGTTTACAGACATTGATCGAAGTTTGAAAGACGCTATAAATCAAAAAGTAATAGAACCTACTGCCTTTAGCAGAGCGTAACACGCTGGCCTGGGGCTACTAACGTAGCCCAAGTCGGAAGGCGCAACCGTTCAGATGAAATGGAAATAGGCATTGAGCACAAGGTAAACGCTTTATTTCTGCAATTATTCCATGTACCATGTGAACATTCAGAAATAAGCGGGCGTGTATAGAACCTGAATCGGGACAAAAGTGCGTATAAGCCCCAATGAAAAAGGCCGTTTACAGCCCAGGTCCAAACGCCTGTACTCGCTCCTGGCCAAAAAACGCCGGCAGATATTCCACCACTCCACGAACCTCTTCCAACGCCCCGGGTATCCGCTCTTCCACCATGGAGTTTTTATCCGGTGCTACAAACGGGGACCGGATACACTGTTGCTCTTTTGAGTCTTCAGACTTCGGACAGCCGGGCAGCTTCCTATTGACCAATATCAAGCCACTTGCCTACCCAGATCATTCTCCTGTCTGGATGAAATCCCGATCATACCTGCGGTTTGAGGCTTTTCATTCCTGTCTAAAAACGACCAGCTTATGCTAGAGATACGCGGGCATGCCAGAGGAGGCCAGGGGATGGTCACCGCCTTTGAAATTCTGGCGAAAATGTTCAGTCAGCTTGATGACTTTCAGGTGCAGGCTTTTCCTGCCTTCGGAGTCGAACGCACCGGTGCACCGGTCCAGGCTTTTCTGCGGGTCGCTTCCACGGCCATTCACAACCGTTCCAACATATATCATCCCCACCTGATCGTCGTCTTCGATGAGAGCCTGATCGATATGGTGCCGGTCTTTGACGGACTTCAGCCGGGTGGTGCCGTATTGATCAATACCGAAAGGCCCCGGTC
>SBHD01000155.1 GCA_006226345.1 Bacteroidota bacterium | reverse complement strand
CACCGGACAGGTGCTGCCATTCCCGGTAGTCACATAATTCCCGATCTGCTGCAGGCTTAAGGCATGATAGTACTGATCCCGCGAACCAATTACGTTCATGGCGCCACAGGTACCGGCATACGACATGATCGTCGTACCGCTGCCGGGCTCCACAGCGGAGTTGGCACTTTGCTGTCCGGGCGTACACGACCCGGTCGTGTTATCGTTAAACGTATGGCGCGCGCCAAACTGGTGGCCCATTTCATGCCAAAAGGCCATGGCAAAGCCCAACGGCAAGGGTACCGGGTTAAAAATAGTAGCGGCATCCGCCTTGTTACCGGTACAAACATTGCCGATCTGCTGCGATACCCCGGACCAGCCCCCGCTGGCATTGGTACCTACCGTATGCCCGATGTCATACGCCGCAGCACCGATCTGCCCGTCAATGGCAGCCTGACTTTCTCCGGCCAGGGTATTCTGGTTGCCATCCGTCAGGTTATCAGTCATAGTATTGGTAAAAAGGATCTGGTTGTTGTTGGCTACCAACTGCAGCTGGATTGCGGCTTCCGTGGTGAACAGGCCACTCACTGTTGTGATGACCGCGTTGATATTGGCCAGTGCCAAAGCAACTCCGCCGGCAGCCGCCGTGAATTCGGCCGTCGCTGCTATGGCCGTGCGGTAGGTGCGCAACTGACAGTCACCGGCCAATGCCGATTCCGGCGTACTGTTGACCTTTTGCAGGTCCGGAAGGTCCGGCACCGAACAGTTACCGCGCAGAAAATCCGGATCCAGGTCCTGCTGATAATAACACAGGTAATACTCCGTGTCGGAATGGTGTACCGGCTCAATAAAGATCATATCAGAGCCCGGGAGCAATACCAGGGCATTAAAACCCAAAGGGCTAAAGGAAAAATAAATGCGGGCACCCGGGTCATCCGCCCCGATCCCGGCATACGAATTGATCTCCGGGAATTTTGCCGCCAGGTCGGGGTGCATCACCGGCGCATTGCCGATCCGGAATTGCAGAAAGCGTCCGTCCGGCAAAGGAACATCCAGCAAAACGGCGCTGCGCCGTATCTGCTCTTTTGGTGGTGCCTGCTGCAGAATTGCCTGCAACGGCTGTTGGTGAAGTTGTAAAAGTCTAAATTTTTCAGGCAGTGGTACCACTGCGCCTTCCGGTACCTGGATGCTGACCTCCGGCAAGTCTGTCCACAGGATACTGGAGCGCGGCTCCTCCTGTGAAAAGGCCACCACCGAGCAGATCAACAGGCAGATCGGAAGCAAGAATATCTTGGCTTTCATTTTTTCTGTGTTTAAGGTTGAAAAATACAAGGCAAAAAGAATACTGGTCCGGCACTTACCGGTCCTCCAACTCGCGAACCCGCTGCTGCAATGCCTTGTTTTCAGCCTGTAATGTTTTGATCTGCTTGTCCATCTCGATCAGGTGCAGGTAGATCTCTTCGATCTTCGCCTGTTGAAAACGGGCTGCTTCACCTACAGAGAGGCCGTTTTCCTGTACTTCCTGTTCCGAGGGTACATCCGGCAGGTGCCCGTTTTGCTGAATAAAACGGTCCACCTCGCCGAGCGAACGCAGGCGGTAATCGTCTTTGAACACATAATCGGCCCAGCCTGTGCGGACACGCAGTTCTTCGGTCAGGATACCACCCTGCACATAGAGTTTGTAGGTGCTAATGTCAATAGCGCCTAAAAGGTCCGGCACACTGGTCGTGCCGATCGCTACTTTGCCGTCGCCACCAACTGTATTGAAGAAGATATGGGTACCGGGTGAGCGCACAAACAAGTTGGAACCTGTGGTGGTTATACCATTTGCCGTACCATTGGTGGACATATCGATCCGGCGGGCGCCGTTGGACAGCCGGAATCCGGTGCCTTCCACATGCAGGTTGGTTAATGGCACGGTGCCAACCCCCAGGATGCCGTTCACCACCCCGTCGCCACCGACATTCAGGTTGTTACCCACATTCAGGTTCTGGCTGACACCGGCGCCACCGGTTACTACCAGCGCACCGCTGGTCGTATTGGTTGAGGCCGTGTTGCTGTTGACCCTGGCCTGTCCGTTCACGTCCAGATCCTGCTCCACGATCGTATTGCCATTCACATGCAACCGGGCCGTAGGCGTGGCGGTGTTGATCCCGAAATTACCGGTATTGGTAATGATCCCGCGGGCATCGTCATTGGTAATGAGCACCACACTTTCATTGTTCCGGGTACCAAGCGTATTATTCGTGGCAGCGACGACGTTTCCGCCTACGTGCCAGTCCTGTGCCGCATTTTCAATCGAGCACTGTACGTTGTTGCCTTCGTCGGTAACCGTATACACGGTATAGTTGCGATAGGTTTTCCCGAGAATATCCAGGTCTTCCGTGGCAAAAGGCCAGCCTTCCGTCGGACAACGGGTGAACAGGCGGGTGGTACACAAGTCACCCCCCTCGTCCAGTTGCAGGTAGGTATAGGTGCCCAGTTTTCCACCCGGGAGACCGCCGCCGTTGATCGTCAGCAGCTGGCCGCTCATTACGTTATTGAAAGTGGTGATCAACTGGGTGAGCCCCGGGTTGCCGAAAGCACGCACCGTCACGTTATCCGGACCGAAGTAGTACACCTGGATCTGGATGTACCCTCCCTGGCATGGACATGGGTCCGTAGCACAGGGCAGTGGAATATTACCCGGCATTTCTTTGACCTGTTCATCCCGTACCGGGTCAGGACGTTGCGTATCAATATTCTGGGAAAAAGCGGTGCCCAGGAAAAACAGCATACCGCCGAGCGTAAGTACTAGCGTTCTTTTCATTTCAATCGTTTTTAGGTATTGGAAATAGATGGTTGGATGGTTGGATGGTTGGATGGTTGGATGGTTGGTTGGATGGTTGGATGGTTGGTTGGATGGTTGGTTGGTTGGATGGATGGGGCAAAAAAAATTCCCCGCCACCGGAAACGTTATGTTTCCGGTGGCGGGGAATCAGGGACGGCCACGTGCGATCATCGGTTTTGGTTTTGGTCCGACAAAATTAACCGCATAGGACACTGAAAGTCAAGGCTTTTGGAATTAAAAAGCAATTAAAATCCGGATAATGACAAATGAGTTGCAAATATTGTTCCGGTCGATTAATGTATTGCAGAATTAAAAACGAAAAGCCCCGTTTGCTGGTCTCTTTTGAAGAGAAAGAGCGGTCTGGTACATGACGGCCTGCAAGTACGGCCTACTGATCAGTTGCCGGTTGGAGGAGCGACCGCCCGATCAGTTGTGCACCGACAAAGTTCCCGATCTCGGCATAGCCTTTTTCGTTCGGATGGCCGTCATACCGGAAAAAGTAGGCTTCTTTATCCGCAAGCGATTTGAAATGGGCCGTCAATTCCATGCAGGGTATATCGTTGGATGCTGCAATGGAAGCATAGATAGAGTCTATGGCATTCGTCTCTTCAAAATACGGGTTCAGGATATCGCTCGGGGTCCGGACGACTTTATGCCCGACGAAGTGGTTCATCGGCAGGTTGACGAATACCGGGCTGGCGCCGTATTGTTCGCAGGTCTCCTTAATTGCCTTGATATCCGCTTTCATTTGATTTACAGCGTATTGCGTTGCAGGATGCGCAGGGTTATTAAACAGGAGCACCCGGTCGGGAAAATCAATGTAATACGAAAGCAGGCCGACATTCAGATCGCCGGATCGGAACAGCTGTTGAACAGAATCCTCCAGGGATTGAAACCGGATGTTTTGCAAATGGTTAAAATTGCCAATCAAATAGTCGGCAGACTCTTTCCAGACGGCTTTGACATTCACTTTTTCGCGATCGGCACCTTTCACCAGGCTGGCCAGATTACCCAGGGTAGCTTTCAAATAGGATTTGGCAGCAGCCAGGACCTGCACCTTTCCGGTGGCTCCAAAATTTTCGGATGGGGCATTGCCACCCGGAGGATTGATCTCATATAACTGGGCCAGATCATCCAGCTGGAGTACCCCTACCAAAACCAGGTCCGGTTTCAGCATGGGCACGGCTCTGCCGGCTGTTTCCCGGTAATTGGCCGTGCACTGCCCTCCGCGTCCGGCATTGATGACTTCAATGTTCGTATAACCCGCCTGATGCAGATATTCCTCCAATTTTTTCGGCCAGCTGTATTCCAGGCCCACTCCCCAGCCAAACGTCCAGGAATCGCCGATACAAAGGATCCTGTATCTGTCTCCTTTATCGATTTGAATTTCATTGTCCCGTAAGCCCAGGTTGTTGATCTCGGCTACATAATCAAATTCCACCGTTTCATAGTGCGCGCTGCTATTGGGTTCGAATAGCAAACCGCCGTCTTTATTATCCAGCATGGACAAGGGGTCGGACTGCCCCGGGTCCATAAACAGCCCGGCAAGCCCGTTTACCGCCACTAATATTGAAAACAGAATGCCCCCCATCGCCCCGGCGAACAGAAAATTCCGGGCTTTTTCAGTCAAGGCCTGTTTAGTCATCAGGAATATCGCTGCCACCGCCAGGCCAAAGACGAGCCAGTATAAGGCATGAATGGCCGTATAGGCATATACCGGTTCGCCACTGTACAGGAGGTAAAAACTGAGCGGGTTCCAGAATAACAGCGCAAGCGCGATGAAGAAGATGTGGATCTTGTCTGTGCTATTCATATGAATAAAGTTGGTAGGGCAATATAGTACATCCCCGGCACAGGGCAATTAACAGGCCAATCAGGGATTGTTCAAATATTTGTTCCAGTCCTTTGAACGATCCCAAACAAGCCCGGAATGCCTCCCGAACACAATTCTATCAGATCATTTTTCCTAAAAATTTGTTACTGTCTCCGGACAAATACTTGTCTG
>SBHD01000077.1 GCA_006226345.1 Bacteroidota bacterium | reverse complement strand
AATGTCGAATTGGTCGGCAACTCGACACTTTTCCGTACTAATAAAAACGCTGAAAACAACAACCGGCAGAAAAAACAGGCTCTATTCCTGGCAATTATCGCAATCGGTGGTAAGAAGTGGAAAAACCTGCCCTGCCCTCTCCCACCCGACTTCAAGACAGTCTCTTCCACAAAAAAAGCCTTGCAGTCCTTCAACAGACTGCAAGGCTCATTCAACTGGGTTAATAAAAACCCTGCCGGATCCCTGACAGGACCGGCACCCACGATCTACCCCAGGCAGAGTTTGATGCTTAGTTCCAACGAGGCTTCGACACTACCACAAGCAGCAGGAAAAGGGCGTACAGCAGTGCCGGCACAGCCAGTACCGACAACAACGCCTTTGCCCACCCCAAATAACCTTGCCCTTTCAACCACATACTCCCAAGTAAAATAACCGCCAGGGCAGCCAGTATGGCAAACCACAAGCCTGCATTGGAAGCAGAAACAGAGCCATCGGCAATTCCGATGAAAAAAAAGACCACTACGACCAGTGAGGCAACGGCATCAATGCCCCATAATGTCCAGAAGGCAATCATAATAGTACGTTTTAAGTTTTTTACCTTATCTATCCACTGTACCCAAATGGCACCCGTGAAACAACCGACAAGCAGGTAAAAATAAGGCATTAGACACTATGTTGCCACCCCTGGCCATCTAAAGCAATGCTATTACCGAACCACCGTCACCTCCCCGTTCAGTAATTCCATAGTGCCATCTACCAGTTGCAGTTCCAGCACCCATACATATACACCTGGCTGGACGAGTTTCCCTTTCCAGGTACCATCCCAGGCCTTCGTCTCATCTTGGGGAGCAGCATCCCGTACTTCATGTACCAGCGCCCCCCAACGATCAAATATCTGAAGCCTTTCCACCCGGGTAACCGATGGACCAAAACTCAGCAGGAACCGTCCGTTCAGGTCTGACCGGCCTCCGGGAGCCATAACATTGGGTACGTAGACAAGCAGATCCCGGTCAACCCGGATAAACATATCATCCGTTGCCGAGCAGCCGCTTGCATTGGTCACCGTGAGCACATAATGTATGTCATACAAGGGTCGCGCTACCGGATCCGGGCAGGAGGCGCAACTTAAAAACGCCGTATCCTGCCAGGCATATCCGACAAGTCCGGCATTCGGCAGGTAGATCTGTATCTGAATGGAATCACCCAACAGGATCGTTTCATCCTCCGGAAGACTGACCACTACAGCCGGTGGTTCCGCCACTGTTATTTGTTGTGTCTCCACACAACCGTAGATATCCTCTGCAAAAACGGTATACGCGCCTGCACTTAGTTGTTGGAATGCCAATGTCTGAAAGTAATGCCCGCCGTCCAGACTGTACAACAGGCTCGTATCCGGGCTTAGTATCCGGATGGCGCCGTTCTGTTCGCCAAAGCACTGAACGGAGTCGGCGCTCAGACTAAAACTGATCGGCGGGTAGTTGTCCACCGTAGCGGTCGCTGTTTCCGAACAGTCAGCAGCATCTGTCACGGTCAGGGTGTAATCACCTGCAGACAAGTCCGACAATACTGCAGTGGTGGACCCCGGCGGCCCCCAATTGTACCAGTATGGCGGCGTACCACCGGATACGATCGCCGTCAGCATGCCGTTCATTTCATTCAGGCAGGTTGGAGTACCGTCGACCGCGATATCGATTGGAGGCAAAACGGTCAGATCAACGGTATGGGTTGAGTCGCAGCCATTGATCGCCGTGAATGTTTTTTGAAAAACACCGCTCACACCCTGCGGCTGCCCAAATACAGGAACCGTTTCACCGGCGCAGATCACCAGGGTCTCCGCAGTAGCAAATGTATCTTTGGGTAACACCTTGACAAAAACAGTTGAGTCACAACCCGTTATGGCAGAAAGCAAAAAGGTCTTTTCATCCCCCGGCATCAGGTCTAAGCCGTTATAAGGCAGGATATCGCCCAGGCATACTGCCGTGTCTACCGAGATCTGGTAGGTGCCGACAGTCGTGCCATGCACCCGCACATGCACAATAGAATCGCAACCATGAATCGTAGTCAATGAAAAGGTTTCATTGTTGTCCGGCTCTATTGTGGTTCCAAACCAGTCAACCGTCCGGCCGTAGCAGATCGTGGTATCGATCACATAGTTAAATGTGTCGTACACTGTAAAATAAACGGAGTCTATACTGTAACACCCATTATTCAGGGTGGCTGTCAACTCGACAAAACCAGAAGCCGGTGGCCCGGCCTGCACATCCGGACAGGTAGCGCAATCCACTGCTGCAGCCGGTTGCCAGCTGTAATTGTCAAACCCTAACTGTCCCAGGCTTATGGTTTCCCCTTGGCAGATCACCTGATCAGGCCCTAACAGTAGCACCGTACTGCTGTCAATACCTATCGTCCTGGATGCCGTCTGGGTGATGCCGCATACATCTGTTACCGTAACGGAAAAAACACCGGCATCGGGAGCCTGGAACGTGGAAGCACTGCTATTGTCCTGCCAAAGCCAGCTGACAAAATCATTTCCGACGGCATCCAACAGCAGGGTCGCATTATCGCAGATCAGGGTATCCGGCCCCAGGTCCAGCACACCGGGATCGTAAGGAAAGTAAACGGCTGTAATGTTATTCTGAAAAGCACATTCACCGATCGGGGTGGAGGGAAAATCCTGCTCCAGTGCAAACGGAGTGCCTAATGAGCCGTTATCATTTAAAACAAGAAAGACCGAATCATTTGCAATCCGGGGAATGCGGGCGGTAAAGACCCGGCAGCTGTCTGGCGACAGGTCAAACCCAAGAGGCAGCATACCCAGCCAAAGAGCGGCTGTCGTTTCCGGGTTTCCGAGGTAGGCTGACACTGGCGTTTGGAGCGGCAACTGGTTATCGCCGTAATTACAGATGGTCAGGCTGATTTCCAAAGAATCGCCGACACAGGTAACGACCGGCGAAGAAAGGGCCCCGTCAGGTGCCGGGAATGTCGGATTGAAGAACTGATTGAGGAAACTATTCATCCGGATGCTGTCTCCCACGATATGTGGATTTTGCTGAATCCGCGGGACGCTCAGGTCTTCATTGATGTTGGTGTTGAAATAAGCGTGCTGATTCCACACCCGCCGGGAGGATATTCCCGGAAGTCCGACCGCCTCATAGGCAACAACCGTTCCCTTGAACGCCGTTCCGTCCGTGCCGCATTCGATGATAATCTCTGTCTGGCCGTCGCCATCCACATCCAGTACGAGCGGATTTTCAATATGAGTAGCCGACAGGCAGTCATCCTCCCATTTAATCTGCCCTGTTGCTCCTTCGATGATCTGCAGTTTGGTCTGTCCACGATAAATAACATCTGCAGAACCGTCACCACAGAAATCGTATACACTAGAACAGGTAATAGAAGACACATCTGAATTACTCAGGGTCCAGAGCGGGGTAAAGTCATTTTTCAAGGCGTACAGGTCCGGATAACCGACAAAGCTGATCTCCAGAAGGCCATCGCCGTTCAGGTCAGCAATATTAACACGGGAGGCGCCGTCCACCCAATTGGACATCAACTGATATTCCCGGAGGATAACCGGAGTCTGGATGTCCCAACAGTAAACCGTATTGAACGTCCCTTTTTTTCCCTGCACAATTGCATCCAGGTCTCCGTCGAGGTCAAAATCCGCAATACTGGTAAACCCGTCTGTAAATGGCGCCGGTGCAGTTACGACCGGCGTCACCGTTCCGGTAACCAGGTTTACCGACAGCACCTGGTTGCCGGCTACGATCTCCAATCCCGTGCAATCCGGGCAAAAGGTATCGGGAAGTGCATCTATGGCAATAGGCGAGGCAAACGAGAAGTTTTTCGCTACCCGCGCCGGATGTTCACCAGCTGAAACTGCGGCCCCTCCCGAAGCCAGCAAAGCACCTGTCTGGCCGCTGAACACCTGGTTTCCGATATTGATTTCCGGCCAGCCATCGTGATCGAAATCGGCGATATTGGGCACCGAAAAGCGCGAACGGCTACCATACCCAACCGGATCAGGCCCAGTGTATTCCAGCTGCCCCAGATGATTATAGCACCGGATCAGGCGGTCATTACCTACCAGGACAAACTCGCCCAGGCCGTCATTATCCAGGTCTGCCATGGCAGGAGCGGTCCCCCCCGGCAGTATAGTCGGGCTGATGATCTGGACTTTGGTAGCCCCGGTTGCTCCATCCAGGATATAGATCTCCGTACTTTCCACATTATAGGTTACGATCTCCGGAATGCCGTCACCGTCGAGGTCCCCGGCAACAAGCGGCGAATAAGTACCGGTTTCAGCCTGACCGGTCCATTGGATACCGAGCGTTATGGTATCACAGGATGGCACGAAAAAGCAATCAGCATTACAGGTCGTATAATAAAAATCGTCGCACTGTCCAGTACAGGTACAATCCTGGTCGTAACAGTCGATCAGCCCGTCCCCATCGTCATCAATACCATTGTTACAGTCCTCCGTTGCCTGGGCAGAAAGTAGCGCTGGCAGGAAGATCAGGAAACAATAAACAAGGAGGCGGATGTAAGTGTCAGATCGGGTAGCAGAAATTCGGTTGGCGTAGTAACGTTTGATCATGGGTTTGGATGCCGGTTTTGGTCCGGGCAGATAACGGCAGTCATGGGTATATCTTGCACCCGGAAAAACGATTAACGAATCATTTAAAACACGAGACTACGGCGGGCTAAGCCCGGAGACCGGCAGATTAAAAAAAGGAGCGGCCTCCCGAACATATGGCAAAAATCTGAAATTTTTAGTTCCAAATGGTAATACTTCTCCGGATAAAAAACAGGAAACCTGCTTCCTGCCGTTTCCGCCCCCCAACACGCTACAAAACCAAACAAGCCGGTTGCCAACCAAGGCAACCGGCTTGTTTGAATATAATGAAAAACTTAGCCTATTCGCGCATCATAAAGGACTTGGAGGTTATGCCTTTCCCATCTGTGATCCGGTAGAAGTACAGTTGACCGTGGGGCAGGTCGCCTGTCTGAACCTCCATTTTCTGGACCCCTGCTTCCTGTTTCCCCTGAAAGACGGTTTTAACGAGTTTTCCCTGACGGTCGACGATCTCCACCCGTACATTGCCAGCGACGAGCACCTCATACGTCAGCTGTTGTGTAGAACCCGCCGGATTCGGGAATATGGTAACCTGACGGGTCACAGGTGCATTGGCAGCGGGGTTTCCCGGCGGGGTTTCCGGCATCAAAAGGAAGCGGATCTGGCGATGGAAGGCCGAAGGAACCCCTCCGAATCCTTGGCCGCTTCCGTTCTGCAGGCCCTGACAATTCCCGTTTTGCGGGCCATTACCATTTTGCGGGCCCTGACCGTTCCCATTCTGCGGACCGTTTCCGGCACCTTGTGCAGTACAGTACTGCTGCCGGATGGCCTGCATGTCTTGTTGCCATTGTACACGCTGCGGTTCCAGTTCTGCAAGGAGCTGTTCAATATCGGCGCCATAGCGGGCAATCAGCCCTTTCGCCTGTTGCAGGCTGTTTTCATCATTGAGGAGGCGGCGGAGGCCCATACGGCCCGGATGGAGCGGTTCTCCCCCTTTTTGGAAGCCTTTACTTTTGTTTGGGTTGAGTCCGGGTTGATTTGGGCAGAGCCCTGGATTACCTTGCTGGTTGCCATTCCGGTTTTTCCATTTGGGGCCTTGCTGGTTACCAGTCTTCTGACCGTTTTGGGGGCCATTTTGCAAGCAGTCTTGTTGGTATTGTTGCAGTTGGGTACGCAGTGTGGCAATAATAGCCTGATCAGCGGCAGATATCTTGGGGTCCAGTTTTGCCCGCTGCGCGAGCATGACCGGATGAATATTTTCCTGACGGTAGTTTTGCATCTCCGTGCGCATTTCCGTCTGGTTGGCGCAGGTACCGCAGTTGCCGCCTCGGCCCATGCCTTTTTTATTGCCATGCCTGCCGATGCGCGCCTGCCGCTGTGTCAGCCATTTATCCAGCTGCTCCTGGGTCAGCACTTCTGCCAGTGCGGCCTGGTGCTCTTCCCGGAGCGTCTGCCGCACTTCGGGCGATACCGGCCGGGTCAGCGCCTCCATTTTTTGGGCGTGTGCCAGGTTTATATTATACACCGCCGATTGCTGTTGTTCGGTGAGCATTAACTGTTCCGTCATCATGGCGGTCATTTGCTCGGCGCGCTGTTCCGGATCACCCTGCCATGGGCCCATTTTACCGGGCTGGGCAGCGGCGATGCCTGCGATCAGCACTAAAGCAAGAGTGAGTATTTGGATTGTGGTACGCATGATATGGTGTGTTTATTTGTTGAAAATCCGTTGTCAGATACAAAAATGCAGGCGACAGAAGCGTCCTGAAAGTTTTTTCAACAAACCCGGCTGTTACACCTATCAACACAGGGATCACTATTACCAAAACAGTATCCTGCCGGCGACACTGTTCTTTGTCAGTAACAATGGCGGCCCGCATCATTTTTATTCGATCACAGATACAAGATTTTGCCATTCCTGGCTGAAGTTGAGTACTTTAGGCCTGCTGATTCAATTCGTTTACCACTTTAACACCTGACTATGCATCCGGACTCCTTTGTTGTAAAAGAAAAAACCGACAACCGAACAACCGCCCCGCACGTACTGCCGATATATGCCACCTCCTCTTTTGTATTCGAGAATAGCGATCAGAGTGTGGATATTTTCCGGAATATCGAAACCGGCCATGTCTACAGCCGTTATGCTAACCCCACCGTGGACACCGTCGCCCAAAAAATCGCAGACCTCGAAACACTGGACCTGCACCAGCATGCGGAAGCGGTACTGACCTCCTCCGGCATGTCAGCGATCTCCACCCTGATACTGGCTACCCTTAAAGCCGGGGATAAAGTACTGACACAGGCCAACCTGTACGGCGGGACAACTGAGTTGTTGCGGGATATTATGCAACCATTGGGGATCGAAACGATTTTTACCGACCTGAAAGACCTTACCCGGGTGGAAGACATGCTCGTTCGTGACCCCTCCATTCGCCTGGTGTATTGTGAAACTCCCGCCAACCCGACACTGGCCTGCGTGGATATCGCTGCCATAGCCGGACTGGCACACCGGTACGAAGCCTGGTGTGTGATCGACAACACCTTCCCTACCCCACTGTTACAACGCCCGTTTGCACACGGTGTGGACTTTATCATCCACTCCACCACCAAGTATCTCAACGGACACGGAAACAGTATCGCCGGAGTGATCGTGGGCCGGGACCGCGAACTAATGCGCAAACAGGTATGGCGCACCATGAAACTGACCGGCACCAATTGCTCGCCTTTTGAAGCCTGGCTGACCCATAATGGCCTGAAGACCCTTGCGCTTCGCATGGAACGGCATTGTACCAATGCACTAACGCTTGCAGAATTCCTGCAAAACCATCCGGCAGTTGAAAAAGTCCATTATCCCGGTCTGCCGAACCACCCCGATCATGCACTTGCCCGGCGGCAAATGCTGGGCGGATTTGGCGGTATGCTCAGCTTCGAACTGAAGGGCGGCATGGAATCCGGTATGCGGTTTATGAACCGCCTCCGTTTTTGCACCCTGGCACCGACACTCGGAGATGTAGACACCTTATTGCTGCACCCTGCATCATCTTCTCACCTGAATGTCCCCAGAGAGGTTCGCGAGCAGAACGGTATCACAGATGGCATGATCCGCATATCAGTCGGTATTGAAAATGTAGCAGATATCATTGCAGACCTGGAACAGGCCATGGAAGAGCAGATCTAAAACTGAAAAGGCAGGAAATCAAGCTGGAAATGCTCAAGGGGACGGCGTTCCGTAAGTAGATTGGTGCAGGGTGCTTTTAATGCTCCCGATTCCTCGTGTGCGCCGAACGACGAATAGCTTGTCGTAGTCATCATGCCCGATCGTTACCACCTGCCCGGTAAGTCTCTGTACGATATCTGGGATGGTATTGGAATGCCCTACAACCAGTACTTTTTTCCCACGGATCTTTTTTAACCGCTTAACGAGTCCTGCAGTAGTATCCGGCCGGTAGATGATCAGAGGCTTGTTCAGTTCAGTGGCCAGTGGCCGGGCAGTTTGCTGCGTACGCAGGTATGTGGAAGCGAAAAGATAGGAAACGCCTTTGTCCTGAAGCGAATCCCGAAGCGCTTCAGCCCGCGCATGCCCGGCTGGTGACAACGGGGAATCCGACGTATTGTCCTGGCGTTCGGCATGTCGTACCAGGTAATAGTTTGTTGTACAGGCAGGCGCGAATAGCAGGATTGCAAATAACAGAACAAGGGAGTGCTTCATCATCGGTGTTTTTGGCAAAATAAATGGAAAGGTAATGGTTTCAGCACCTTCGTACCAACTGCTCTCTGTCCAGGCAGCATAATTCTTTATCAGGTGCGCCATAGCCTATTCCTGTTCATCCCATACCCTTACGGTATACATGCCGGCAGGCAGGTACAACCAGCACAGTAGCATAAACAGACGCATAAACAAGCAGGCTTTAGTTGATCTTTCGCTCAAGGGACAATATACAAATGTACGATCTCCATCCAGGCACTTTATTTACATGCACATGGCCATTAATGCCGTAAAGTTCCAATTTATCCGGATGCCGCTAAAATGTTGCCCCCAGCCCTTTTATAACAAGCAATACCGGTTCAAAAAAAGAACTGCTCTTTCACGATCTTGCCATCCTTCACTTCATACACCCCGATCTCATCAAAGTTCCGGCGGGTACCATCGGTATAGGTAGCCTCAAACCCCAGGGCCATGCTAAAAAAACGGCCGGCTATCTGTGGATCATTAAAGTATCCGCTGTGCACCTCTTTGATCGTTTCATGGAACAGCGCAGCCCTGCGCTGGATCCCTTCCACCCCAACAACAGCAGGCATGGCAGCATGCACCGGTTCTATGCTTTTAAAATCGGGTGCAAACAGCTCGGCATATGCATCGGCATACTGTCCGTTGCGGCAAAGCTCCACCAAACGCTGTGCAATTTCTGTTGTAGACATATAAATAGTTTTTTGTTTTAAAATAACGCACAAAAATAAACAATATGTTTTTAAACATAAAAATAAATACCGGTTATAAATATCTGCCCTGAATGCCGCAACAGCCACGCTTTCGAAGTAAAGGCCAGAACCCGTACCATCCGATGCTCGAGTTGGGTTATGCCTACCCGAACAATTGGCCGTTTAACAGCATCAACCCCTGCCGCAACGCGACCCTTATGGGATAAAGGTTGCCCGTTCCTGTTACAGGCTTTGGCCACTTTTCTGTTTATCGGGCACAATTCTCTACTTTTGCCCGGAAACACTCCGGCCATGATACGACTTGTCCTTTTCCTTCCGCTGGCCCTGCTCTTTTCCTGCAAGATCAGTCAAAACGCTGCCTGGCGCAACAGCCCTTTTGTTGAACTCCGAACCGGCGGCTGTTTCGGCTTTTGCCCGATCATCCGCCTGACCGTTCGTAACAATGGGCTCGTGGAATACGAAGGCGGAATGTTTGCCGAACGCACCGGCCTGGACTCCTTCCAGTTGGAAAAGGAGGAACTAAGGCAACTCCGGGTAAAAGTGGAACAGGTAAATCTCTGGCAATATCCGGACCGGATCGAGACGGACATCATGGATGCACCGAGTTCAACACTAACCGTGTTCAGAGATGGCCGTTCAAAAAGTGTACAAGGATCGGCAGACCGGCCGGCCCCACTGGTTGAACTGGAAAACCTGATCAAAAACCTGGCAGAGGCCCATGAATTTCAGGTAAAACAAGGTGTAAACCCAAGAGTGCCGCCACCAGACAGCCGGGCAGAGGTCCTGGTCAGATTAAAACCGGAAGTCAACGCCGGGAACTGGCTGATGCAGTTCACAGAGTTCAAATTTGTGCTGACAGGCCGGGTATCGGAAGAAAATATCTGGAAGGTGGCCTACGATCCCAAACAGATCAAGGAGCCGGCTGTGATCGGGCTGTTCAAAGAACACACAGATGTACTGGACGTCCAATCCAATATGCCAGTGCAGGACCGGCACTAACCGAACTTTTCCAACTTCAAATTTTTCTTTTCAAAGTGAAAATTAGATGCAGCGACCTGGATTTGAAACTGGAAGAGAAAAAGCAGAAAAGAATTACAACTCCAAACCCTGGCTGTCCCTATGAAGCGATTCTGGCATCCTGACCGGATAATTCAACTGGTTTATCTGCTGGCTGCATTGGTAGTCAGTTTGCAGGTGCTTGCCCAGGGCGCCAACTCAGAACGCTATTCAACCTACGAGAACTACCTGATCTTTAAGCATTCATTCCCCCACCTGATCCAGGGGCTCAATCCGTATGGTGTGTATATGGTCGAGCAGTGGGACTTGTATAAATACAGTCCGGCCTTCTCACTTTTCATGGCACCGTTTGCCGCGTTGCCTGACTGGTTGGGACTTCAACTCTGGAACCTGGTCAATGCTATACCGTTGATTTGGGCGATCCAGCGGCTCCCCATCCTGGACGGGCGGCAACAACGGTTTTTGGCGTTGTTTATCCTGCCAGAGCTGGTCGTTTCCATGCAGAACAGCCAAAGTAACGGGCTTACCCTGGCGTTGTTGTTATGGACCTGGATTGCACTGGAGCGGAACAAGCCTGGACAAGCCGGGTGGTGGGCTGCTGCAGGTGGTTTCCTGAAAATATTCGGCATTTTTTCCGCTATACCCGGATTGGTCTATCCCCGACGGTGGCGGCTGGTTTTTTCCGTAGCGGCATGGTCTGTCCTGTTGTTGTTCATTCCACTCCTGGTGGTCTCGCCTGTACAATTGGTACAAGTGTACAAGTGGTGGCTGGAATTATTGCAGGATGACCACAGCACTTCGGTCGGCTTGTCCGTTCTGGGATGGTTGGAAACCTGGTTTGGTTGGGAAGCCTCCAAAAACGGCGTTACCCTGGCTGGCCTGTTACTGCTGGGCTTCAGCGTTTTTGCCGTATACCGCCAGCGAGAACCCCAAACCGGTTTGCCTCCGGATACCGGCAGGCTCTTGTTATGGGCATCCCTGCTGATCTGGGTAGTGATCTTTAACCATAAAGCAGAGTCGCCAACCTTTGTGATCGCCATGAGTGGTGTTGCCTTGTGGTACCAAAGTTTTAAGCAGCCACCCGTCGGGATAAAAATTTTACTCTGGACTGCGTTTATTCTGGCATCCCTGTCGCCAACTGATCTTTTCCCCCGTTCTTTGCGGGAGCAGGTCGTACAGCCCTATGTGCTGAAGGCGGTACCCTGCATTTTAATCTGGATCCTTATAACCATCAGCCTGCTACGCACCTTGCGCCCGCAGCAGCCATCCATCACCGCTCATGAACAGTGAACTCATCTGGAAATTCCTGAAATTCGGGGTCGTCGGGTTTTCCGGCGTATTTGTAGATTTTGGCATCACCTGGGTTTGCCGGGAAAAGATTCGCCTCAACCAGTATGTGGCTAACAGTACCGGTTTTTTGGCCGCCGTGATCAGCAATTACATCCTGAACAGGATCTGGACATTTGAAAGCAGCGACCCGGCCGTCATGATGCAGTTTTCCAAGTTCCTGCTGGCTTCCCTGATCGGTCTGGCCCTGAACAACAGCATTATCTACCTGCTCAATGAGCGATACCGCCTGAATTTCTACCTGGCCAAGGTAGTAGCAACTGCCATGGTAACGCTTTGGAATTTCTGGGCCAACTACACCTTTACATTTACGGGGTAATAACCCGCCAAAAAAAACGCTCCCGTCCGATAGCAAAAGCCATGGAACGGGAGCGCAGTCGGTATCGTCGTTTCCAACCGGATTCGCCGGATCAGGAAACCTTTACATTCACAGCGGTCACGCCTTTCGTACCGCGTTTGGTCTCATACGTTACCACATCGCCATCCCTGATCTTGTCGATCAGGCCGGTGATGTGCACAAAAAATTCCTGTTGGGAGGTTTCATCAACAATAAAACCATACCCTTTGGACTCATTGAAGAATTTTACAGTTCCTTTGTTCATAATCGAGCTATTTAGGAAAACAGACAGTCGATCTTAGTGATGGTGGCCGCCCGGTCCGTGCACATGCCCGTGCTCCAGCTCCGCAGGATCGGCGTCGCGAACCGTTTCTACATGCCCCGTGAAATACAGGTCGACACCAGCCATCGGGTGGTTGAAGTCCAGCATTACCGTTTCCAACTGGATGGAGTGCACCTTGCCCTGGAAGCGGTTGCCCTGTTGGTCGGTCAGCGGTATTACATTGCCCTGCACCAATAAACCATCGGGTATCTTACCCTCCATCTCAAACATGCTCTTGGGAACTTCTACCAATGCCGATTCATCATATTCGCCATAAGCATCTGCAGCCTTGATCCCAAAGGCAAACTTATCGCCTGCCTTCAGGCCTTTCAGATTCGCTTCGAAGTCCGGGATCATCATCCCGACACCGTAAATAAAACCCAACGGCTCACGGCCCTCAGTTGATTCGATTAATTCACCCTCTTCGGTACCCTGGGTCAGGGTGTAGTGCAACAGCACCACTTTCTTGTCTTCTATAACCATAATATGGATTTGCGATGATGTAATTAGTAGTAAAATAAATGGAGAAAGGAATCAATCAATAGCTGGGGATAAAAGCGAAAAAGGGATCACCTATCCCCTATTCAAATCATCGCGATCTGCATTTTGCCGCAAAGGTAGACCTTTTTCCCGATCTACCGGTTGTCCAGTTCCCTTTTATAACGCAAATAGTGCATTATGATCTGTACTGCCTCGCGGTATGGTGTTGGCCGAACGCCCATCCGGAGTTGCGCCCGGTGAAGTTGGTACAGGATACTCCAATGGGTGTAATAGTCCCGTAAAACCCTGCCTAAACCATTCGCCGGATCATACACGTGTGCAGGTTCGCCAAAAACACCGTTCAGTTCCATCACCCGGAATTCGCCCTGGCGCAAGGCTTCCACGGACGCGCACTTCAGGTCGAAACGCCCAAACAGAACCCCGTCCATTTGCCGGCAAACCTGCTCGAAGGTGGCTTCCAGCCGTGCATCGATCAGGTGATTGCCGTTGAGGAACTTGGTTCCCCGCGAATGGTTGCCGATCGGCTCCAGCAACACCTGCTCCCCCAATGCCGGCACCTGGTCCATTAAGTCGGGAAATTCCCGCTCAAACCGCCCTACCTGGAAGGCCGAACGCGGTGACTGCTCCATCAGAGCCCGCACGCTGGACTGCCCATCACCAGTAATGGACATGAATTCCTTTACACAAACAGAACTGATCCCAAACTCACCGGTATCCGGGAACCGGTGAAATAAAACTGTCATTTCAACCGGAAGGGTCAGAAACTCCTGGATCAAAAATGGAACCTTGAATCGCTCCAGATGCTGGCGCAAGTCTTCCGGCTCCGCAAATTTCTGGACCAGAAACCCCCGTTCACCAACATCCGGTTTGGCCACCACCGGAAACTCAAGCCCCCGCTCCTCCATTGCCAATACAACGGTTTCATACGACATATCACCCGAAACAAACAGGGTTTTAGGCTTTATATGCCCGGGCAGCAGTTCCAGGATCGCATGTTTCGATTCGCCTACCGCCCCGCCCAATGGGATGTCCGGATTCACATTACTGAAAAAAAACAAATGCCTGGCCTGCAGGGCAAACCAGCTGTAAATACCATATACCGGGACGTTGGCCAGCCACCAGGGCAGGTATTCCCAAACCGTCCATTTTTTCCACCAATGTGTCAGGTTCACGCCGTCATTTTTTTTAGAAAATATCCTCGCTTAAAGGCCCCATTGCTTCCACGGCTTCCACCGGACCGGGACCAGCCGGTATTGCTGCGAAACACGAATATCCGGATTAAAGGAAAGCACTCCCAACTCGAAGACGTCCAGCGCCAGGCGGACCGAGGGCTCCTGAAGCAGCTGTTCCCAGGCCGAGGTCATGCCAGCCGACCAGTACAGGTTGTCCAATACGACCAGACTGCCGGCATGCAAAAATGGCCGGCACTGCTCCATATATTCGAGCACTGCCTTCTGTTGGTGGTGCCCGTCGATAAAAACCAGATCCACCTTCCCCAACTCCCGTAATGCCGGTCCAAGTGTATGGGAAAAGGGGCCGGTCCGGATCTGCACGTTTTTATCCAGCCCCAGGATCTCCAGGTTCGTATGCGCTACATGCGCACACGCCGCACTGCCTTCCAGGGTAATTATACGTGCATTCCGGGCAGCGGCGGCCAGGTATAGGGTTCCGATCCCTACACCGGTGCCAAGTTCCAGCACCCGGGCAGGTTTCAGCCATTGGGCCAGCCGGAACAACATTCGCCCCTGCCGGGGACTGCTGGAGGCGATCCGGGCCAGCTGCCGGACCGGCACCTTCCGAACCATCGCCGCGCCCCCGTCATTGCCCACCCCAAAATCTTCCTGCTCCACCACTACCGGACTATCAAGCATTTTTCGCCGCACCGCCTCAACATCCCGGAATGCATAATACCTGCGTTTGTCTTCCAGCAACGCGCTGGTAATTTCATATGCATGCGGAGCATGTACCTGAAACCGGGTGATGGCACGCAGATAAAACCGGAAAAAGGATTTTATGGTGTACAGGGTGTTGCTCAAGGTTCAAACCGGAGGCCGGTGAATGTGACGGCCGCGAAAATACGACGGTTTATTTTTCCCGGACTGTGTTAAAATAAAGCTGTGCGCTGGTTAAAAAAGATTTAAAGCCTATTGGGCAAAGCATAGGCTCCGGAGGCGGCCGTTTTACCTGTGTTCAACTGAAAAACAAAACGTACCACTATGCGTATCATCCGCTTTTGCTCACTTGCTATCCTGTGTCTGCTTTGTATGAATGCCGTGCAGGCACAATCCTATAAAACAGCCGCAGGTATCCGGGTTGACAACGGTGTCCAACTCACCGTCAAACAGTACCTGATCAATAACTGGACTGCGGAAGGCATCCTCCATACCGCAATCGGATCGGAAGACCTGGGATTGACCCTCCTTGCCGAAAAGCACCAAAAGATTATTTTCCGCGGCACCAACCTCTACTATGGCGCCGGCGCACATTACTACTGGAAAAACGAGCCTTTCCGTTCGGAAAACGAGTTCAACAACAACGTATATGGCCTGTCCTTTATCGGTGGCGCGGAAATCTCCCTGGGCCGCATAAACCTGGCAGTTGACTGGAAACCCGAACTGCACCTGAGTGAGTCCAGTCAGGTTTTTGACTGGAATGGCGCCTCCGTTTCCGTCCGCTACATCTTTGCCAAACGCGAACGCAGGAAGATCAGGGACTGGAAGGTTTTCAACGGTGGAAAAAACAAGAGCAAACACCGGAAATAAGCACCTCGGCGACCAATTCCAATAAATTGAACGGCAGGGCTGCGTTCAGAAGCACTCCGGATAAAAGCCTGTCCCCTCCCTTTTATCCAGGGCACTTCCGAACCGGCCCTGCCTGATTTCCACCTGCCGGTGACAAGGCAATCCGGTTACAATTCCCGAACTTGCGGCCATGGAATTCGGCAAACTACCGGCTGTCGATCTGGTGGATTTCACCCTCCCACCCGATCCGGAACAGAATAGCCATGTGCTCCGGCACGGAGGGAAGCAGCACGGTAAAAAAAACCTCCTCCTCTACCTGGGCGCTACCGGTTACAATATGAAGCCCTGGGTAGGACGCTGGTATCCTGCCGGCACCCGGGACAAAGCCTTCCTGAAATTTTACGGCCAGCAGTTCAATACCATTGAACATAATACCACACACTACCGCATCCCGGATGCCTCCACCATTGACCGATGGTATACAGAGGTGCCCGTCGATTTCCGGTATTGCCCCAAGATTCCTCAAACGATCAGCCATTCCCGTGACCTGGGCGTAAACGGACCGGAAATCGGGTTGTTTTGCAACACCATAGAGGGCCTTCAGGAAAAACTGGGCTGTTGCTTTATCCAGTTGCCGCCCTATTTCAGTCTCTCACATCTGCCCGTGCTGGAACGCTTCCTCCGCCGGTTCCCAACCGGTACGATCCCTCTGGCTGTTGAAGTGCGCCATGAGTCTTTTTTTCAGAACAACCCTTTGGCAGAGGAGTATTACCACCTGTTGGAACTTCACGGCGTATCCACGGTGATCACGGATGTGGCCGGCCGACGGGATGTCTGCCACATGCGCCTCACTACCGACAAGGTATTGGTACGCTTTGTCGGCAATGGTTTGCATCCTACCGACTTCTCGCGGATAGAGGATTGGGCCGAACGGGTAAAACACTGGTTCGATCAAGGACTGACCGAAGTTTACTTTTTCTGTCATGAGCCGGATAACCTCCTGGCACCAGACCTGACGAAGTATGCAGTTTCAGCCTTTTCAAAAGTTCTTCCAGATGCGATCCTCCGGGGGCCGGAGCCCTATACGCCACCGCCCGAACAGGGCAGCCTGTTCTGAACTGGCCGGCAATAGCCGGGTTCAAGGGTTATTCAGGTATTGAAGCAGATAATTCCTGCGCAAAATCAGGTATATTCAGTGCGGCAGGATCAGCAAGCGATCCGAAGGCCATAAACAGCCACAATACGGACATAAAGAGAATTCATCTAAAATTCAACAGATTCATTCATGTATCGGGAACAATTCTATTTATTTTTGATTGATTTGATGAATATTTAGGGCTGAAAGTAGCTGGGCCACTTTTGCACAAGTCAAATTTTTATCACCAACCCCAAGCCAGTATTATTGAAAGGACACAACCCCTATGGTCAATATTTCAGATACGGAAACAGAAAAAAACACAGTGATGCCCTATGTCCACCGCGACATATCCTGGCTGTCCTTTAATTACCGGGTGCTGCAAGAAGCCAAAGACCCGGCGGTACCGCTGCTGGAACGGTTGAAGTTCCTGGCTATATATTCTTCCAACCTGGATGAATATTTCCGCATCCGGGTGGCCAATATCCGGAACCTCCAGAAGGTAGGCAAAAAGACCAAAGCCGAACTGGATTTCTCGCCACGGGAATTGTTGCGCGAAGTACACCAGATTGTCAACCACCAGCAGGAAGAATTTTCGCAGATCTTTGAAAACCAGGTCGTCCCGGAACTCCGCAAACACAATATTTTTATCCTCCGGCGTCTGGACCTGAATGAGGAGCAAAAGCAGTTTGTCGAAACCTACTTTAACAACAACCTGCTGCCGTTCGTGATGCCGGTGTTGTTGGTTAAACGCCGTATCCGGCCGTTCCTGGCAAACGCACATCTTTATCTGGCGATCCACATGCGGCAGCCAAAAAAGCCGCTTGCCGACAGTGAATACGCCCTTGTCAAGATTCCGTCGGATCAGCTGCCCCGGTTTATCCACATGCCCGGCACCAACCGCCAGCACAACCTGATCCTGCTCGACGATATCGTCCGGCACTCTGTTTCGCTACTATTTCCAGGCTACGAGATCCAGGATACTTACTCGATCAAACTGACCCGGGATGCAGAACTGTACATCGATGACGAGTTCTCGGGCGACCTGGTACAAAAGATCAAGTCCAGTCTTGCCAAACGACATGTCGGACCAGCCAGCCGGTTTGTTTACGACCGGGAAATGCCCGGCCACCTGTTGCAGTACCTGAAGGATACATTCGATCTGGGAAAAAACGATATGTTGCCCGAAGGACGGTATCACAACAATTTTGACTTTTTCAAATTTCCGGATTTCGGGATGGAGTATCTGAAGAACAAACCACTCCCGCCCCTGCCCCATCCGGTACTGCAGCAGGATGCAGATGTTTTTGAGGCGATCCGGGAAAAAGACCAATTGCTGCATGTACCGTATCAGTCCTACGAGCCGGTAGTCAACCTGTTCGAGCAGGCTGCCCGCGACCCGCAAGTCACCCATATCAAGGTGATCCTGTACCGGGTGGCAAAACGGAGCAAGATACTGGAAGCCCTGATGGAAGCGGTCAAATACGGTAAGCAGGTATCTGCATTTGTCGAGATCAAAGCGCGATTTGACGAGGAAGCCAACCTGGCCTGGGGTGAAAAACTGGACCGCGCCGGCGTCCGCGTCCATTATTCCTTCCCGGGCGTCAAGGTGCACTCCAAACTGGCGCTGGTTCGCCGGATCGAAGACGGGAAGCCCAGGTTATACAGCTATTTAGGCACCGGAAACTTTCATGAAGGCACCGTTGAGGTATATTCCGACCTGGGTGTTTTCACTGCCGATCCTCAGATGACCACGGAGGTGAGCAATGTATTTACCTTTTTGGAAAACATCAAGCCCCCCCGGAAAGAGTTCGAGCACCTGTTGGTGGGCAAATTCAACCTGCGGTCTGCACTGGATACCCTGATCGATCAGGAAATCGAAGCGGCGAAACAGGGCAAACCGGCTCATATTATTATCAAAACAAACAGCCTGGAGGATAAAGCGATCATTGAAAAACTGTATGAAGCTTCGAATGCCGGTGTGCGCATCCAGCTGATCATCCGGGGCATTTGCTGCCTGGTGGCCGGCGTACCGGGCAAAAGTGAAAACATCGAAGTGATCAGTATCGTCGACCGGTTTCTGGAGCATGCCCGGGTATTTATTTTCCACCATGGCGGCGAAGAAAAGATCTACCTGTCGAGTGCCGACCTGATGCGCCGCAACCTCAGTTTCCGCATCGAAACAGCATTCCCGGTCTATGATCCCGATCTGAAGAAAGAGATCCGCAGCCTGATCAACCTGCAACTGGAAGACAACGTCAAAGCCCGGATCATCGACCGGCACGACCGCAACGAATACCGGCGTACCAGCAGTGATATCCCGGTTCGCTCCCAGATCGAAACGTATTTCCACTTCAAACGGAAATCCGAACTGATCCCCCAACAGGAATCCGAAAATGGCATCTGATCATGGCACATACCAGCTTCACACCAACCGAGCAGGAGGAGATCCTGGCGCTCTTTGGGGCACTACCAGATCAACTGGATGCCGATACGTTTCACAAAACGCTTCGGAGCCTGCGTCAGAAGTACCATCCGGATAACTTTGAAAAGTTCGGAGATGAAACCATACGGGAAATGGCAACAGACCGGTTTCAACGACTGGAGCGGCTGGCTGCCAAACTGGAACGCTATTTCCGGGGAGATGACACGGCCTCCGGCATACGCCCTGGTGCTTCCGGCCAAACCCCGGCCGATCCGATCTTCCATCCACAGGCACAATTTGCTTACCGGGCCATGAAGATCGAGATCCGTACCGGAGACAAGGACCTGAAATACCGCATCTTCGGCACATTTTACCGCTGGCTGATGTTGGGCGAGCAATTTAAAATACCCGAAACCGGCGCCTACCTGATCGCCGATGAAGAACACCAGGGACATCGTATCGGATTCCGGGAAACGATCCGTGTGTACCTGACCTTTGAGGAAACCGATCCGCCGGAGACCATCGCACACTGGCTGGCCGATCAGATCGCCGACGGGGCGGATGCCCTGCTCATTGAAGGTGAGATCGTACCGATCGAATACGAGGCAATCCTGCTGGCGATCAAGCGGAGGTCCTTTCAACGGCTTGGAACCGGCGCCTGAACTTTTATCAGCCCGGCTTTTTTGAAAAATGAGACCAGAGTTGTGGCAGAAATTTTTTCAAAAAAATTTGGAACAAATATTTGTCTCATTCAAAAACGCGGCACTATCTTTGCACCCGCTATTGAGAACAACGGTTCTCTTCAGAGTATAAACGCGGAAATAGCTCAGCTGGTAGAGCGCAACCTTGCCAAGGTTGAGGTCGCGAGTTCGAATCTCGTTTTCCGCTCCAAAAGAAGCCCACGCAACGCGTGGGTTTTTTCATTTAGAACGCCTACTTTTGTCGGCGTCCAGTCCTGAAAGATACGCCCGGGTGGTGGAATCGGTAGACACGCAGGACTTAAACAACTTGAGTGCAGCCGGAGAAATCTGGCATGTAGAACCGCTTAAATTCGGGGAAGCCTTCGCCACCAACCGGCATGGTGATCCCGAGCCAAGTCCGCCGGACTCTCCGGCGGGAAGGTGTAGAGACTTGACAGGCGGCACCTACCGTTTCAAAGGCAACTTTAAAACCACGGTGAAGAGAAAGTCCAGACTCCAAATTCCGGCTGATCAGGCCGGAAGCGGCGAAAGTCGTAGCGGGTAAGAAAATCCTGTGACCGTTGAGGTCGTACGGGTTCAAGTCCCGTCCCGGGCACTTTTCGGAAAGCGGTTCCATTTTTGGGCCGCTTTTTGTGTTATGGGGTTTTTATGTACTCGTGTTCATAAGCAGGCGGCGTGGTTTTACCCTCCCCTTATGAAAATGAAAGCACAAACCACCAGCAAGCGTATAAGATCAATACGCGATAAAACGTTTCTCCCAAACCGAAACTATCAACAATCAGGAACCAGATACCCAAACCGAACATATGCGACCGTTTATTTTACTTCTCCTTACCCTCTCCGTTTCCGCTGTACAGGCCCAGTACGACGACCTGCTGCAAAACCCCGGGATCACATGGGTGGCGGAACATGAGGCCGACTACGAGCTCAATCCTGCTTATACCGCCAACCTGGAATCCGAATACAACCTGCTCGAGGTGATCCGAATTATTGGTACCAGGGACAAAAACGGACTATACCCCAACTCTGAGGCCAACCTGCCCTTTTATCTCAGCAAAGAAATCTATGAAGGTATCCGGGCCGGCAGCTTTGAATGTTTTGCCGACGCCGGCTTAACACAACCCCTGAATACCGAACAGATACAGGCCAGCCTGATTTGGAAGGACAGCACCGATGAAAGTGGCTTTGTCCTGGAAAACGAATACACTCTGGAGTCTTTCGTAACCTTCCGCGTCCGGCAGGTATTGTATTATTCCGGGAAAGACCGCCGTTTGGGCGCCAGGCTGCTGGCCATTGCACCCGTGGCCTGGGTCAGCGACGAATATGGTAACATGATCCAGCACCAACCGGTACTCTGGATCAAATTACCGGCACTTACAGCACGCCAGCAACGCCGTTTCCCAAAAACAGCCAACTATGCCCTGCAGACCCTCATGAAGGACAATACGATCAGCATGGACCAGGTGGAGATCAAAAAAGGCAGTTTTGATACCAAAGCCTGGGCAACGCAGGAAGTCCAGTCCCCCAAGCACAAGACCTTATCGGTCGAGGTTTTTGAACCACTCAGTCCGGCAGCACTTAAAGCGCACATCTTCACCACCGATACCGTCACATCCATCAACGATCAGGGACAGTCTGTGATTGACCGCATTATTCAGCAAAATGCGCTGGAGGATGTACAAAAACTCCGGCTGGTCCAAAACTGGTACTACGATGAGCGCCTGCATGCGCTGGATTGCCGCCTGGTAGCCGTGGCGCCAATGGCCACGATCAGTGCCGCCGGGGGCCTGTTTGAATTTGACAAGCCGTTGTTTTATGTGAAGTATTGAACACTTAAATGTTTATAGAGGCCACTGCATTCCACCAACCACTCGGTGGAATGGTTCATGTTAAAATAAAAAACCGGCCGGCATACTACCATAGTACGCCGGCCGGTTTTGTTTCAACGCCTGAAGCGCTGTTATTCCTTCGTTTTCAAATCTTTCATGTGCTCTTCCAGTTCGATTTCGTCACCGGGTGCATAGCCGGTGTGTTCGAACACGATGTTTCCGGTTTGGTCGAGCAGCAGGGTGTAGGGCACAGATGCAACATTGGAAGCCTGCGAAAACTCTTTGTTGAAGTCGTGCAGAATACGGTATTCCCAACCCTTCTGCGCAACCATGGCCGGTACTTTAGCAGCCGTCCGTGCGTCATCCACGCTGATGGCTACCAGTTCCATGTCATAGGTTTCCTGCCATTCTTCATAGTAATCCTTAATGGCATCCAGTTCTTTTTTGCAGGGTGAGCACCAGGTCGCCCAGAAACTGATCACCGTGATCTTGCCGGATTTACCCAGCTCCTGCACGTTAAGGGTTTGGCCTTCCATCGTCTTCACGTTAGCAGAAGGCAGTGTTTTTAAGGTTTGAGCAAACAGGCCGGCAGCTACAAAACAGGCCGCCAATACTAGCAGTGTTCTCTTCATCTTGAATTTTAATGGTTGAGGAAATGGATTGCGATGCACAAAAATACGGCAAGTCCGCTTATGTCGCTGCTGATTAACGTCCGGTTAACGGAATTACGCCTGTGGATGACAATAGTCCCCTTTACAAACCATGTTACGGGACACACAACTTTTGCAACGTCAGGCTGTCACTGTAAAACACATTGAAATCCACCGGCTCGTTGATGCCGTTCACGGTGCCTTTGTCACTGTGCTGCCAAAAGTGCCACTTGCTGTCGTCAGGCATCTCCAGTTGCAGCACATCGTAATGGGCAATCCAGAAACAATAGGGTTTGAACTCGGGCCGGTCGGCAAAATACAGCTTGTAAAAATCACGGTTGGTATACACAATGGGCTTTACCCCCTGTTGATTATGCAGCCGGACTAAAAAATCCTTGGTGTATTTGCGCACCTGGGCTGCCGTCATCCCGCGGGTTTCCTCCACATCTACTACAGGCGGCAGGTCGCCGGACTGCAGCCGGACCGTACGGCCGAAATGCCTGGCCTGCGCCTGCGGACTCACATTGGGTAAAAAATAGTGATAAGCGCCCCGGATAATACCATGCTTTCGCGCATGTTGCCAGTTGTACTTAAACCGGGGGTCTGTCATCCAGGTTCCTTCCGTCGCTTTTATAAAGGCAAAAGAGATCCGCTTCTCCCCCACCCGCATGGCGGCGACACGTTCCCAGTCCACCCGTTCCTGGTACCGGCTTACATCAATACCATGGACCTCAAAACCGGCAGGGATCCGGATACCGAACTCCTTGTATTCTTCGTAATGGAATGGGTATTCCACGAGCGCGAGAAAGCGATACCGCAAGGACGGGCTCAGTACCATAGCTGCCACCAGGAGGATCAGGATCGCAGGCCAGGGACTTTTACCGCGGCCAGACCCCGACCGGTTACGATCCACCGGAAAGATTGCCAGTGCTTTAAGCCAGTTAGACATGCAGGATATATAGTAATGAATGGTTCATTGGGTATTGCGTGATCGATTCCTGACTATTGAAGTGATTTAAACTTTTCATACTGGCCGTAATGCAAGCCATTGATCCTGAAAACTTCGCCTATTTTTCGTTCCGTACCTGGTTCAGTACGCAACTCAAAATGAGTCTTGTCTTCAGAACCAAGTACTTACATTCCGGCTCACCAGAA
>SBHD01000376.1 GCA_006226345.1 Bacteroidota bacterium | reverse complement strand
GATGCCCGTGCCGGTACCCTGTATGCTGCACTGGGCTATGCCTACCGGAAAACCGAGCGCAATTACGTGGCCAGTATAGCGCTGGAAAAAGCCCGCCTGTTATCCGAACAGTATGACGGTGTGATCCCGAACAAGAATCCGGCCGGCCCTATTCACAAAACGCTGGCCAACATCAAAACCCGTCTGGGTGACAACGATGAAGCGATCAATATTCTGATCAGTGCCCTCAACCTGCTGGAGCGCGATACGATTCAGGCCCGTCAGGCGGATAACCGCCTGCTGCAGGCCAAACTCTATGGCGACCTGGGTATTGCATACCAGAATGAAGGAAAGGAGGATTTTGAAACGGCGCTGAACTACTATGCTTCCGGGCTGGAGGTACTGAACCACCTGCAACCTTCCGATGCGGACTTCCGGGAGGATGTGGATAATGAAATGGGTAATCTGCTGGCCGGCAAAGCGGCTATGTTGTTCCAACTCCGTCGTTTTGAAGCAGCGCGGCAAACCGCTGCACATGCCCTGAGCACCCTGCACCCGGATAAATCGAATTACCGCTTTAGTGCCTATTCTATCCAAGCATCTATCCTCGACTCATTGGGTGAAAACCAGGCGGCGGCGAAAAGCCGGCAATTCGCACTGGATATCGCAACCACCGACAAGCGGATTGAGCGGCGGGAAGTAGCCAAACTGCTGAACGAGATTGGCTGGATCGCTTACCAAAACGGGGATGATCCGGCTGCCGTGGATTATGCCCAACGGGCACTGCATGAATTGTATCCAACGCTACCGGCAGATGATGTGGCCTTTAATCCCGACTTTGCCCGGCAGGATCCCGACCCGGAAAATGCCGTGGCAGAAGCCCTGGACCTGAAAAGTGCTGCACTTTGGCGGCAGTACCGCGCCGGACAGCAATATATGGCCCCTCCGGCCCTGGCCTTTGTTGACAGCACCACGGCCCTGGCAATCCAGATGATGGAAAACCTGCGCGATGTGGCCGTGTATGAAAGTTCCCAGTTGCAATCGGCCCGGCAGAGCCGGCGACTGTTCAGCCGGATGCTGGGTATCCTGTATGCCCAGCAGACAAATGGCGATCCAGGTGCGCAGGAACGGGCCTTTCACTATACGGAAAAAAGCAAATCCGTTTTACTGCGCCGGAAAGTGGCGGCCGATGCAGCCCTGGAGGAGGCAGGTGTTGCGGATTCCCTTATTCGCAAAAAGCGCGATCTGCGCGAACAACAGGCCAATCTGAAAAACCGGTTGTTTGAGGCTGAACTGGCCGGCGGCACCACTGCCGGTGATTCGCTGGAACGTGCCGGCTGGACACGTCAGTTGTATGACCTGGACCTGACCATCCGCCGGTTGGACACCCTGATCGCCGCACGCTATACGCTCTCGTCGCACCCGGACGACTCATTTACAGCCACTTTATCCGATGTACAAAACAGGTTGCTCCGCCCGGGTGAAATCTGGCTGGAGTATTATACAGATGCGGATGATGGCTGGCTGTACCAGATCGCCATATCCGAACGTGGCGTTCAGTTCGCCCGGCAGCCCTACCGGCCTGCGGAGATCCGCACTTTTATCCGGTTGTTCAACGACCAGCAGCAGGCACAGAACCGCTCAGGCGACCCTGTCCTGTTCAAGCGGTTTGTGCAGGACAGCCGGGCTTTGTACCAGACATTGGTGGGGCGTGTGGTACCGGAGCAAATACCGGAGTACCTTACCCTTGCACCCGACGGGGCGTTGGCCCTGTTACCCTTTGATGTATTGTTGTGCCAGCCGGCAAATAACCCGGAAGGTGTGGATTATGGAAGTCTGCCTTATCTGGTCCGGTATACCCGCCTGCGGGTGGCCCCGTCGGCGTCCCTCGATCTGCTGTATACCGAACTTCCCCGGCCGGAGCACCGGGGGGCCTATGCCGGCTTTGCACCGGATTATACCAATAGCGCCGATCTGGCGGAAGTAGTGGCCGGCTCAGAAGTGGTATCAACAGCAGCCCGGGCGTTTGGGGGGCAGCCCTACATCGGGCAAAAAGCCAGCCTGGAAACTTTTTTGGATGCTGCGGCAGATCAGGCGATCATTCATTTTCACGGCCATGCAGAAGCGTCTGATTCTTTTCCCGATCATTCCTGGCTGGCGTTTTCAGCAATAGCAGCGCCCATTGCACAGGCAATTGGCAACCAGGCAGGGCCAGGTGAAAATATGCTGGGGCGCCCGGCCAGGATCGCTACGCCGGAACTGGGGCATTTTCTGTTTGCACACCAGGTGTATCACGCCCGGCTGAATGCTGATCTGGTGCTGCTCAGTGCCTGTGAGACAGGACTGGGCAGAATTGCACCCGGAGAGGGTACGCTGAGTCTGGCACGGGCCTTCCAGGCTGCCGGCTGCCCTGCTACCGTAATGAGTTTGTGGCAGGTGCGCGACGATGCTTCGGCACAGCTGATGGAATTATTCCTGGATAATATCCGCGGGGGGCAGGGTAAAGATGAAGCGCTGGCCAATGCCAAACGCACTTTATTACAGGAAACCTATGATGCGTTCCCGTATTACTGGGCCGGTTTTGTACTGACGGGGCGAGCCGATCCGGTACAGCTTCCCGGTGGCTTCTGGGAAAAAACAGGTTGGTGGTTGGTATTGATTGGCGGACTATCCCTTTTCCTGGGCGCCTGGGTTTGGAACCGGCGCGGGAAATTCTGAACAGACTTATCCAAAACTCACGTTACTGATCCATTTTAAGTATAGCCCTTGCTTCTGCCTGGTGCGGTTGCCGACTGTCTACAGCGATCTTGCGCAACCGCGCTGTGGCCTCGTCCATCTGTTCGTCGAGGAGGTAACTGAGTGCGATATACCACTGTGCTTCCTTGTGGACGAGGGTAGCTGCCGGCGGGATCTGCTCCAAACTGATCCTGGCTTCCACAGGCTTGTCCTGATCGATCAGGCAGGTACCCTGCAGCAGCAAGGCCAGCGGACGGTCAGCAAAGGTGCTGTCGGCCAGCAGAAACTGCAGGTTGTATAAGGTATTGGTACAATCTACCTGGCGGTATTGCTCTCGGGTAATGCGGTAAAGTGAATCGAATTCCGCGCCGCCCAGGGTTGTCGGCAGTGCTACGCGCTGGTAATATTGGTTGAAGGTGGCTATAGCCTGCTCTTTCGGAACAGCCCTGGGTTTGGTGCCGCCATTGAAAGAACCCATAAAGAGTTCGGGCCGGACCAGCAGAACGATCAGGGCGATCGTCGCCAGGCTGACCCCGGTGATCAGACCAATGCGCAACCGGCCGGAACCGTCGGTACGCCGGCGGACAAACAATTGCTCCAGCACATCCCGGGTTTTCCATTGCCATTTTTGCCAGCGTAGTTTTTTCAGTCCACGGGTCTGAAGTGCATCCCGGCGGTCTAGAAAGGACTGCATTTCAACGGCTGCGCGGGCTGCTTCATGCAGCCGCAGTGCCTGTGCCAGCTCCGGTTCAGCAGCCAGACGGGCTTCGAAGGCTGCCCGGGCCTCGGGCGACAAACTACCCTCGAGGTATTGATCGATCAATTCGTGTTGCGGGTGTTCCATAGATTAAAGCTGGTTTTTCCGGTTGAGCCAGGCGCACAGTTCGCGGCAAACCGGCACTTCCTGTTGACAAAGCGTTTTGAGCGTTTCGCGTAAACTATTCATCCCCCTGGACACCATTTCATGAGCAACGCGTTCTGTCTTAAAGCCGTGGATCTGTGTGAGCTCCTCGTAGTCGTATCCATCCAGTTTGTTGACCAGCAGGCTGCGCCGTTTCCGGGGCAATTGTTCCAGGGCGTGTAGTACGCATGCGCTGATCCGTTTGTGCCGGACCGACCTTTCCTCTTCCATTTCACTGTTTGACAAGCGGCTGAAAACATGTTCGCTATCCGTATTTTGAATGATATCCAGAAACCATTCAGCCAGCTCGGCCTGAGCCGTCGGATGATTTAATGGATCCGTACCGGATTTAGTCGTGCGCTTCCGGATGATGTCAACTCCCCGGCGGTGGGTGAGGGTGTAGAGCATTTTGCCCAGGTCTTCGATGGGTTCTCCCTGGCAGATCTTGGCGTCGAGTTCGGTAAGCGCGTCGGAAAATGCGGAGAGGGCATCTTCATAAGAGAGCCGCTGCTGCCGTACGCCGACCTGCCGGATCAGATAAAAGAATTTGTCCTGCAACCGGCGGTTGGCCCGCTCCCGGGGGATACCGCCCTGCCGGATCATTTGTGTGAGTTGCGCATCATCCATGTATCAGTGAAGGCGAGGAAGTGATGAAGAGGAGCAAATATAGTAGAAGGCGGTCACTTGCAGGAACAGACTACAGCAGAGGCCCGCACCGGATGCGCCGGAATTTTTTATAATATTTTTTCAAAAAAAGTTGACAGCCGGAAAAGACGGGCGACAAATAAAATAAACACTCCGAAAAACGAACGCTAAATCAAAAACCGGTAAACACATGAAATTGACCAAAAACCAAATGCATCCCCTACTCCTGAAACCTGGCTCCCAAAGACCGTATGTAATCCCCGTTCCTGCCAAAAATTTGCCACCCTGAATCACCATCCCCGAAACCTCCTTTCCAAATAATCCACAACCCCATTGGTACCAGCCCTGACGGGCCTCCTTCTTCGATGTTTACCCCAAAATAATCCCGCGAACAACCAACCCCACTTGCCATTTGAATACATGCTTTCCTGGATACTGCTCCATTAAACCAAAAACGAAAGCCGCACCAGTGCGTTATGCCGGTGCGGCTTATTCGTCCTACGACTCGAAGTCGCAGGACGAATAAAAGTATCCGCTAGGCAGCCTACTCTACTTTCACCCGAGACGTCTCGTCATCCGAGCCGGTGTTCCGCCGCCGGGCATTTTTCAGTTCGGTATTGCCGAAGCGGTAGCTGAAGGTCAGGCGTACGTTCCGCGAGTCATAGCGCTCGTAAAAATCCACCCGTACATCGCTGTAGTCCACCGCTACCTGGGTGGGTTGTGTGTAGAGGATATCGTTGACCGACAGGGCGAGGCGGCCGCGGTCGTTCCAGAATTTTTTTGACAGACCGAAGTTGAGTCCGCCGATCGAACTGATCACAAAAAACTCCTCGAGAAATGGCGTCAGGTACCAGCCGCCGATCTCCATTTTAAAGTCGGCCGGCAGGTTGATATTAAGTTGGGCGTAGGCCAGCCAGTTCCATTTGGCGCGGTTGTATCGGATGTCGAGGTATTCGGCATCATAGGCATTGCGGATAAACTGGTTGCCGCCGTAGCCGTCGACGATCTTGCCGATCTTTACGGGGAAGTTGAGTTCGAACGCCCAACGCTCGTATTCCGCCAGGTTTTCTGCGGTAGTGAACGTACGGGTACCTTCCAGGCGGGGCGCATTTTCGATGATCACATCGGCGGTCTTACTATATGAGACGCGAATAAAAGGCTGGCTGTCGTAGGTCAGGGTTAGTTGGCCGTTATTGGAGATCTCCGGCCGCAGCTGAGGATTGCCCTGGGTGTAGGTCAGCGAGTCGATAAAAAATGCAAAGGGGTTTTGTTCCTGGAAGCCCGGCCGGTTGACCCGGCGGCTGTAGGAGCCCTGCAATCCCATGTGTTCGCCCAGGTGGTAGAGGGCGCTGGCGCTGGGGAACCACTGGAGGTAATTGCGGTCCAGCACCTGCTCGCCCATCGTTTTGCCGCTGACCACAGTTTGCTCGGCGCGCAGCCCGCCGTTCAGGTCAAAATTGCCGATCTTTTTAGACAGGTTGACATAGCCTGCATTGATATTTTCCTGATACAGAAAATCGTTGGAAAGGTCCGGATCAGGTGTGGATCCGCGAAGGAAATCGAGGTTGTTATTGATCGTGGCAAAGCTCGACTTGGCACCCAGTTCAATCTTAAAGGACGAGTCGATCGGAAGTACATAATCGATCTTGCCGACATACAGATCGATGGGTTGCTGTACATTTTGTTCGGAGCGGGACTCCGGACTTCCCGGTGCATGCTGAAAAATATTCAGGTAACTGACGTCGCTGATATTATAACGGTTGTAGTCGATGTCGAAATTGAGGGTATGTCCGCTTTCCCGGTCGAACTCGTGGCTGACATTCAGGTTGGTCAGGAAGTTGGTGCGGTCGGAAAACGAATTGTTCAGCGTTGTAAAGCCGCCGAATTGTTGGGTTTGGTCGAGGTTGAACACATCGGTTACGTTGTTGCCCCGGCTTTCACTGTTACGGGTAAAGCCTCGGAACAGCACCCCGATGGTAGTTTTTTCTGTGGCAAAAAAATCTGCACCGGCGCGAAAGTTATGCGAGGTGGTAAAACTCGGTGAATATCCTTTCTGAAAATACGACTCCTGGCCGATATACCGGTCTACATTGATGATGTGGAAGGAGGTACGGTCGAAGTAGCTGTACGAGCCGAAGAGGTTCCACTTGTTCTTGCGGTAGTTGAGGGAAAGTGAGGGGTTGAGCCGGTGGTAATACCGGTCGTCCGAACCGGCATCGCTCTGATCGTAAGCACTGCCGCCAACGGTCAGGGCAGCAGTACCGGAGAAGCCCAGGTTGGCATCGCGTTTCAAAATAATATTGATGATCGTACCGCCGGAGGCATCGAACTGCGCACCGGGCTGTGTGATCAGCTCCACCCGGTCGATCTGGTCGCCGGGCATATCGCGCAGAACCGCATTCATATCGGCGTATTGGGAGGGCTTGCCGTCAATCCAAATCGCTACATTCCGGTTGCCGGCCAGGGTTACGCGATCCTGGATAACCAGCACGCCGGGTACTTTCTGCAGCACTTCCAGGGCCGTGCCGCCGCTGGCTATCGGGCTGTTAGCGACATTCATGATCAGGCGGTCGGCTTTTTGCTCAAACAGCGGACGTTGCGCTACGACGACGGCCTCCTTCAACAGGTTTTCAGCCGGTGTGAGCTTAATATCGGCAGTTGCGTTTTTGCTGTCGGCCCGGATGGTGAACGGTTCGGTGTATTGGGTTTCGTACCCCAGCATGTTGGTCAGCAGGCGGTAGGTGCCGGCGGGCACACCGGAAATGGTAAACGCGCCGGTTTCGTCGGTCAGGGCACCCTTAACCAGTTGGGAGTCAGGTGCACCAACCAATGCCACGCTTGCAAAGCCGACCGGCTGGTTGTTTTCATCCGAAACGGTGCCGCTGACGGAAACCTGGCTGTGCAGTATGGTTATGGATAGCGCAAAAAAGGCGAGGGGAAGGAATAGCTTTGCCATGGGCATGGGATGGTTTGTTTTTGTTTCAATAGCGGATGCAAAGGTTTTCATAACGAACAAGTGGGGCAAAATTCTTAGGCGAATGGTGATAAATATTCGTTAAAACCGGCATAAATGGTTTTCTGGCTATTGAAGGCTGATGAAATTGGGCTGGAAAAAAGTCCGGAATAATGCACTGCGCCGGAAATTTCCGGCCTTATTTTTTCGCTAAATCCGCTACCTTGGCACGTAAAACAAAGCCTTATGAAGTTTACACAAATACGTTCACGTATCCTCTTTTTGATGCTGTTCCTGCAGGCAATGGCCTTGTATGGACAGGACAATACCGATTACCCGATCTTCAATTGCGACTGGACGTCCACCTGGGGCAAGATCTACTGGACGATCTCCGGTGACCAGGTGACTGGCTGGTATGGTACGGAGAATAAGTTACTTACCGGTACGCTGGAAAAAGACCTGAACGGCACCTATGTGTTGCGCGGAGAGTGGAGCCGGAAGAACAATCCGAACAAACGGGGCGGGTTTTCCTTTGTGTTTGACAGTCCGACATCATTTAAGGGTACCTACTGGTATGAAGGCAACCCCGATGCAACCAGCAAGTGGAAAGGTGCCTGTAAAAACCGTGGATCGGCAGCCGATATCAAACCGGCCAACTATCCCGACTTTGATTGTGAGTGGACGTCTACCTATGGTACTATCCGGTGGTCAGTTTCAGGTGATCTTATCATGGGCTGGTATGGAGAAGGTGATGAGCACAAGACTTTGGCCGGTACCTTGTTGAAAAGCAAATCCGGCAACTTTGTGCTGGAAGGCGCCTGGGGTGACCGGGATAATGCATCGGAAAAGGGAGGTTTTCACTTTACATTTGATTCTGCACACTCGTTTAAAGGCAACTTCTGGCACGGCCATGACCATGAAACACTGGTCAAGTGGAAAGGGAGCTGCGGGGAGGAATAGGTAGAAATATTTACCGGTAAACCCGTTCTGATATCGGGCTCATGGAACCGGATGACCTGCAACATTGATCCGGTCATCCGGTTCCGGCATTTTTGGCAAAATACTATCGCAAACATTCAAAATGTCTGAAAATGCCGCCTCATCTTATCTGGATCGCCTATTCTATCTCCAATCTGGTAGCCCTTCTCATGTTATGGGCTTGCTGGAAGCGCCCTGCCATTGGGCGGGTGCTGTTCCTGCTGCTTTTTGCCTGGGCAGCCTGGATGAACACAACAACTGCCCTGCATACGCCGGAGGGGTATATGGAGTATGCCCAGTATACCTTTTCCGGTTGGTATAAGCAGTTTATCCAGGGTTTTTTTGCAGCACATGCTCAACCGATCGTACTGACTATTGCCACTGGCCAGGCCCTGATCGCCCTGGGTATGCTGACCCGGGGGCCTGTTTTTAAACTGGCGGCCATTGGCGCGATCCTCTTTCTCGTGGCCATTGCACCATTGGGCGTGGGCTCGGCGTTTCCCTGTACCCTGGTAATGGCTGTTGCAATGTGGCAGTTGTTCCGGCGCGGAAGCCGGGAATGGTTGTGGCAGGCATTCCGGCAGACGGCCTGAGGTGCACACCGGCACGACCTGCAGCCTTTTTGCCGGTACCGGCGTCTATGTGCATGTAGCACATAGACTGGAGTAAGCGGATCATTCCGGTTTGAGTTACCGATGGTACCGTTCACTATATGCCGGTAGTTGGCCGGCTTTTAAAATAAAAAACTGTTGTGCCTGTTCAAAGCCAGACAGCCATTTTCGTAGCCGTATTACCTTTTCAGCATCAGGGTGAGGAGGAACGGTTGGCGTATTTTACGGAAGGCTTAATGGAAGATATGATCACCGACCTGTCGAGGTTTACCGGCTTGTCGGTGCTTTCGCCCCACTCGACCCGGCAGCTCAGCCAATCCTCCGATACGATACTTTTTAATGAATTGCCTGCGGAGTATTTTGTGCAGGGAAGTTTGCGCCTGTTGGGCAGCAAGATCAGGGTCACGATCCAACTGATCCGCGCGGCAGACCGGCGTGTGGTATTTGCCGGCCGGCACGACGAAGATTTTGATGCGATCCTGCAGGTGCAGGATGATATGACCCGGCAGATCGTCAATGTCCTGCAGCAGCAGATCAGGCAGCAGGTAGTGGCCGATCAGCATCACAAACCGGCAACCAAACTGGCGGCATACGACTACTACCTGCGCGGTATGCAGGAGCTGAAGTCCGGTACGCTGGAACACGATCTCAAAGCCCGGGAGTATTTCAACCAGGCCCTGGCTATTGATCCGCAATATGCCCGTGCTTATACCGGACTGTCGCTCAGTTTTTTTAACGAATGGAGCTGTCAATTATGGTCACGTTGGGAGCTCAGCAAGACCGGCGCCCAGGAATATGCCCTGAAGGCAGTGGAAATGGATGAGAACGAATACCTGGCCCTGGCAGTGCTGGGGCGCACCTACCTGTTTGACGGGCAGTATGAGAAAGCGGAACACTGCATCCGAAAATCACTCCGCCTGAATCCCAACGATGCCGACAACCTGATCCTGATCGCCTCCTGCCTGACCTACCTGGGCTACCCGGAAGAGGCGGAATCACTCTACCGGAAGGCACTTTGGCTCAACCCTTTTCACCCGGACTGGTATTATGCCTACGGGGCATTTATCTACTTTGAACTGGGAGAATATGCTCAAAGCGCAGACCTTGGTGCGCGTATTCCCAAAGATGCTTCCTGGGTGGATTTTCCGGCCTACCAGGCTGCTGCATATTATATGACGGGCGACCTTACCCGGATGCGTGCCCTGTGGGCTGTTTTTTTGGAGTTTTTCCAGACCAAAGTTGCCCGTAACACCGATACGGATGAAGCGGCGGCGCTCCGGTGGTTTAAAGAAGTCAATCCCTATCGGGGCGAAACCCGGCTCCGGGCTTTCTGGCAATATATCGAAGAACAACTGAGCGGTCTGGCCCCGGCTCCTGAAACGGCCCCGGATAAGCCCCCTGTCGGCTTTTCATTTTATCAACAGCCGGGCGAACTCTGGGAACTGTGTTACCAGGGCAAGGCGGTTTCACTGACGGATGTGAAAGGATTCCGGGATATACAGCGGCTTTTGTCCGCACCGGAGCAGGAGATCCATTGCCTGGAGTTGATGGGCGCCGCGTTTGAAACCGATACCGGCGAAGCCATACTGGACGATGCCGCAAAAAAGGACTACCAGAAAAAAATACGCGAACTGCAGGCCGATATCCGCGAAGCCGAGGATATGCATGACCTCGAACGGGCAGCCCGGCTCAGCCAGGAATATGAAAAACTGGTCGCGCACCTGACTGCCGCGCTTGGCCTGGGTGGCAAGTTGAGGAAAACAGGATCGGCCGTTGAAAAAGCGCGGTCGGCAGTAACCTGGCGGATCCGCAGTGCCATCCGGAAAATTGAAAAACATCATCCTGCGCTGGCCCGCCACCTGGACCAGAGTATCAAAACAGGCACCTTGTGCCGGTATGCACCCGAGCACGCAGTAGATTGGGTAACGGATTGACTTCAGGCGCCTTCTCCTCACATTGTAAGGCTGAAACTTACGCCTTAGGAAGTGAAACGGATTGTTACACTTCTAAAGCATTAAGTTATGCCAACACCACTTGAAATCTTACTGGACCCTGTATCCCTGGCAGTCATTGCCATGTATTGCCTGCTTTTTCTCTGGGAAACGCTCTTCCCGGCCCGTGAACTGCCAGCTATGAAATACTGGAAACTCCGGGGCCTGCTGGCGTTTGTCTTTTACTTCTACCTGTCGTCCTATCTGCCCCTGCTGTGGGATGGTTACCTGGCACAGTACCAGTTGCTGGACCTTTCCCATCTCGGTACGCTGGGCGGCGGCCTGCTGGGTATCGTGTTGTATGAGTTCGGAGTATATATCTGGCACCGCGCGATGCACAGGAATGACACGCTCTGGAAGGTTTTCCACCAGATGCACCATAGCGCAGAGCGCCTGGATATCCCGAGTACGTTCTATTTCAGTCCGTTGGATATGGCTGGCTGGACCCTGCTCGGCAGCTTGTGCTTTGCGCTGCTTGCAGGCTTGTCACCGCAGGTCATTACGGTTGTATTGCTGGTGACCAACTTCTTTTCGATGTTCCAGCATGCCAATATTAAGACGCCGCGCTGGCTGGGATACGTCATTCAGCGTCCGGAAAGCCACACGGTGCACCACGCCAAAGGCATCCATGCCTACAATTATTCCGACCTTCCGGTGATTGATATGCTGTTCGGGACATTCCGCAACCCGGCTTCGTATGAGCATGAAACCGGCTTTTACACCGGGGCGTCTTCCAGGGTTGTCGACATGCTGTTGTTCCGGGATGTGAGTAAATTGCCAGACTGAACGTATTGCCTGGCCGGAGCAATATGTTTGCACAAATGCCAAATGCAAAACCACGCTGTGCCATATATTGCTCCGGTCAGCCGATGGCCAGGAGTTGCAATATTTCTTAACCAAAACCAGCACCGTCATGCCATACACCGGTATGCAGAAAACCCTGACCTTCCGTCAGACCAACACCGCCAATATTAACCAGGTTTTCCCGCTGCTTTGTCCGGTTCGGGAAAAAGACTGGCTGGATGGTTGGGAGTACCGCATGATCTGGTCCGAATCGGGCCTGATTGAGAAAGACTGCGTATTTGCCACACCCGCTGCCGATGGCCTGGAGACGATCTGGCAGGTAACTCAATACAGCAGCCAGACGTATACGCTGGAATTCGTGCGCTGGGCGCCTGGAAAAAACACCGTACGGATCAATATTCAGCTCGATCCGGTGGATGCCGGCACCACTACGGCGCTGATCACCTATCGTTACACAGCCCTGTCGGAGGCGGAAAATACCTATCTGGCCGACCAACTGGAACAGGATTTCCTGGCGTCGATGCATTGGTGGGAAAAAGCGATCAACTACTACCTGCGAAACGGCCGGATGCTCCGGAAAGACTGATCACCCAAACATGTCCCAGGTCATTTGATTGACCACATAGGGTTCCTCATGCCGGATATTGAGGTATTCGAAAAACATAGGGTGAATGCAGACCTCGCAGCCGGGAGAGAACGGGTCGTTCTCATCGCTGTTGAAGCAAAACCGGTAGCCCACTTCATATTTTTGCTGCGTAATGGTTGCCAGGCTGCCATCGGCACGCGGGGCTTTTACCCGTACTCCGAGCACGCCCATGTGAAAAAGCCGGACGGCGATCTGATCGGGTGTACGGCAGTCGTCGAATAGTTCGAGCCCGCCAAGGCGGTCGCAGAGCCCTTCATAGGTCAGTACGGTGCGGAGCTGCACATTGCCGAGTTTGTTCAGCACTTTTTGCAGGCCGTGGAATTCGCTGATGAACTGTCCGATAAATTCCCGCCGGATGATATTTTCCGTTTCGGTGCGCACCACCCGCCGGAACATCTCCTCGTCGGCCGGCCCCTGGTCCATTTCAGCAAAAAGTGCTTTCAGGTACATGTGTATTTCCCGCGGGTTCCAGAGCGAATGCCGGACGATGTAGAGAAAGGAGTCCTCTTTTACTTCCCGCAGGCGGCCGTTGGTGACATCGAAAGGAAACAGTTTTTTCCAGGCCTGTGCCCGCTCGCTTTCGGGCAGGTCAAGTGCCATGCCGATGCGGCGGTTGACCAGTTCGTACAGTTCTTTTGGAGTCCATTCCAGCCGGACCACGTGGTTGCTCTCCAGATCGGCGCGTTCGCGGAGCTGGAGTTCCAGGAATTTGTCCATGGGAATGGTGAAGATCATGTGCATCCAGGAAAACTGTGTGGCGTCCCGCTGCAGGTCGCGGGCAGCAATGACCAGTCCCTTGAGGAGTGACGCCAGGAATGCACGTTTTTCGATAGCCAGTTCGCTGTTTTGCCGGTATTGGAATTCGTCGTAAAAGTCATCGAAACGGTCGAGGGTAAGCAGGATCTTTTTACCCCTGCGCTCGAGGATATTCCGGATCTGCTGGACGGGCCGGCGAAGGGCCTCGGCAGTATTATTGCGGGCCATGTGGTTGAGCTGCCCGGATATTTTGGCTATCAGCGCAGCAAAGCTGGCGACCGGTTGATCGAGCGCGGCTTCAATGATCTCGGTAAACGCCGTAAAGAAATAGACCAGGTACGGGCCGAGGATCTCACTGCCGCCCAGCTTCCGGGTCCCTTTGGGATGGCCCAGCAGGTTGAGCACGTGGTTGTGGGCTTCTTCCAGCGTTTTACGCTCATCGGCACTGAGCTGATCGGCAAAATCGGCGTCGAGGATCTGTTGGGCGGCCATACAAACCGCCGAAGCGGTCAGGCTTTGTTTCCAGGCGTAGGTGGCAACTTTGGTGGGGTCGAGGAAATTGGCCAGGTCGGTATTGTGTTTGCCACCGGCGCGTTTATTGAGTTTGTCGTATACCTCCTTGTAGAAAAAATAGAACAGGGGCTCCAGCGGAAATTCATCGGCGATGATGTCGATACCGGCTTCGGCGAGATAGTCGTCGCTATTCTCCAGCCGGTAACCCACAAGCAGGGCGGTTTTACCGGCGCCTTTGCGACCGATCAGCAGACATTTGCGCTCGTCCCGTACCTGCCGGTATACCCGGGTATGTACAAATGTCTGGCTTTCAATCCGGTGCAGGTGTTGGTCCTGCTCGGCTTTGAGTTCCCGAAAAGCGTCTTTTAACCGGCGGAGCTGCTCCGGTGTGGGGTTCAATCCGGCCATATTGCTGTAATTGAATTGTTTTCGAACCCGAAAGTACTAAAAAGCCATTGAACTGGACTTACTCCTGCAACTGGTATACCCCGGCCAGGTTGCGGCCCAGGCCGTCGTAGTCGAGCCCATAGCCGACCACGAAGCGGTTGTCGATATCGAAGCCGACATACTCCACGTCAACCGGGAACTCCAGGGAGTCGGGTTTGCGCAGAAATGCTACCGTGCAGATCGATGCCGGCTTTTGCTCCCGCAGGTGACGCAGGAAAAAGTGCAGGGTCCGCCCTGAATCCACGATATCTTCCACCACAATTATATGCCGGCCTTCCAGGTCATTTTCCAGGCCCATGACCGTCTGCACCTTGCCGGTGGACTGGGTGCCCGAATAAGAGGCCAGTTTGACAAAGCCGACGGTACAATTACCATCAAAGGCCCGCATCAGATCGGCTGCAAAGACAAACGCCCCACTCAGGATACTGACGAAAAGCGGGTTTTTATCCCGGTACTTCAGGGTCAGGGCAGCCCCCAACTCCTGTACTCGTTCCTGCACCTGTTTTTCGCTGAAAAGGGTGACAAATAGAAGGTCATGGAGCTGGATGTGATGCTTGGTGTCGGTATAGGTTTCCATGGCTGTTGACTGTTGGAATGAGCGCATTGGCTACAAAGTTAGGGGATATTGAGCGACACTGTACCGGACTTTTCTAATTTTACCTGCCGGCATACGGGTATTACCTGCCGGTTTAATTCGGGCTGTATGTTATTACCTTTTTATGAACCAGGGCGGCTGGAAGCCGGTTGCGATGAAGCAGGACGCGGTTGCCTGGCCGGTCCGGTTTCCGCAGCAGCAGTTATCCTGCCGGAGGATTTTGCCCACCCTTTGCTCAATGATTCCAAACAGCTGAGTGCTGCCCGGCGCGCCTTGCTGCGGGAGGTGATCGAGTCGGAAGCCCTGGCCTGGGCAGTTGCATTTGCCACACCAGCGGAGATCGACCGGATCAATATTCTGCAGGCTTCCTATCTGGCCATGCACCGGGCCTTGGACTCCCTGAAAACCCGGCCCGCCTTTATCCTCGTCGATGGCAACCGGTTTCGCGCCTATGCAGCAGTGCCGCATGTATGCGTCGTAAAGGGCGACGGGAAATATATGTCCATTGCGGCGGCTTCTGTTCTGGCTAAAACGCACCGGGATGCTGCCATGGACCAACTGGCCGATGCGTTTCCGGAATACGATTGGCTATCCAATAAAGGATATCCCACAGCGGCACACCGGGAGGCTATCCGCAGACATGGCCCGACGCCACACCACCGCCGCTCTTTCCAGCTGCTGCCCCGCGACGAACAACTGGAGCTCTTCTGATCACCGGTGCCCGGCAGTTTTCAACAACCGTTTTGTCAGACTTTGCCCCTCTGTGGCCAGGCGCACGAAATACACCCCGTCGGGATGTTGATCCAGGTCCAGACGCGCGTCGACCGTATTGGTGCGGTCAAAGTCCTGCTGCCAAAGCACCCGACCCAGGAGATCAAACACTGTCACCTTCAGATCGATGGTTCGGTCGAACTGCGCCTGCAAAGTGGCGGTTGCGCTGGTCGGGTTGGGCTGCAACGTCAGCCGGGTGAGGCCTTCGATCGAGCGGGTCGGACTGTTGCCGATCTGTACTGTCAGCATATCCGAACAACCTTGTGCATCGGTGACCGTAACCGTGGCAGTGCCGGTTGGTAGCCCGGTAGCCGTTGCTGTTGTGGCGCCGGTGCTCCACAGGTAGTTGTAGGGAGGGTTGCCCAGCCCTACCGTAACGGTAGCGCTGCCATTGCTGGAGCCCGGATCAGCCGGTACGGTGGAGACGCTGAGCTGCATATCCGGCGGGCAGGCCAGCAGGTTGATATTGTCGAGGTCGAAATAAAAATCGCCGGCACCCCAGATGCTGTTGAAACGGATCTTGACCGCCTGCCCGGCAAAAGCACCGAGCCCTACTTTTACCGTTCGCAGGCTAAGTGTAGGCGTGTGGTTGTTTTCATCGATCGTATAAACTGTTTGGAACGTTTCACCACAATCTGTGGACACCTGCACCTCAAACCGGGTGCCATTGGCCAGGGTGGTGGCGCTTGTTCCGTTGTTGTTAAAATCCGTGATCCGGTAATCAAACCGCAGGGTATCGTCCGGGCCGATAAAGCCTACCCGGGGCAGATCGGTGATGCCGTCGGGATTGAACTCATACAGGTTGGCGGCCAGTACCGGCGAAATATTGTTGTGCCCGCTGGTAACAAAACCATCGGTAGTCCAGCCGGCCGGCACCTGTCCGTTGTTGAAGTTCTCCTGGAATGGTATTGGCCCTGGCAGGTGGTCGACGAGGTAGATTTCCGTACTGTCGTTGGAAGGGTCCTGTTCAGTGGCCAGCAGGGTCCAGCACCGGATGGCAAATGCCCCGTCGCGACTGTCGAAGGTTTGCGAGAATGTATATTCAAACGTCTTATCCGGATCGATCGTTACTGCGCCCACATTTTCCGTAACCGGCGCTGCGCCATTCAGCGAATAGCTCACTTCAAAGAGTGTTTTGGGCTGGGAGCCGAAATTGGCAAACCGGAATGTCACGCGGTCCGTTTCCAACCCACATTCCACCGCATCTCCCTCCGTGCTGACAGATACTGCAGCCAGGTCGTCAGTCAGTGGCTGGTAGATCCGGATATCGTCGATGCCGACCCCTTCGAACTGAGCAAAGGCATCGGAGCCAAAAGCAAACCGGAGCAATACCCGTGCCTGGCCGGCGGTGCCAGTGAGGTGGTGGCGCGCACGTATCCAGCCGCCGCTGTTCCCGGCCCATACATCGCCGAGGCCATTGGCTGACCCGCTGATATTAAACCAGTTCAGGCCTTCATCGATAGCCCCCACCCGGCTCCAGGAAGCGCCGTCGTCCAGCGACATTTCGAGCCAGGCGCCATCATACAGCGTCTCCGTGCTGAAAATGATCGAACATTCAAATACAGGATCTTCAGTCTGATCCGAAAAATCAAAACAGGGGGAGTACAGATACGACCGTTCACTGGCGTTGTACCGCCCGTCGAGATTGGTTACCCAGGCATGCTGCCCGCTGGCGGCGGCGGCGATGAAGTTGTTGGCGGGGGTGCCAAACTCCCACGATGGATTCCGGGTGGTGGAATCTTGGGCGGTATACCAGCCGCCTTCCCATGCTTCAAAATCCTGCTCATACGGCACTACCTGGCGGTTGACGACACGGAAATAGGCCGTGTCATTTGACGTGTTTTCGTCATTGACCAGATACAGTTCGGTCCATACAGCAATGAGATATTCGCCGGGTGCGGAGAAATCAAACTGGGTTTCAAATTCGATGGTTTCACTTTGATCCTTTCCGATCACACCGGTATACAGCCCGTCCTGCGGCATGGATACCCCGGCCGGGACGCCGTTGACACTATAGTTGTACCGTATGAATGTTTGTGGTTCGGCGCCGAAGTTGGTGAGCACAAAGGATACTTTTTCGGTTTCCAGATCGCAGCTGTTCTCCGGGTTAATAAGGCCGGTGACACCCACGTCGTGGGTGTAATAGGTTTCGAAGGTATAGGGACCTGTCAGTTTGCCCGACTGGTCGTTTCCACAATCCTGCTGCACATAAAAGTCATACGTCGTTTTTTTTGTCAGTCCGGTGATGGTGGCTTTGGGCGTGGTGACGTACATCGTGTCGCCGGCGCCGGGTCCGGGCGTAAAACCGGTCGTGCCATAGATCACCCGCCAGCCGACCGGCGTATTAGTGCCGTAGCCCGGGCTCCAGCGCAATTTGATCCGGGTATCATAAATATTTTCAGCCTGTACATGGAGGGGCTTCAGGCACTCGATACAGTTGGCGACGGTGAGATACAGGATCGTAGCGGCAGGGCTGGAGGTAGAATAGAGCACATCGCCGTCGTTATTCAGCAGGGTGAACGATACTTCAGAGTCATAGTCGCCGGGCGTCCAGGACAGGATCAGCGGCAGGCCGTCCATGACGGTGAACTGCACCGTGCTGTCCATACCGTCCCCGATATCTTCCACCATGGTAAACAGGGTTAGCACACCACCGTTATTGACGGTCAGAATACCATCGTTCCAGCCGTCGCCAAAACTGTCGTGCATCTGCAGGGTGAACGTGCAGGATTGGGCTGCAGCCTGTGAAAAAGAAAGTACAAGGAGGGTCGAAAGTGCGAAAAGCAGGGATATCGTATTTTTCATGCCAGACGGGATTGAACATCCAAAGATAGGCCGCAGGGGCAATTTGTGGAAACAGGCGGGCTTTTAGGGCGGCTTTTGGCAAAAAAAAGAAGCCGCCCCGCAAGAGACGGCTTCCCGATCATTTTCAATTGGTCACCGGGAACAGAACCCGGCAACTGAATAAAAGGATACGGCGCTAATCAGCCCCGTGCATCATACGTTTCAATGGGAAGGACAGCAGGAACAGGATCAGACCCGCTACCCCGGCCATCATTACAAAGATCATAAAGAACTGGTACAGGTCTTTGACCGGACCAAAGAAATTCGGGTATTGGAGCGGAATAGCGGCATCGGCAGCGATCTGCACCTGCTCTGCCGTAGGCTGGATCTGGCCTTCGAGAATACCCCGGTAGGTTGTTTCATCGATGCCATTGTCCATGGCCATCTTGTACTCCCGGCCGGAAGGCGGGTACAAAGCGCTGAGCTGGCCGGCTGCTTTGTTGGCTACGGCATTGGCCAGGAACCAAACACCGAACAACAGCGATACGAAGCGCATGGGCGACAGTTTGGATACCAGTGACAGACCGATCGGCGACAGGCAAAGCTCACCGATCGTGTGGATCACATACAGTGCAACCAGCCAGAACATGCTGACTTTGCTATCCAGCCCAAGCCCTTTCACACCAAACGCGATCACTACATAGCCCAATGCCAGGATAACCAGGCCCAAGGCTTGCTTGATCAGCGAGTTCGGCTCTGCGTTGCGCTTGGACAGCGCTACCCAGATCGCCGCCGTAATAGGCGCCAGGATCACGATCGCCACGGCGTTGACAGACTGGAAGTAACTGGCCGGTATCGTATCCAGGGAGATAGCGGCCTGGCCGGTTATAAGGAATTCAATGTTTTTGTACAGCAGGAAGAATGCCGGACCCAAAATGAACACATAGAGCAGCAGGGACAAGCCATCCAGCTTTTCAAAGTTTTTACGGATGATATTGAATGCCCAATACAGTACACCCAACAGGCCCAGCGAAACGACGTGGACCAGCCATATTGGCATATTCAGGCCGACCTGGCGGTTGGTCTGTTCTTCTGCGAAGAAGGTCAGGGATGCCCCGGCCTGCTCGAATGCAGCCCAGAAAAAGACCACAAAGAAGGCGGATACATAGATCACGATGATACGGTCACGCTCGATCTTGGTGAGCGACTTATCCGTGATGATCATGGTCATCATAGCGATAGTCATACCGTATATGATCGCACCGATCACATCGAAGTCGAGCACTTTCCAGAAAACCAGGAACAGCGCTACGGCCAGACCGCCGCCGAGCAACAGCTGACTGGTGCCCAGGCCTCCGCCGCCGGCTGTTTCGCCTTCTTTATTGGATTCCACTGCCTGGTTGGGCAGCAATCCGATTGGGTTGCCTTCCGGATCTACGACGTAGCGTTTTTTCTCCGACCAGAACAACAAGGTGCCCAGGATCATACCGATGCCGGCTGCCAGGAATCCCCATTTGAAATACTCCGGCAGCGGTGTGCCGTCAGCAGCATAGCGGTTACCCAGGAAGCCGCAAACCAGCGGTGCCAGGAAGGCGCCCAGGTTGATACCCATGTAGAAAATGGTGTAGGCGGCATCGCGGCGTTTGTCTTTTTCGGTATACATCTGCCCGATCATCGAGGAGATATTCGGCTTAAAGAAACCGTTGCCGATGATCAGAAAGATCAGGCCGGCCCACAACAGTGCGGTGGCCATGCCTACGTTCTGGTACATGGAGGCACTACCGAACATAAAGAACTGCCCGATAGCCATCAGGATACCACCTGCGATGATCGATCGCTGGTTGCCCCAGTACCGGTCTGCCACATAGCCGCCGATCAGCGGGGTGAGGTAGACCAGGCCGGTGTAGCTGCCATAGATCTCAGAGGCTTTTTCCCTGGAAAAGAACAGTGCATTGATCATGTAAAGGGTGAACAATGCCCGCATCCCATAATAGCTGAACCGCTCCCACATCTCGGTAAAGAAGAGGAGGGTAAGCCCACGGGGATGTCCAAATAATTCGTGTTTTTGATCAGACATAGGCGTTTTTTTCTGCTGATTGGTTGGTAAATCGTTTTCGGCTAAGAGGCTGTTCTTTGTCTGGGCCGGGGCAAATGTGCAAATTTTTCCGTGCAGTGGTATTTTCCGGCAGGGGTAAAAATCGAAACAAAATACGGTACTGGCTGAAACCGTCCATTTTTAAACCCCGGTATGCCCGTGCCGGGTGTATAGCCGGGCTGCCTCAATAGCAAACCTACGGCAGCAGCACTGTTTTGTACCCCTTCCAACCCGTATCTTTGTAGACTTTTTAAAAACTTTAACCTCCGGGGATACGTAATACCTCCCGTTTTAACATGTTTAACCAAAAATCGAATACCTGTCTGTTCCTGTCGCTCGGGCTCTTCCTGACCCTGTTCAGCGTGGTTTCCTGCACCTCCAAAAAAACCGATAAAAACGCACCGCCGCCGCCCGTACTTGCCATAGACAGCGTGACCGGTGCGCCCATCCGCCTGCCCAATCCCTGGAAGGACGCCGGCTGCGAGCTGGTCACCGACGATGAGATCGTCGGCCTCTTTGATATTGATGTGAACAAATACGCCTTCAACGCCCGCAGTCTGCCGGGGCGCGGGTTCTGCCTGCGCTCCTGGCTGAAGCCCGATTGGAAGGAACGGGAAAGTGGCAATGAAAAAGCCGGGGCGGAATACGTGGAATTTAAAAACACGCTGGTCACACAGGTACTTGATTACGGAAACGAACACACTTCCCGGGAGCAGTTCGATATGCTCCGCCGCGACCAGCGCAACGTATTTGAGGAAGATGTACCCGATGTAGGTGATGATGCCATCTGGAGCACGGTGCAGCGCGCCCTGGTGTTCAAGAGAGGGCACCTCGTTGTCAAGGTCACCCTGGAGTATACCGATGAGCCACACAAAAATCTCGAACTGGCAAAAAAAGTCGCTAAACTGGCTTTGCAAAAAATGAATTAAACATTGCAGTCCGGGCCTTGCACCGGCCGGAGGTATACACCTCCAAAAACCCGGCGCTCCATAGCCGCACTCTCCGTACGGCTTCCGAACTTTGTCTCTTCTTCTATCCTGTCGCCCTGTAAAGCCTACGCGATATGTATTCAAAAGACGCCCAGCGCATTTTATTTGAGCACTCCAAGAAGTTGCTGTCCACACCCCAGGTGCCCGAAGACCGCAGCCTGGCTGCCGAAGAAGCCGAAGACCTGCGCGGGGTGATCCGCTACCACGAATGGCGGTATTATGTGCAGAACGACCCGGTTATCAGCGATTATGAATACGATCAGCTGTACAAAAAACTGGAGGCGATCGAGCAGCAGTTTCCCGAACTGATCACCCCCGAATCACCCACCCAGCGGGTATCGCCCGATCTGACCGAGGAGGTCGACCAGGTGGCGCACCTGACGCCCATGCTGTCGCTGGATAACTCGTACGATGCCGAAGACCTGCAGGACTTCGATACGGCGGTAAAAAAACTGTGCGGCCTTCCGGAAGATGCCGAAGTGGAGTATGCCGTGGAGCCGAAGTTCGACGGGGGCACCATTGTGCTGGTATATGACAACGACCGCCTGCTGCGGGCTGCCACGCGCGGCAACGGGGAAGTAGGCGATGTGATCACCGCTAATATGCGGACGTTGCGCTCTATCCCGCTGCGGGCCGGGTTCTCCGACGCCGGTATTGCCCTGGTGGAACTTAGGGGCGAGGCGATCATCCGCAAGGATGTGTTCGAACAGATCAATGCAAAGCGCCAGAAAGCAGGAGAAACCCTGTTTGCCAATCCGCGTAACGCCGCAACCGGCGGTCTGCGTATGAAAGACCCCAAAGAGGCTGCCGCCCGGGGGCTGGAAGCCTTTACCTATCAACTGGGCTATGCTGTAGACCGCAACGGAAACAGTGTGCTGGATCAGTTCCCGACGCACGAAGCTACGATCGGGCTGCTCGAAAAGCTGGGCTTTAAGGTGCCGGCGGCACAGGTACCGGAGAACAGATCAACCGGCGTCTCGCTGCCCGAGCGGAAGGTATGCGCCAATATCGAAACGGTGATCGACTTCTGTAATGCCTGGCAGGATCAGCGGGAAAACTATCCTTATGAGATTGACGGGATGGTGGTAAAAGTGAACAGCCTGGAGTTGCAGGCCCGCTGCGGCTCGACGGCGCACCACCCGCGGTGGGCTATGGCATTCAAGTTCAGGGCCCGGCAGGCGACCACGAAGCTAAGGGACGTCGAATTTCAGGTGGGCAAAACCGGCGCTGTAACGCCGGTGGCCAAACTCGAACCGGTTCAGCTGGCCGGGGTGACGGTGCAGAACGTGAGCCTGCACAACGAAGAATTTATCCGGAGCAAGGATATCCGGATCGGCGACCAGGTGTTGGTGGAGCGCGCCGGCGATGTAATCCCCTATATCGTGAAGGCCCTGGATGAGTTGCGCGACGGTTCTGAAAAACCGGTGGAATACCCGAAACAATGCCCGGTTTGCCATAGCGAGCTGGTAAAACCGGAAGATGAGGCGATCTGGCGCTGCGTCAATGCCGAATGCGAGGCACAGGTACTGCAACGCATGATCTTCCATACCTCCAAACAGGCAATGGACATCGACGGTATGGGGGAAAGCACGATCAATCGCTTTTACCAACTCGGCTGGTTGCACTCCATCGCCGATATCTACCGGCTCGACTACGACATGATCGCCCAACTCGAAGGCTTTGGCGCCAAATCGGCCCAAAACCTGGAAAAGGCCATCGAAAAGGCCAAACAAAATCCGATCTACCGCCTCCTGCACAGCCTGAGCATCCATCACCTGGGGCAGAAAAGCTCCCGCCTGCTGGCGGCCGAGATCGGACATGTACTGGACCTTCAGGACTGGGACCTCGAGCAATACGAATCCATCAAAGACATTGGCCCGGTACTGGCCCGCAACGTGTACACCTTTTTCCACAATGAAAAGAATATTGAGCTCCTGCACACAATGGAAGCGCTCGGTGTCAACCTGCACCAGACAAATGCCGATCAAAAGCCCCAAAGCGCTGCCGAAGG
>SBHD01000252.1 GCA_006226345.1 Bacteroidota bacterium | reverse complement strand
CATTATTTCACGGAGTCGGACCTCCACGTCGTCCGCCGCCGCTTCGAGGCAATGCCGGAAAAAGGCAAGATGATTCTGACCACGGAAAAGGATGCCACCCGCCTGGAGCTGCTCGCCCCCTTCATCTGGGAACACCAGCTGCCCATTTACGTGCTACCGGCCGAAGTGGAGTTCTGCGATAACGACGAGGATAAATTCCAGGCGGAAGTGCGGCGGTTTTTGTTGGATTTTAAGGTGTAAAGAGCGCTACCTGCCCCCCAAACAACTTTTCAAATTTCCAATTTTTCTTTTCAAATTTCAAATAAAAGGGCTGTTCACGTACGCTTCATTTGAAATTGGAAATTGGAAAAGAAAAATTGGAAAAGTTGCCTGCGGGACCGGAAAGCACTCAATGCCGGTAATACCGCTTTACTGCTTCCCGTACACTTCCCTGCTCGAGCAGGAGCGCCTGCGCGGCATCGTATTCCATACCGGTGGCCTGCATGACCATCTTCGTGCCGCGGTCGACCAGTTTGTTGTTGCTGAGCTGCATATCCACCATCTTGTTGTCCTGCACCCGGCCCAGGCGGATCATGGTAGTCGTGGAGATCATATTGAGCGCCAGTTTTTGCGCTGTGCCGGCTTTCATGCGCGTGCTGCCGGTAACGAATTCCGGTCCTGTAACGACCAGGATCGGGAAATCTGCCTCGGCAAGCACCGGGGCACCGGGGTTGCAGGTAATACAGCCGGTAGTAATGCCTTTGGCCCGGCAGGTGCGCAGGCCGTGGATCACATACGGCGTAGTGCCGGAAGCCGCGATTCCGACCACGATATCCTGTGCGTCGATCTGGTACGCCTGCATGTCTTCCCAGGCTTGTGTAGGACTGTCTTCTGCGCCCTCGACGGCCTTGCGGATAGCACTGTCGCCGCCGGCGATCAGGCCGATCACCCAGTCAGGCGGCGCTCCGTAGGTCGGCGGGATCTCCGAAGCATCCAGAATGCCCAGCCGGCCACTGGTGCCGGCGCCGATGTAGAACAGCCGGCCGCCCTCGCGCATTTTAGGTACGATAGCCTCTACCAGAGCCTCAATCTGCGGGATCGCCTGCTCTACCGCCAGCGGTACCGACTTGTCCTCCTCGTTGATATTGCTCAGTAATTCCCGGACAGACATTTTTTCCAGATGCCGGTAACGCGACGGGCTTTCGGTGATCTTTTCCATGACATAATTTTTATACGGCAGCAGCGCAGGGAAGGGCGCTCCGGTTGCCGGCCCACAGACCGGAAGCATCGAAAACTGCTTCCGTTTAACAATCTGTTTGCAGCCTTTTAGGACTCCTTCAGGTTTTTAACAAACTTTCAGAAAGCCCTAACAACTCTTAATGGTAACCATGCATCCGGTACCTGCAACTTTCGGTCAAATTTGGAAAACAATCACAAGGAACGGGAAAAAAATAACATTCTCCGTTCCGAAAAGACGAAAGCCATGTTTGCCCGCTCCGTATCCTTCGCCAAATTCCCCATCCTGCTGACACTCACTGCCAGCCTCCTGCTCACCGCCTGCCACACAGCCCAACGTTTTGTGGAAAGCGGCGACTACGATGGCGCCATCGAATACTGTGTACAACGCCTGCGCGGTAAAAAGAACAAAAAGACCGAACTGGTGCAGGGGCTCGAATTCGCCTTTGCCAAAGCGCAGGCCCGCGATCTGAACTCGGCCCGCATCCTGGCGACCCGCGACCGCCCCGAATACTGGGAGCGCATCAACAACCTGCACCGCGCGATCCGTGACCGGCAGAACAAGATCGCCCCGTTGCTGCCCCTGGTGTCGAAAGACGGCTATCAGGCCAAATTCGAGTTTGTCGATATCGGCACCCTGGAAGCGGAAAGTCGGGAAAAAGCTGCTGAACACCTGTACACGCAGGCAGAAGACCTGCTGCAACAGGCCGAAAACGGCGACCGGCTCGCAGCCCGGAACGCGTACCAGACCCTGCTCGACCTCGAGCGCCGGTATTACAGACAATACAAGGATAAAGACCGGATGCTACGCGATGCCGAGTACCTGGGCACCACGCATATCCTGTTTGAAGTGGAAAACCACAGCGCCGCCCTGCTGCCCCGGCAGTTTGAAGACCGCATGCTGGCCATGGGCAGCGCCGACCTTGATAGCCGGTGGAAAGCCTTTTACGTAAATGCCCGCCCTGACCTTCAGGTCGATTACCGGGTAGTCTTCCGGATCTATCAGATCGATATCAGCCCGGAACGCATCAGCGAACGCCGCTATGTGGATACCAAAGAGATCCAGGATGGCTGGGACTACGAGCGCGACGTTCGGGGTCGGATCAAAAAAGACACCGCCGGCAACGAGATCAAAAAGCCGCATATGATCGAGGTACGCGCCCGTGTGCTCGAAACCTTCCAGAGCAAGGCGGCCCGCCTGACCGGCGCACTCGAAGTATATGACGGTAACAGCAATGCCCGGCTTTTTACCCGGGAAATGGGCACCGAGATCCTCTTCGAACACTATGCCGCCACGTACAAAGGCGACCACCGTGCCCTGAGCAAGGCGTCCAAACGATACCTGGACAACGATCCGGTCCCGTTCCCGCCGGATGTGGATATGATCATGCAGGCAGCCGATCGCCTCAAGCCGGAAATCCGCGATGAATTGCGGCAAAACCGGACGATCCTGTAGTTTTTTTACTGCCAGGACGCTAAGACGCTGTGTATCGATATTGGCGTCTTAGCGTCCTGGCAGTAAAAAAAACTACCGCGGCACTTCCACCTTTTTCACAATATCATCCAGTACCTCCCGGGTATTGTAACCCTCCATTTCGCGCTCGGGGGTAAGGATCACGCGGTGGTTAAGGGCGGGAAAGGTCACCGCCCGGATATCATCGGGCGTCACAAAGTTGCGGCCATTGATGGCTGCAAAAGCCTTGGACGTTTTCATCAGGGCCAGAGAAGCCCGGGGACTGGCGCCGAGGAACAGGTCGCCGTTGTTACGGGTATTATGCACGATGGCAGCGATATAATCCAGCAATTCTTCGCGGATAAACACCTGCTCAATGCGCTGCTGGCAATCGGCGATATCCGCAGGCTTCAGTACCGGCTCCACAGTGTGCCGCAGGGCACCGGAGAAATCGTTGTGAAACCGCCGAAGGATAGACTTTTCCTCATCAAGACTGGGGTATTCGAGCACAACCTTGAACATGAAGCGGTCCAGCTGTGCTTCCGGCAATTTATAGGTGCCCTCCTGCTCGATCGGGTTTTGCGTGGCGATCACGAAAAACGGCTTTTCCATGGAATAGGTATGGCCGTCGACCGTCACCTGGTATTCCTCCATCACCTCAAACAGGGCAGCCTGTGTTTTGGCTGGCGCTCGGTTGATCTCGTCGATCAGGATAATGTTGGAAAAGATCGGACCGGCCTTAAAGCTGAACTCCGAAGTCTTCATGTTAAACACGGACGTGCCGACCACATCGGCCGGCATAAGATCGGGCGTAAACTGGATGCGGCTGAAGCCCGAATCGATCGTGCGGGCCAGCAGTTTGGCAGTCAGCGTCTTGGCAATGCCGGGAACCCCTTCCAGGAGCACATGCCCGCCGCTGAACAGGGCGATCAACAATTGCTCCAGCATAGCCTCCTGACCTACGATCACCTGGGCGATCTGCGCCTTCACGGCTTCTGCACGGGCCTGTACAGGCCCAACATCCACCCCTTCCGGTTGTGGTTCCGGGGTCGGAGATGTATATTCCGTTCCGGGTATTTCCTGTGGTTCTTCCAAGGGACCGTTCTCATTATCTGTCATAGATCGATCAGGTTGATTATCGTTCTTCGGTTCAGGTTATTTGGCTTTTTTCCAAAAGGCATCCATCGAAAGGTGCAGCTGCACCAGCATGTCTTCCGTGGGATCATACTGCACAGCAGCCGCATATTGCGTAAAGATATCCTGAATTTGCCGGACCGGCACCTCCGACACCTGTCCCAGCCGATCAATAAAATCGGCTTCCAGGCGGGGCTTGAGCGTATCAGGGTCGAGTTGGGCGACCATACTGTAGCGTTCACGTATCTGAGCCAGGAACAGGCGCATATTCTGGATGCACAGGTTCTGGTAGTTTTTTTCCCTGAAATGCAGGTTGGCGATCGTGCGGATAAATTCATACGAGGAGTTCTCATTCCTGGGTAACACCGGAATGATGCGCTGCCGCCGCTTGGCCCGGAAAATGAGGTACAGCAGCGCCAGAGCGATCAGCAGGTACCAGGCCCAGGCCAGGGGCGGCTGCCGCAGAATGTAGCTCAGCGGGTGTTCGGCCGGCAATTGCCGGGAGTACTGATTGCCGCCTTCCTGGTTGCGCATCCGGCCCACCATTTCCGGCACCCGGCTGTAGGTATCCCAGTAAATATCCCCCTCCGGCAAATAGGACAACAAAGCCTCGGCATATAACCGGGATTGCGGACGCAGCAGGTGGTAATTGGAAAGTGCGATCGGCGTAGTATGCAGGTATACCCGCCCTTCTCCGTAGGAGAATTCGGCAAAATTGACCAGTGAATCGTTCAGGTAGCCCAGGGGATGCTGGGGCAGGCCGGCACAGAAAAAACGTGACTCGATAAAACTCCACCGGTACTCCTCTTTGCGGTTTTGCCTGGCATAGTGGAGTGGCACAGCCGAAGGAAGCAGCCCCCGCGGAAGTGTGGCTGTCACCACCGAATCGCTAAACAGCTCGTAATCGTTCCACACCGCATCCGGGCATTCTTCGTAGTACAGGTGGAACATCAGATCGAACGGGATCGTTTTGCTCGACAGAAAGGCCGTATTACCAGCTCGCACGAAATCCAGCAACCGCGCCGTACTCAACGAGTCCAGGAACAGCGCTTCCCCCACACAGACATACGTGCCGGAGTCCGCAGCAACGGGCAGTTCTTCCGCAACGTTTTCCTTTACATCTACAAACCGGTGCTCCGGGAAATAATCATGCAGCAGCCGGTACAGGATCTGTGTGCCGTACGGTTGCCTGCTGGATTCACTGTACGCCCCGGGAACCCAGGCATCCCGCCAGTCAAACCGCTTCGGCCCTTTCAGCATACGCCAGTACAGAACCGTCAGAATTGCCAGCACGGCCAGGGCGATCAGCAGGTATGTGGATCTCGACTTCAAGATGTACAGGCAAAGGGGCAGGACAGTAACGATACGGGGTTTTCGGACAGGTCAGTCCGAAAACCCCGATCGGTACGATGTTAGGTTATTTAATTACCGTGATCTTCATTTTCACGTCTTTTTTCGGGCGGTCGCCGGGCGCCGTTTCTGCACCGGCGATCTTGTCGATGACATCCAGCCCTTCGATCACATGCCCAAACACAGTGTATTCCCGGTCGAGGTGAGGCGTACCGCCTATTTCCAGATATGCCTTACGCTGCTCCGGAGTGTAGTGGAAGCCGCGGGTCGCTTCGACCTGGTTGAGCAGCCCGTCGTTCACCGTATTACCATGTACAATGTAAAACTGCGAGCCGCTGGATGCTTTCTCCGGGTTGTTGGTACGGGCGGCAGCAATGGCGCCTTTGGTATGCACCAGCGAATCGACAAACTCGGCCGGGATCGTATAGCCGGGACCACCCATGCCCAGGCGCTGGTCAGGCTTGGCGTCACGTGACTGCGGGTCGCCACCCTGGATCATAAAGTTGTTGATCACCCGGTGAAAGAGCAGGCCGTCAAAAAAGCCTTCTTCAGTCAGCTTCAGGAAGTTGTCGCGATGTTTAGGGGTAGACGAGTACAACTCGGCCAGCATAGTGCCGTAGTCCGTTTCAATTTCAATGAGGCAGCGTTCGGGAGCAGTTACCTGGATCATTTGTTTGGTTGTAATTGTTTTATTGCCTTTGGTGGCTTTGAGCAAAACGGTATAGTTGCCGGAATGTTTGTATTCGTGGGTGGGGCTGGCCTCAGCAGATGTCGTGCCATCGCCAAAATCCCATTCAAACGAGTCGGCATTGGTGGATTGATTCTGAAAAGTCACTTTGGCAGGCGCAACCAGTTTCTGGGTCGGCAGCACAAAACTCGGCTGAGGTTTTACGCCGCAGGAGGCCAGCACCAGAGCCAGACCGCCAAACAACAAAACAGGGGATAATATTTGTTTCATACGTTGACTGATTTTTTTTGCAAAGGAACGGAAATTCATCCATAGTGGCCACAAGCCAGGAAAATGTGTGTTGTCCGAATTCCCGGTCCCGGCAGCGCATGCAGAGGCTGCCCGAAACCGGCCCGGACATCCACTAAACGGCGCCAGGGAGGTATTATGATACAGGGCCGTAGAAAAGATTGTCACCTGCCTTCCAGCCGCTTAATTCCGGCTTCGGCGCGGGCATGCAAAGTAGCGGCACATTCCTTGGGGTGCAGCCGCAGGCAACGCCTGTAAGCCTCCAGGCCCGTGAGGGTTGCCGGGATGAAATAAGTATGTGAAAGAACCTGTACTTTTTACACCGGGAAACAGAAGCGCCTACCTGCCAGGCAGGTAGGCGCTTCTGAAATAGGCAAAACCGGATCGCCTGCGTTAGTGCTCTTCCGCTACCGGCGCTCCGTATTCTTTCTCGAGATAATCTTTCAGCCACTTGGTCGTGGTCGACTTCGGCCGTTCGAGCGGGAGGCCAAGTGCGCGGGCCCAGCACTGGGCAGCCAGTACGCCAAGCGCACGGCTGACGGCAAACAGCACCGTGTAGTATTTGTGCTGCGTCAGACCGTAGTGCATCAACAGCGCACCGGAGTGAGCGTCTACATTCGGCCACGGGTTTTTCACTTTACCCAGGCTGGTCAGGATCGGCGGCACCACGTCGAAGATCTTCCAGACGATCTTGACCAGGTCGCTGTCCGGGATATTGTCTTCGGCAAACTGGCGTTGCGCCATGTAGCGCGGGTCGGGTTTGCGGAGCACGGCGTGGCCGTAGCCCGGGATCACCCGGCCGCTGTTCAGTGTGCTTTTCACATACTCCGCGATCTGTTCGCGGGTAGGTTTGCTGGTCCCCAGGGTATCGACCATTTTGAGCACCCAGCGGATCACCTCCTGGTTGGCCAGACCGTGCAGCGGACCGGCAAGTGCATTGGTGGCAGCGCTGAACGAGAGGTAGGGGTCACTGAGGGTCGATCCGACCAGGTGAGTGGTATGTGCGGAAGCATTACCGCCTTCATGGTCGGCGTGAATGGTCAGGAACAAGCGCATGTATTCTTTAAAGCCCTGGTCTTCGAAGCCCAGAAGATGGGCGAAGTTACCGCCCCAGTCGAGGGAGATATCCGGGAGGGTCTGATCATTTTTCTGGTATACCCGTCGGTAAATATAGGCTGCTACCCGTGGCAACCGGGCGATCAGGTTCATCGAATCTTCGTAGGTGGCATCCCAGTACTCGGTCTTGTTCATACCGGAGGCATAACGCTCGGCAAAGACACTGGTCCCCTGCATGGCCATCACCCCGATCGACATCTGGGTCATCGGGTGAGTTTCCACCGGCAGCGCGTCGATGGTCCGGAAAACGTGCTCCGGTACATTGGCGCGGCGCACCCAGTTCTCGGTGAGCCATTTAACCTGTTGTTTGGTAGGGATCTGGCCGACCAGCATCAGCCAGAACAGGCCTTCGGGCAGCGGTTCTTTCCCGTTCGCAGCACGGGGCAGTTTTTCCCGCAATTCGGGGATCGAGTATCCGCGGAATCGAATGCCCTCTTCCGCGTCCAGCAGTGACGGTTCCCATAACATACAGGTAATACCACGCATGCCGCCGTACACCTGTTTTAACGACACCTCACTGACTTTTTTGGAGCCATGCTCGTCGAGCAGCTCTTTAATCTCACTATTGAGTTCCTGCGATTTTTGTTGAAATAATTCTTTTAACGGATCCATGAACGTATTAAGCGACTAAAATTGGAAGAAATAGGTTTTGTTTCAGGCTTTCGGGGTGCTGTTCCGGGCTACGGTTCTTATAGAAAACGCACCAAACTCCCGGTCCTTGTGTAAGCAGAACAAAGTTTGGTGGGTAAAGTTACAATTTTTGCCTGCAGCATTTCAAAAACACAAGTCATGCTAAAAACTGACGATAATTCCCTCCCGGATACTGAAAAATCGATATTAGTACGAAAACGCGGATCCGGCAGCGAATGCCCTGACCAGGGACCGGAACAACAGACATTGAGCAAAACAAAAGCGAAGCCAATCCCGCTCACGGGACGCTTCGCTTTTGGTATATAGCCGGCTTTTCCGGCACTATGCAGAAAAAGCGGATCAGACAGGTCTCCTGCCAACAATAACGTGCGGCAGGCTATCAGATATCAGACATCAGATAGAAGGCCAGTCGTCGTCGTCTTTAGACTCCTCATCGCCAGCCTCATCCGCATCTTTCGCTGCACTTTTTGGCGATTTTTTCGGCGCATCGTCATCGTTATCGTCCATATCGTCGTCCTCATCCGACAGCATGGCGTCTTCCGCCTCACGCTGCGCTTCCCACTCTGCCTGACGGCGATCAAACTCTTCATAATCAAAATCCGGCATCAGCTCGGTTTTGACATGCTCGACCACTTCATTCAGGGAGGCCAGGAAACGGTTAAAATCCTCCTTGTACAGGAAGATCTTATGCCGCTTGTATCCGTATCCATCCTCACGACGGGTACTTTCGGTCATGGTGATGAAAAAATCATCGCCTCTGGTTTTGCGCACATCGAAGAAATAGGTGCGCCGCTTACCGGCCCGAACGCGCTTGGAAAATACACTCTCCTCATGATCGCGGTCGCGGTCGCGATCATTATTGCGCTCGCGACCCCGAAATCCTCCCCGGTCGCGGAAATCCCGGCGGTCTCTGTCTCTGTCCCGGTAGTCGTCCCGGTCTCTCCGCTTAAAATGCCCGTATTCCACTTGTCTAACGATTTATTGATGTTGGCCGGGGTATCCAAAATCAGGCTTCAAAGACTTTTTCTACGACCTGAAGGACTAAACCGGACAACTCAGAAATAAAAAAATTGGGTGAACAGTTATGAGCAAAGGTAGATTTTCCGCTGAAACATCGGGTATTTTTTTCAAAAAACGTTAACGCTTGTTAAAATTTCACTTTTACGCGCATTTGGCGACCTAGCTTGGATTTTTCACGGCAGGCAATTCCCGCTCCACACCACCAACGAACACCCGCAGGACACGGGTCTTCAAAATCGACTCGTCCGGGCAGCGGGCCAAGTCTTCGGAAAGCACGATGATATCGGCCATTTTACCCGGCGCCAGCATGCCTTTTTCCGTTTCTTCAAAAGCCGCCCAGGCATTCCAGGAAGTATACGATAGCAGGGCTTCCGTACGGGTCATATGTTGTTCAGTAAAAAACTCCAGCCCCGTATCGGCACGCCGGCGCGTAACGGCAGCATAAATACACGGAAGCGGGTCCACTTCCTCTACCGGCACGTCGGTTCCATTGGCCAGATGTGCGCCTGCATCGATCAGGCTGCGCCAGGCATAGGCGCCTGTCCGCGCCCGCTCGGTGCCCAGACGTTTCACCACAAACGGCGCATCGCTGGTACAATGTACAGCCTGCATGGAGGCAATAACCTCCAACTGCCCGAACCGCGGAATATCGTCGGGATGCAGGTGCTGCGCATGTTCGATGCGCCAGCGTAACCCGGGCATGACGCCCGGCTGCTCTTCATTATTTTGCAGCGCCGCTTCGTATATATCCAGGATCTCCCGGTTTCCGCGGTCGCCAATGGCATGCACACAAAGTTGAAGGCCGTATTTCCGGCATTGTGCGGCCAGCGCTGCAATGCTGTCCACCGGGGTAGTATTCTGGCCGAAATGCCCGGGTTTATCGCTGTACGGCTGAAGCAACCAGGCACCGTAAGAGCCCAGGGCACCATCGAGATAGGCCTTGACGGCCCGTATGGTCAGAAAGCCATCGCCCAGGCCAACCTGCGGATAATCCGCCAGCCGGGAAAATTCCGCCCTGCCGGGAGCGCTGATCATTACCCAGAGCCGTAAAGGCAGCTGATGTGCTTCCGCCAGCCGCCGAAACTGATCGAGCGTCCAGAAATCACTGCCCGCGTCCTGAAAGGATGTAACTCCCTTGGCCAGGCAGGCCGTAGCAGCCAGCTCAACCCGCCGGTCAAAAGCGGCCTGTTTTTCGGCTTCGGAACGCTGGTCTTTCCAGGCATTCAGCGGAGCGGTGATCAGGCTCATGGCATTTTCCTCAAATACCCCGGTCAGGTGCCCGGCAGCATCGCGGACAATGCGCCCGCCAACCGGGTCGGCTGTTTCGCTGCTGATCCCGGCCAGGTCCATGGCCTTCTGGTTGGCCATCAGGCTGTGGCCGCTGGCATGCTTGAGCACGACCGGGTGCTGTGGAGACACCATGCTGAGCCCGTCATGATAGGGGTAGCCGTTTACCGTCCGGCCCGGCGATTCCGTCCATTTTTCCTGGTGCCAGCCACGGCCTTCGATCCATTCACCCGCCGGTGTGTCCTTCGCCTTATCGGCCACCAGCCCCACGATCTCCGACCAGGTTTGGGTATACATCAGGTTCAGGTTTTCCAGGCTCTGACCCAGGCCAATGAAATGACCGTGCCCTTCGATAAAGCCCGGCATGGCAAAAGCACCTTCCAGATCAATCAACCCGGTCTGGTCGCCAGCCAGCCCGAGCGCTTCCTCCGTATCACCTACAAAGACAATAGAGTCCCCCCGGATGGCAACGGCCGAGGCCTCCAGACCTGAAGTGTCGGCCGTAAAGAAATTGCCGTTGTAAAGGATAAGCGTGGGCGGGCCATCCTGTACGGGTTGTGCACAAGCCTGGAGCAGGAACACGGAGACAATGAAATAAAGTAAACGCTGCATGATAATAGTAGTTGGTTACCCGCTGTGCCAGAACGGCAGCCCGGGCAATATGGGTTGCAAGAATACTCTATTTTAACGGATCAGAACCAGCGGAGAGTCCGCAAACAGATATTTACGCACCTGGTCTATTTGCCGGCACCGGCAGACGCCATGTGCACCGGCAGCTCCTGATCACGATAAGACCTGAGTTCCAGAATATCGCCCGGGAGGTAGAACCCGGCGCCCTCCAATGCCTGCAGGACGTTTTCAATAGCGGTATTTTTAACCACTATCCCCGACACGTTCTTGTCGAAAGTATCGATCCAGAAATAGACCGTAAGGTTGAGGGTACTGGGCGCCAGTTGGCTGATCGCCAGGGAGGGCGCCTTTTCGCCGGTCAGCACATTGGGTATCTGGCGCACCGTTTCCAGTGTTACTTCCATGGCCCGCTTAATATCCGATCTGTAGTCCAGCCCCACCGTAAATTCCTGGCGCAGAAAACCGTCAATAGTAAAATTGACCACCGGGTTTTTCACGACCATGGCATTGGGGATATAGATGTCTTTTCCGTCGAAGGTCTTGATCTGGGTATCGCGAAGATTGAGCGCAATGACTTTGCCTTTATGGCCATTGAGTTCGACCACATCCCCGACCCGGAATGGCCGGTTGAATGCCAGTACCACGCCGGCAAGAAAGTTTTCACCAATATCCTTGAAGGCAAAACCCAGAATAAAGGCACCGACCCCGGCCGTACTCAGGATCCCAACGGCCATGCTACCCAATCCTACGATCTGTAACACCATCATGACCGCAAACAAAACGATCGCCAGACCGATCAGCCGGGCAATGAACCGGGCCAGCAGGGGATCGTCCATGCGGGCCGACAGGCGGCGGCGGGCCACCTTCCGGCTGAACCGGGCCAGCAACAGCAGCAGCCCGAACAGTACCGCCGCAATGGCTAGTTTGGGCAGCAGGTCTACCAGATTTTCATAGTAGGTGAGTATGTTTTTCCAGAGATCGTTGAGCAGTGTTTCCATGAAAAAAGCGAAGAGGTGGAATTAAAACACAGGTTCTTTCCTGTTTAGAACGCGTTTGGCAATTTCAGGCCGGGCCCAAAACAGTTCTTTTTCAGTCTTTCTTCTTTTCACTGTCATTCAGCAAAAAATTGGCGCCGGTGAGCAGAATAGAAAGCAGCACTGCCCAGCCCAGGCCGTTCACCCGGAATCCGTCGAGCAGGGCATCGACCAGCAGCACCATGGCACCATTGATGACCAGAAGGAAAAGACCAAGTGTAAGGATCGTGATCGGGATGGTCAAAAAGGTAATGATCGGCCGGATAAAAAAATTGACCAGCCCCAGGAGCAGGGCGGCCACAACAGCTTCACCATAACCGGTGACCGCAATACCGGAAAACACTTCGGCACAGGCGTAAATGACAAGCCCGTTCAGAAGCAGGGATAACAGCAGGCGCATAGACATTTGTTTTTGTTGGGTTGAAGATAGGACAAGTATTGGTAAGCACAGACCGGGAGATCACCGCGTTGACAGTATTATGCCAGTACCTGCCCGGGTGGCGCGACCGGTACTGCCTCCATAAACGTGATGAGGGGTATATCGGCATACGTTCCATAAGACGAGACCACCATGCCCCGGAGCCCGTCCTGCGCCTCCACGGCAAAAACAACTGCCAAATCGGCTGGATTGCTCTCGCCTTCAAAGCGATACTGCCCGACGATCCGGAGATCGGCCGGACTGTATCGCAGGCCATTGAGAAGGCTCAGTAGGTGGTCGCCTTCGAGTTTAAAGGCACTCGTAAAGCCTTTTTCCTGTAATGCTTCGACCGCTTGTGAAAGGGTCTGGTAATACGGATGTTCCATAACAACGGTTTTGAAAGTTTAACCGGTATTTCCAAGATGGCTGGGCCGCGCCCGGCGGCACGGCAATGGCCCCGTCAGGCCGGAACAGGAGCTGCTTTTCGGGCAGCCCAGGCTTGCAACATCCAGGACTTCTTCTCCAGTTCCTGAAGGAAGCCACTCACCAGATCGGTCGTGCCTTCGTCCCGGGCGGTTTGTGCTGCATCCAGCACTTCCCGCATACGAGTGATAAGGATCCGGTGGTTGTCAAGTACTGTCAGCACCATTTCCCGGTCGGACCGGCTCTCCCGGTCTTCCCGGACCTCGGCCATTTCCAAATAGTCAGAAAACAAGCTGACCGGCCGGTGCCGGAGGGTCAGTATACGCTCGGCGATGGCATCAATGCGGGTCCGGGCATCGGAATAGAGTGCTTCAAATTGCGCATGCAGGTCGAAGAAGTTTTCTCCCCGGATATTCCAGTGGAAGTTGCGCAGATTTTGATAATAAATATGGTAATCGGCCAGGAGCTGATTCAGAGTGTGAGCAGTGTCAGAAAGATTATTTTCATTAATTCCGAGATAGTTCATAATAGAATAAACAATTTTTGATTATTAGACAGATTAACAAGCAGATAGATTGAATAATATCATAAACTATCGGCTTTATGTATATAACGGGTATATTTTTCCAGTGTTCAATTATGTTCAAAAAAATAATATTTATGAAATTCGGATATTCTGTAAACCAAATTAATTTCATGTTGTTATAAAAATGTAACGCCTGCTGCACAACAGCATATACCGACAATTTCCATGTATTTTTCTATTTGGCGTTATTTCCATCCGGGTTATTGTATTGCATAGTTTAATGGTGTTATCAAAACACCTTTCACTATTAGCCCTATACTGATAAGGACCACTCTGGGTGCACACCCGTACGATCGGCAATCTGCTGGGATGAACCCCTGCTGAGCGACGTTCGAAATTGTCTGTTTTTACAAATAATGTCCAGATATGATACAAGAAAAAACAAAGGAGTTATACGATCAGGCTCTTCGCTGGATTCACCAACGTAAATTCTATGGCATCAAAGCCAATGTCGAACCATTCGACACTCCCAAAACCTTCCACCGCCAGGGCGATGACCTGGCGATCACACCTGATTTTACAGCCCTGCGGAATGAGCAAAAATCCTTCTTCGATATCGTCCTGAAAGAAGATGCGCGCAGGCAGATCGCCGGCAGGTGGCGCCTGATGCAGGAACTTGCTGCGCGGAATGGCGGCAAACTTTACCTGTTTGCCCCTAAGGGGCATAAAGCATTTGCCGAGCGGTTAATTGGCAAATACGGGCTGGATGCCCGGATCATACCGCTTTACTGATCCTGCCAAAAATCAGACACTTGAAAAAACACTTATTTAATCATATTTTTTAATCAAAATCTTCTTTTAATAGTATGAAAAACACATCAAAGATGTTGCTTGCCATGGGCGCCAGCGCCCTCGCCGGTGCAGCCGCCGGTTATTATCTCAACTCTGATAAAGGCCGCAAAACCAGGCGGAAAGCAGTCAAACAGATCCGGAAAACGGCCAATGAAGCCAGTGACCGCATCAATGAAATGGCCGATACGGCTAAAACCACCATCGGTCGGTTTGCTGGCCAGGCCGAGCATTATATGGGCCAGATCACCCAATCGGCAGATGAAGTGCTGGAAGCCGCCTCTGACACCCTGGAAAAAGGTAAAAAAGCAGCCAGGGCGCGTATGAGTGCCATGGCGTCCAATGGCGTGAAATAAACCTGAACCCAGCCCGAATAAAAAAGGCAGCCCGTCGGGCTGCCTTTTTTGTTTTTCCATTCGCCGGGATCCTCCCTATTCCTCCTCCAGCAGAAGTTTGAGCAGATCAGCCGCCGCTTTGGCGATGATCGTACCCGGTCCGAAGACTGCAGCCACGCCGGCTTCTTTCAGGAATGTATAGTCCTGTGGGGGGATCACACCGCCCACTACCACCAGAATATCCTCTCTGCCGAGCGCCTTCAGAGCAGCGATGGCCTGCGGTGCCAGGGTTTTGTGCCCGGCGGCCAGTGAGGAGATCCCGAGGATATGCACATCATTTTCGGCAGCCTGGCGCGCCGCTTCCGCCGGTGTCTGGAACAACGGACCGATATCCACATCGAAGCCGAGGTCTGCAAAGGCCGTGGCGATCACCTTTGCACCACGGTCGTGCCCATCCTGTCCCAGTTTGGCCACCATGATCCGGGGCCGCCGGCCTTCCTGGCTGGCAAATGTGTCGGCCAGCGCTTTTGCCTGTTCGAAATCATCATTTTTATCCATGGCTCCTGCATATATACCAGCTACCGTACGGGTAGTGGCGGTGTAACGCCCGAATGCCTGTTCCATTGCCAGGGAGATCTCCCCCAGGGTAGCACGGGCGCGGGCAGCGTCGACAGCCAGGGCAAGCAGGTTGTCCTCCGCTCTTGGCGTCCGGGCGGCCGTTTCCAGCGCTTGTAGCGCCTGTTGCACCCGGGCAGCATCGCGGCCGGCCTTCGTTTCCTGGATACGGCGGACCTGTGCCGCACGGACAGCGCTGTTGTCAACTTCCAGAATATCAAAACTCACTGCATCCTTCACCTGAAAAACATTTACACCTACGATCTGCTCCTGCCCCGAATCGATCCGGGCCTGTTTGCGGGCGGCGGCTTCCTCGATGCGCAATTTGGGCAGGCCTTCCTCTATGGCTTTGGCCATGCCTCCCAGTTCCTCCACCTCCTGTATCAGCGCCCAGGCTTGTTCGACCAGCTCACGGGTGAGGTTTTCAACATAATACGAACCAGCCCAGGGATCCACGGCCCGGCAGACATCGCTCTCGTTCTGGATAAACAACTGGGTATCGCGGGCGATCTTGGCGGAAAAGTCGGTGGGCAGGGCAATGGCCTCGTCAAACGAGTTGGTGTGCAGGCTCTGTGTACCACCCAATACAGCTGCCATTGCCTCAATGCAGGTGCGGGCGACATTATTGAACGGGTCCTGTTCGGTGAGCGACCAGCCACTGGTCTGGCAATGTGTCCGGAGCGCGAGGCTCTTGTCGCTTTTCGGATTGAACTGTTTGACCAGCTTGGCCCATAGCAGGCGACCGGCACGCAGTTTGGCGACCTCCCGGAAGTGGTGCATCCCAATCCCCCAGAAAAACGACAGGCGGGGGGCAAAATCATCGATCTGCAGCCCTGCAGCAAGCCCCGTCCGGATATATTCCAGTCCATCGGCCAGGGTGTATGCCAATTCCAGTTCTGCCGGCGCTCCGGCCTCGTGCATATGATACCCCGAAATAGAGATCGAGTTAAATTTCGGCATGTTCCGGGCGCAATAGGCAAAAATATCCCCGATGATCCGCATAGAAGCGGCCGGCGGATAGATATAGGTATTGCGCACCATGAACTCTTTCAGGATGTCGTTCTGGATCGTGCCGCTCAACTGCTCCGGCGCCACGCCCTGCTCCTCTGCCGCTACGATAAAAAATGCCATAACGGGGATTACCGCACCGTTCATAGTCATCGACACCGACATTTGGTCGAGTGGAATCTGATCAAACAGGATCTTCATATCCTCTACCGTATCGATGGCTACGCCGGCTTTACCAACATCGCCTTCCACCCGGGGATGGTCGCTGTCGTAGCCTCTGTGCGTAGCCAGGTCGAATGCCACGGACAGGCCTTTTTGTCCGGCCGCCAGGTTGCGCCGGTAAAAGGCGTTGCTTTCCTCGGCAGTGGAAAACCCGGCATATTGACGGATCGTCCAGGGCCGTGTGACATACATACTGGCGTAAGGGCCGCCAAGAAACGGCGGGATACCGGCGACAAACGCCGGACGCCCGGAGGCGTCCTTCGGAACTTCAACGGAAGGATCGGGGCGCAGATTGAGGTCGAGTTGGATATTGGAAAGGTCCGGTAAGGGCATGATTTAATCCTGATTATGCTTGGAGCAGTAAATATCGCCATAAGTTCGCACTTTTACTGCCGAAGTCCCCCGGTTCCAAATTTACCATCCATGAAAGTCGCTGGATTCACCTTCATCCGAAACGCCCTCCTGTACGATTATCCTGTCGTAGAGGCTATTACGTCTATCCTGCCTTTGTGCGACTATTTTGTTGTGGCAGTGGGACGCTCGGACGACGACACCCTGGACCTGGTACGGAGTATCAACGACCCCCGCCTGCACATCGTGGAAACAGTTTGGGACGATACCTTGCGGGAAGGCGGACGGGTACTGGCCGTGGAAACCAATAAAGCCTTTGATGCCATTCCCCCGGAATACGATTGGTGCTTCTATATCCAGGCCGACGAGTGCGTGCACGAAGCCGATTTTCCGGTTATCCGCCGCAGTATGGAACGCTGGCTGGATGATCCGGCAACAGAGGGACTGCTGTTCCGGTACCGGCACTTTTACGGCTCTTACGACTATTTTGGCGACAGTCGCAGATGGTACCGCCGGGAAGTCCGGATCATACGGAATGATAAAAGGATCCGCTCGTACCGCGATGCCCAGGGTTTTCGCCGGTATCCGGATGAAGGTCCGGCAAAAGGGCTCAAACTTCGAGTGCGGCTGATCGACGCCTGGATACACCACTACGGCTGGGTAAAACATCCGGAAGCCCAACAGCGCAAACAGCTCAATTTCAACAAGCTCTGGCTCACGGATGAACAGGTCCGGAAACGGGTAGGCGAAAGTCCGGTCTATTCCTATAACGGTTCCGAACCACTCAAACGCTTTACCGGCACGCATCCGGCGGTCATACTGCCACGGATTGCTGCGGTCAACTGGCAATTTTCGGGAGACCCGGCCCGGGGCCGGCTTTCGGCCAAAGAACGGCTTTCCCGGTTTGTCGAAGGCGCAACAGGCTGGCGGCCGGGGGAATACCGCAACTATATCCTGCTGCGGTGACGCGGCTGACCACAAAAAAACCTATGGCAATTGACATAAAAACGGTCGCCGGCCCTGATATCCGGCCATACCTGGACGACCTCGCCCGGCTACGCATTACCGTATTCCGGGAGTTCCCCTATTTGTACGACGGCTCGGCCGAATACGAAGCGGAATATCTGAAGGCTTACACGGAAGCGGCTGCCAGTTGTATCGTGCTGGCATTGGATGGCGAACAGGTGGTCGGCGCATCTACCGGCATACCGCTGGCGAAGGCCGGCACGGAGATACGGGAGCCCTGGCTGAGCCAACCGGAAGCGCCGGAGCAGATCTTTTATTTCGGGGAATCCGTTCTGCTTTCCGGATACCGGGGGCAGGGGATAGGCAAACGATTTTTTAACGAGCGGGAAGCCTGGGCCCAACGGCTGGGCGGGTATTCGCTGCTAACGTTTTGTGCGGTGATCCGGCCGGTAGATCACCCGCAGCGGCCACCGGAATATGTCGCGCTAGACCGATTCTGGGACAACCGGGGATTTCAGAAACGGGCGGGCTGTGTGTGCCGGATGTCGTGGAAAGAAGTGACAGAGGCGACAGAGCTGATGCATACACTGCAATTTTGGACGAAGGCGGTGTAGTGCACGTGCGCCCCCCCGCAGATCGTATATTACGATAACAAGACGCCACAACGCAGGGCAATGGCTCCGCATCATGGCGTCCTGGTAATGTAAGGTTGTAATAACTGGCTTCTATGCGCTGTGGGAAAACATGCCGGTACGGCCTTAACCGGCATGGCGCAAATTCCAGATGGCCCAGGCCCGCAAAGATCTGATCTTGAGGCCTTCGAAATACCGGGTGGCATAACCCAATATCCAGCCTTTTTTTCGGTCAATGTTGTTCAGGTCGATATTTTCCTGTTCCAAGTTGAGGAACCGACCGCCATACTGTTGTCTGCCCCAGCTGTTCGGTGCATAGCCAGCGGAGCGGCGGGGACCTTTGTTGTGCTGATGATGATGTGTGTTTTTCATGGAAATCGGTTTTACTGTTAGTGTTCTTTTTGATTCGTCCCGGTCGGGGAATGCCTGCTCCTCCACTACTATATATCCTGTCCTAACAACTTATATTTGGACAACGGCAAGCAGGTATCTGATATACCTTTTTCATCTTACCGTATTACAATGGAGTAGTGCAGAAGTACGTGATTTGACCTAATGCCTGCCAGGCAGGCGCCAAAAATCTACCGGGGTCAGTGGTTGCTCGGAATCGAACGGGTATCGTTGTTAGTCCACTTGCCGTGAATACGGCCTACACTGTATGTCGAACTTGGGATGCAATAAACTAGCCCAAGGCGAGATTGACAGCAAATATAAGGCTTTTTTGTCAAAAACCAAAATATTAACACTGTAAAAACAATTATAAAACCTTTATAATTAGGCAAAAATTTAAAAAAACAGTGTTTTTAACAACCATAAGTAGTCCGACACGCTATTGCGCCCGGGCCGCCACCCCGTTTTACCGGCATCTTTACATCAAAAAACCATTCTCCTCCTGCACCGGTTGCGGAATATCCGTATCGTTGATCATTTCCCGCAGGTCAATTTCAATGCCCCGGGCGATAGAGGTGATCGGCACATCGTTATAGGTGCCCTCAAAGGGGTTTTCGGAATAGTCGCCGATCTTTTCCATCAGAAAAAACACCCAGGTGATCATGGCGGAAAACAGCGGCCAGAGCCAGTACAGCACGCTTTTCGTTTCGGTAAAAATACCCAGCAGGGCAAAAGGAATGAGGCTGCAGAACACTACCGACAGCCAAAGAGCCGTAGAAGCATACTGGCGGGGAAACGGAAAGTTCTTAATGCGCTCGCTTTTCCCCTGGTCTTCGTAAAACGACCGGATAAGCGCATGAAATTCCATATGCCGGAAATCATCGAAATGGTTATCGTTGCGCAGCTCCTGCAGGCGCACGCTTTGTGTAGCCAGAATCTGGGTAGCCATATTAGCCTTGTCGGTATACCGCTGAAATTCCGCAGCCGGTATGTAGTTTATGAGTTCCTGATCCAATTGGTCAAAATACTCCTCGCAGACAGTAGGTACATATACGGCTTTGAGCCGCTCATCCGTGTGTTCCCACTGCCGGCTGAGCCGCAACTGATAACGCAGCGCAGTAAGCCAGGCAATATGCCGATGGATCAGCTCGCGCCGCAATTCCTGCACTTTTTCGGGATGAGCGGACTGGATAAAGGCAAGCACCGCTGCACCGAACGTACGGCTGTTGTTCACAATAGAGCCCCAGATCTTGCGCGCCTCCCAACTCCGGTCGTACGAACTGTTGTTTTTAAAACCCAGGTAGAACGCAACCGCTATACCCACTACTGTAAGCGGTTGCCATGGCAGCGTAATATCCCAATCAGTGAAATGGTGCAGGGCGTTTATGGCCAGCGCATATACCGCTCCGATAATAAAGGGCTTTTTTGACCAGTTAAAAGTCATCCAAAAGCCATAGTTCCGTTTAATGTACATACATGCAGACGTTTATTAACAGGATAGGAAAACGGGTCACAGGTGATGGCCAAAAATATAAAAACTGCCGGACCGGTATTCCATAGAAGTAAATTCATGCCTATACGCACGGAAAAGATACACTTCGGATAAAAGTCCCGATGTTTATACCCGAATTGAATGTATTCAACCTATGCAAACCAATCCAAACAACCCCTGGCATGCCGTACAGGTCGGTGAACAGGCCCCCGGTATTGTCAATGGCATCATTGAGATCCCCAAAAACACCCGCGCCAAATACGAGCTGGATAAAAACTCCGGTCTGTTGAAACTCGACCGTGTCCTGTACTCTTCCATGTACTATCCGGCCAATTACGGCTTCATTCCGCAGACGTATTGCGACGACCACGATCCATTGGACATCCTGATCCTCTCGCAGATCGAAGTTGTGCCACTTTGTATCGTATCCGCCAAAGTGATCGGGGTGATGCGCATGCTCGACGGCGGCGAACTCGACGATAAGATCATTGCCGTAGCGGAACACGACATGAGCGTCAACCATATCAACGATATCGGTCAGTTACCCGAACATTTCTTCAAAGAGCTCCGCAATTTCTTCGAAGACTATAAAAAACTGGAACACAAAACCGTACTGGTGGAGGAGTTTCAGGATGCTGAAACCGCCAGAAAGATCGTGCAGAAAAGCCTCGAGGATTACCGGAAACTCCTCCAGGATGCCTGACCCTGACCCCTACTGCCGGGCCTCCAGTTCCAGGAACCGCTCCAGTAAAGCCCGCGTCACCGGCCCCGGCTGTCCGTTGCCGATCGTTTTACCATTGACTTGCAGCACCGGCATCAGGCGACGCGTCGTGCTGGTCAGGAACACTTCTGCAGCGCGCTCCACTTCCTCCAGCAGCACCGGCCGCTCCTCTACCGGAAGTACTGCCGGGGCCAGCGCCAGGACCTGCTTTCGCGTAACCCCCGCCAGTACATTTTCCCGTGGAGTGGCCAGCACCTGGTCGGGAGTGACGATGCACACATTGGCCCGCGGAAATTCTGTGACCACTCCGTCGCGATGGTACAGGACGTCATCCAGTTTGTTTTCCCACAATAAGGGTTGCAACCAGATCGCCATCTGGTAATTGATCGTCTTCACCTGCGGAAGTTCCCGCTGATGGGCATAGCTCATGATCCGGATCCCCCGGTTAAAATCGGCTTCACCGGCAGCATGCAGGGGTTTACAACTCAGGATCAGGTTAGGAGTTCCGATATTGAACCCATCGGCGGAATAGCCTCCGGTCAGCGTGAGCCGTACCCCGGCCTCCCGGAGCCCACTGCGCTCCAGCAACTCCAGCAAGAGGGCCTCCATAGCCGCCGGCTCCTGTTCCACCGAAAGGCCCATGGCCATCGCCGAATGGTAAAACCGCTCCAGGTGGTCAGACAGGAATAACGGCCTGCCGACCACTGTCCGGAAAAAATCAAAGACCCCATACCCACGCTGTATGGCAAGATCAGAAACCGCCAGTTTGGCGTCTTTTTCGTCGACGAAACGATCGTTAAGATATACAGTCATGCCTAGTCGATCCGGTTGTATTTTTTCAAAATTTCGATCAATCTGTCTTGCGGAAGCGCCTCCACCACACGGCCATTCTTACCCTGCATGGTTTGGGCGGCGATCAGCGAATTGAGGATTGCCTCTTCCGTGGCTTCATTGACTGCCAGGAACAAGGGCGACATCGCGTCGTTGTGCAGTACCTCCTGCCGGATGGTCAACTCGTTATTCTGATACGGAATACGCAGTGTACTGTCGGTAGAAAAAGCGATGACATAATCGCCGCTCCCATTGCTGGCAATACCACCCGTTTTGGCCAGCCCCATGAAAGCCCGCCGGGCAAGGCGCTTCAGGTTGCGGGCATCCAACGGAGCGTCGGTCGCCACTACGATCATACAACTGCCGTCGGCGGAGTCGTTGAGGTGATCGCGCAGGTAGTATTTTTTCAATTCCACGCCCACAGGAACGCCTGCAGCCTGCAGGACACCGCCGAAATTGGTCTGCACCAGCACGCCAACCGTATAGCCACCCAGCGCAGCCGGCAGCACCCGTGAGGCGGTACCGATACCGCCCTTGAATCCAAAGCAGATCGTGCCGGTACCGGCACCCACATTCCCTTCCGCCACCGGCCCGTCGGCAGCCGAAGCAATAGCCTCCAGCACATCAGCCTCCTGTACATGCCGGCCCCGGATGTCATTGAGGTAGCCATCGTTCGTCTCGCCTACCACGGCATTGACCGATCGTACCTCAGCATTGCCTGCCTGTTCCAGTGTGTAGGTGATCACCGCATTCATGGCCGTGGACACACTCAGGGTATTGGTAAGCACCACCGGTGTTTCGAGGTTACCGAGTTCTTCCACCTGTGTACTGCCGGCCAGTTTGCCAAAACCATTGCCAACAAATACGGCTGCGGGCACTTTCCCCTGGAAGATATTCCCGGAATACGGCAGGACAGCCGTAACGCCCGTACGCACCGAATCACCCCGGACCAGGGTCGTCTGACCGACTTTCACGCCGGCAACATCCGTAATAGCATTCCATTTTCCGGCTTCCATTACACCGATCCGGACACCCAGGTCGGCAAGGCGTTTGGCCGGCTGTGCGTTCAATTTCAACATATATACAAGGCTTATGCAAAATACGGCCGCGATCCGCATGGCAATTTTTGTGGAAAGATACCACTCTTTGCCTTTTACCGCCAGCGGAGCCGCTTCCGGCCGGCCGCAGTATCTTTGGCTTATAGGATAAAATCTAAAATACCGGATTGGATGGAAGCAGGCTACCTGTAGCCCTCCGAACGTATTGGAAAGGAGCGTGCATGCCTAAGACGGCAATATGCCACTGCACCGGAAAACGAAAACCATGAAGTAAAGTCCATCCGTTTTTTAAATGAGAAATAAATAAAAAACAAATGACTATCCGCACACTATGCCGTGAGGCATGTTCCCTCCGGGGCATAGTGTGCGGATAGTCATTAAAAAAATACACTAATTTATATCTAAAAAAATATGGAATAGTTTTAAACAGTCCATTTTAGGTCTATTCTGAAATTTGTACCATACAAATCGGAGTAGAAAATGGATGCAATCGATATTATTGAGGACACCGAAAGGAAAGCGAAGACGGTGTCAAAAAAATC
>SBHD01000194.1 GCA_006226345.1 Bacteroidota bacterium | reverse complement strand
AAAGGGGAGTCGGTGGTGTATAAAAACCAGACCTGTTTTTACAACAATACCTGTTCACCAATCCAATCAACGCCTTATGAAACATTTCCTGTTCTCACTAGTACTGATCCCCCTTGGAGCCATAATATTACCGGCACAGGGAACCATTACCGGCATGGTCAAAGACGATGCCGGTAATGCCCTGGTCGGCGCTACTGTGCAGGCCAAGGGCACTTCAACTGGTACCTCAACCGGCTTGGAAGGAAGATACAAACTCCAGGTCCCCAGAGGAACCAAAGAGCTCCTGTTTTCCTATACCGGGTTTCAGCCACAGACTATTTCTATCACCGGAAGGTCGGTAGTTGACGTAGTGCTGACGGAAGCGCTGTACGATATCGACGAAGTTGTTGTGGTTGGCTACGGCGCCAAAAAGCGTAGCGAGCTGGTCGGCTCCTCAGCGCAGATCAAATCGGATGAACTGGAACAAATTCCGGTGTCTTCGCTCGACCAGATGCTCCAGGGCAAAGTTCCCGGCCTGTCGATCTCGGCAATTTCGGGCACCCCCGGCTCCGTTTCCCAGGTCCGCATCAGGGGAATCAGCTCGGTCAATGCCGGCAATGAACCCCTCTATGTGATCGACGGGGTGCCAGTAAGTACCGATAAGTTGGCAGGTTTCCGAACCTCAAGCCTGGACATGATGGCAACCCTGAACGCGAACGACATCGAGAGTGTCACCGTACTGAAAGATGCATCTGCCACGGCGGCATACGGCGCGCGCGGTTCCAATGGCGTTATCGTTATCACCACGAAAAAGGGGAAGAGCGGCAAAACGAAATTCAATCTGAGCAGCTCCTACGGCTTTTCGAACGATGCCACTGAAGGCCCGGTCATGCTGACCGCGGCGGAACGGGAAATGCTTTTCTATGAGGCCCTGTACAATACGTTTGGAGAATCCGAAGGGTTCGACCTGGCCGGGGCCAGGGCTTTTTATGAGGCCAACCCGAATACCTTTGGCACGGCTTATGTCGACTGGAATGCTGCCGGCCGGCCGGAAGGCAACTGGGGCGATGTTATCACCAACAAAAACGCTCCCCAGCGGGAGGTGAATTTTTCTGCGTCGGGTGGCGATGCTGCGCATAATTTTTATGCCTCTTTCGGGTATTATGACTCGGAAGCCACAGTAATTGGCTCAAGTTTTAAACGGTACACCGCTTCCATTAACGTTTCCAAAAGCCTTTCTTCCAAATTCAGGTTCAATACCCAAAATACGGTATCCCGCAGCATTCAGGACGAGATCTTTGAACAAGGAACCTGGTTCCTTTCTCCCTGGATGGGCAAGTATTTTATGCCCCCCTTGATTACGCCGTATAACGCGGACGGTTCGATCAATATCGAGGATATAAAGAAATACACCAATATCCATAACCCCCTGTGGATCGCCGATCACAATATTAACCTGGCCAAAACCAACCGCCTTTTTTCCAATAACTCCCTGTCCTGGGAAACGCCCGTTCGCAACCTGCTGTTCACAACCCGGTACAGTATCGACTACAAATTGCTCGATTACAAGGAGCATCACAACCGAATACATGGCGATGGAGTGGTTGTGGGTGGAGAAACCTGGGCCGTCGCCTGGCAGCTTTTTAGTTACGTTGTTCAGAACACGTTGGACTACACCATTTCCCTTAAACCGCAGCACAATATCGAAGTGAAATTCCTGCAGGAATTTCAGAAAAGTGGGGATATCTTCCTCTCGGCGATCGGAGATGGCTTCGCCGCGGACGGTCTGACCAACCTCGTTTCGGCAAGTACACCGGTAGGCGTGGGCTCTTACTATGTCGATCGGGCATTGGCGTCCTATGCCGGATTACTCGATTATGACTTCGATAAAAAGTACATTTTTAGTGCTGCATTTCGCCGGGAGGGGAATTCCAAATTCCACCCGGACTACCGCTGGGGTGATTTTTGGTCGGTCGGTGCAGCCTGGAATTTAGACCGGGAAACGTTCTTTGGGGGCATCGGGTTTGTTAACGCCTTGAAATTGCGGGCATCCTACGGGCGTACGGGTAATGATAATGTTGCCCTCAACCAATACCAGGCTTTATTCAATTACAGTGGGGACTATGCCGGGGAGGGGACAGTGATCCCGACCACCGTTGGCAACAGGTACCTGAGCTGGGAAACGGCGGATAATTTTGAAACGGGTGTAGATTTTGGCCTGTTTCAAAACCGGGTCAAGGGTGTTTTTTCCTATTTCAGGCGGGAAACCAAAGAAAACCTTTTTTACGTCCCCTTGTCGTGGACGACTGGCTTTAGCAATCAACTTCAAAATATTGGCCGGATGGAGAACAAGGGCCTGGAGCTGGAATTAAGTGTGGATGTGCTCCGGTCCAGGAACCTGAACCTCACCATCGGCGGCAACCTGGCTACGGTCCGCAACAGAGTGCTCGAACTGCCGCTGGACGCCAACGGCGACGAGATCAATATTACGAACTGGGCCTTCAGGGTCGAAACCGGCCATATCGTCTGGGAATGGCACCTGCCAAAATTTGCCGGCGTTGATCCGCAAACCGGCCAATACCTGTATTACCTGAATGAAGAAGGTGTTGAAACCACGACCAATTTCAACGAGGCGGATGCGGTCTTTTTGGGGAAAAGCGGCCTGCCCACTCTGACAGCAGGCATGAACCTGCATTTCGACTTCAAAGGACTTTATCTGGAAGCCAACGCCTATTACGCAGGCGGGCATCTGATATATAATAATATGAACCGCTACACCAACGGAGCCGACCGTTGGTCCGTTGACGTATTCAACGGCTTCAATGTTTTGCTGAACCGTTGGCAAAAGCCTGGCGACATTACGGATGTAGCCAAAATGACCTATACGCTTGAACAGTGGCGGGATAACTCCCAGTATCTCCGGGATGGCGATTATTTGCGGGTCAAAAACATTACCTTGGGTTATACGCTTCCCGTCGGGCTGACAAGGCATCTGCGGGTTGAAGCGGTGAAATTGTTTGTCCGCGGGATCAATATGTTCACCTGGGTGAAGGATGACCGCCTGTTGTACGACCCGGAAATGCGCTTCAATGGCATCAGCCTGCTTACCACGCCTCCTGTGAAAACCATTTTATTCGGTTTAAACCTTAAATTCTAACCGCCATGAATACCATGAAAAATATCCTTATCAAAACGGCCCATACGCTCCTGCTCATCTTAATCGCCTCCTGTACGACAGAAGACCTGAACCCTACCCTGGAGCAGGACAACGCGGTAGAAGACAGCATTAATACTATTGATGACCTCAAGGGGGTCTTGCGCGGGGCTTATGCCGGAATGACTGCAGCCGGTTATTACGGCAGAGATTTTATCATTGACAATGAAGTACGGACGGATAATGTTTTTGCCAACGGCCATTCCTCACGGTTTGTTTCTACTGCTTCCTTTCTGCTCATGTCAGGCTCTAATGCAGGAGTCTGGCGCATTGCATATCAGGTTATCGCCCGCGCCAATATTGTGATTGGCACGGACCTGAGTACGCTGACCGGCGATGCGGCCTATGCGCGCCATCTGCAGGGCCAGGCCTACGCTATCCGGGCACTGGCCCATTTCGATCTCCTCCGCAATTACGGACAACAACATGTGGATGTGGACGGCGATCCCTTAGGTGTACCGTATATCACCGAGTTCCTTGGCGATAACTTGCTGCCGGCGCGCAACACCGTTGACGAGAATCGCGTAATGATCCTGCAGGACCTTCGCACCGCGTTCGAACTGATGCAGGATGACTATTTCGATGCTTCCAAAGAATTTATGTCAAAATATACGGCCAAGGCGCTGGAATCAAAGGTGGCTATTTATTTTGGCCTGTGGGAGGAGGCCAAGGCAGCGGCCAAAGCGGTGATCAACACCGGCCTGTACACCATCATTCCCGCCGACCAGTACGTGGCTTCCTTTTCCGAGGACGGTTCGTTGAATTCGATCTTCGAACTGGCATTCAGCGACCTGGACCGGTTGGCATTCAACAGCCTGGGTTTTATCTACAAAGGTGATGTCTATGGGGATATCCAGGTACTTCCCAATGTGGAGCCGCTGTATGAAGCGGGCGATGTCCGGGCCGATATCCTGGGCTATGAAGGCAACAAACTCCGGAACCTGGGTAAATATCCCGATCTGCTGGGTTCCGACAATGTGCCCGTTATCCGGTACGAAGAAGTACTTCTGAACTATGCTGAGGCCTTGTTTGAAACGGGCGGTGACGCTCTCACGGAATTGAACAAACTGACTGCCTTGCGCGGAGCCTCGGCCTATATGGCGCCAATCACCAAGGATGACATCCTGAACGAACGGCGGAAGGAACTGATCTTTGAAGGGTTCCGCTACGACGACCTCCTGCGCACGGGAAGAGGCATAGAAAAAGTGGACTTCGAGCAAAATATCCTGGAATCCATCCCATACGGTGATCCCAGATTGGCGTTCCCCATTCCTCAGTTCGAAATAGAAGCAAATTCTAACATGATACAAAACACAGGCTACTAATGAATTCCGGGAAGACATTCTCCCGGGTTGGTATAGCCAGCATCCAGCTGATCCATCTATGCCGGCCGAAGGCCGGATGGTGCATTGGCTAAATAAACATTCAGTTGAAACGTTTTCCTTTTGGGCATGGCCAAAAACAAAAAGGACTTATGCAAACGGCATAAGTCCTTTTTTTTGATGGGTAGGACGAAAAAATCGAACTTATTTATCTGGCTTTTTTTGTTTTGTACTCGATTTGATAAAGAAGTGATTTAAACTTTTCATGCTGGCCGTAATGCAAGCCCAAGCTAAAGCCCCCAGGCAACTCAAACCCGTAATCGGCATAGACGTAGTAGAAGTCACCAGTT
>SBHD01000366.1 GCA_006226345.1 Bacteroidota bacterium | reverse complement strand
GATGTAACGGCCGGATCACCCTCTTCCACTTCATAGTCGATCCCGCCGACAGCGTTGGACAGCACGGTATTTTGCAGGACCAAATTGGCCTCACCACCTTCGGCGGTATTTTCCCATTGGGCAATACCGGCACCAATAGCGGCAGTATTGTTCGCGATCGTACTGTTGATGATCGTTACATTGGCTGTTTTATTGGCTGCGGCATTATTGATCAAACCGCCGCCTGCACCAACACCTATATTCAGGTTCTGGATCAGCAGGCTATTGGTGATCGTTACATCGGCATCATTCAGATTCAAACCAGCCGCCTGCGTGAGCGCGAAATTGTCCTGGAATATACAATTGTCTATTGTGGCGACACTCAGGTCCAGGCTGTCTTCACTAATCTCCAGCGCCCCGCCGAAATCGGCCGTATTCAGCTCAAAATGGGAATCTTCCAGCGTAAAGGTTATACCGGAGCTAATATTAATGGCGCCCCCGTTGTTATCGGCAGTATTGCCGCTGAACGTCGTACCCCGGATGGTCAGACTGGTATAGTCGTTCTGGTTAAAGATCGCGCCTCCGAAGCGCGCCTGGTTCCCGTCATACAGGCTGTTCACCACTTCCACCTGGGCAGTAAAACCGGTGGTCATGGCTCCACCGCTGGTATTAGCCATGTTGTTTCGGAACGTGCAGCTGTCGATCGTGCCGTCATTTCCTCCCCCATAGTTGGCGATGGCTCCGCCAAAGTTGGCCAGGTGATTTTCAAACAGGCAACCTTTGATCAGGTAGTTAGTCGTATCGCCATTGTAAATAGCTGCGGCCGAGTTCCCGGCTTTGTTTCCGCGAAACACGGTATTTGTCATGGTATAATTTGACTTCCAGGCATACAGTCCTGTGCCGCCGTAATCCAGCGCTTCATTATCCTCAAATACACAATGGTCAAATGTAACCTCACTCCCCAGGAACAAACGGCCATCGTTGTAAATCGCCGTGGCATTATTGGATATATTGCCCTTGAAGGTCGTATTGGTCATCTGTACATTACCCTGCCAGTTGTAAAATCCGGCGCCAAACCCTCCGGCCATGTTTCCTTCGAACAGGCAGTTGTCAATCGTGGCATAGCTGGTGCCTTCACGACCATCATTGTAAACGCCACAGGCATTGGCAGCCTTATTATTCCGGATCGTTGTATTGGTCATGGTATAGACCGACTGCCAGACAAACAGCGCGGCACCGAAATTGGCACCCGCGTCGTTATTCTCGATCAGGCAGCTGTCGATCAGAATATCCGAACACGACTGCGGATAAATACATCCCCGGTTGGTCTTGTTGTTCAGGAATTGGGAGTTTTTTATCGTACCTGAAACGATTTCCCGCATGTACACACCTGCACACTGCCCCAGCACTTCATTGCTGTCAAAGTAGCAATTGTCTACCATCAGACCGCCACTGCCAGAACCGATCGCAGCAATACCCGAACCACTATCGGCATAGTTATCACTGAATGCGCAATTGCGGGCGGTCAATTTCGCCTCCGTCAGGATACCACCTCCGCGACGGGCCAGGTCAGGGCTGGCAGACCCCGTCAGGGTGTTTCCTCCAACAATTACAAACCCATCGACCACAGCACGGTCGTTAGGTTCTGCACTGGCTACCACCTGGATAATATGGCGGGCATTGTCAGTCCTGTTTTGTGTAAAATCACCGGCAATATCATCGCCGTTGAAATCCCCATCCAAGGTGACGATATTATTATCCGGATCCCGCTGTGACAGCATGGTTTCCGTGCCACTAAAGCCACCGTACATTTCCACACCAGCCTGAATGACAAACGAGCTGTTGGCTGTACCCGGGTCGGGGGTGTAAGTACCGGCAGCTACCCAGATCTGATCACCGGGATTGGCACCGGATGTGGCGTCGTACAGGTTGTTGTAGGCATCTGTCCAGGAGGTGCCGTTGTTGCCACCAGTGGCATTAAACTTCACGTAAATGGTTTGTTGTGCAAACAAGGTGCTGCCAAAAACAAGCAGCAGGCAAAATAGTAGGTTCTGCTTCATAATAGAATTTTGTTAGTTAAGAGCCCTTGGAAATATTCATAACGGGCTCCGAGGCTCAAAGACAAGAATGGTCCCGTGAAAATGGCACAGAGAATTCACAATTTGTTGAAAAAAGTCAGGAATTGACATAATTGCCAATACTGACATCCGTCAGTCCAAAGGATGCTTTATCCTTTCTTGCGGATTTTCAACAGGATACGCTCCATTTCCTTTTTCCAGACCGCGTTACTGCCCACAAAGTTGTTGTGCATAAAACTGAAAATGTACACCCGGCCACTCTCTGCCAGCAAATAGCCACTCAGGCAGTGCACCCCGCTCATACTACCAGTCTTGGCAATAATATAGGCGTTCCCGTCGGGGCCGCCATACCAGCCCTCCAGGGTGCCGGACTTTCCACCTGCCGGGAACAGGGAAAATAAACGCTCCCGTGGTTGAGTTCGATATAACTGTTGCAGGACGGAGGTCAGGTACCTGGGAGTGATCAGGTTGTATCTCGATAATCCCGAGCCATCCACCCACCGGGGTGGTCTCGGGAAACCGGTAAAAAGACTGTCTTTTGCCCAACGGATAATATCCCGCTGCCGGAGGGTATCGAATTTCACACCGGCACAGAGCAGCAGCAGTTGTTCGGCAATGAAATTATCGCTCTGGTACATCAACCGGCGATATACCGTGTCTGCCGGAACGGAATAGAGTACCTGCCAGTCTGAGGTACAATGTTCCACCGACATCAGCGGAAGCTCCGGTTTCAGGGTATCGGCCAGTAATTCCAATAGCCGGCTGTCCGACATGCGCAACGGAATATCCAGTTGAAAGCCCGGTTGGAAATTTTCATTGTGATAATACGGCAGACGGACCGTATCCGTCTGTTCGTCGCGGTAGATACGCTTATCTCCGACGCGGTAGTCTTCCCGGACCCCGAGCAGGCCGGTATAATACCCGGGTAACACCGTCCAACCGACCGGTTGCTTAAGCAGGCGTACCTGGTTGCCGTAAATCGGCAGGGCTGACCGTTCCTGTGAATAATCGTCATTATAGTCGTCCCAGGCCCAGCCAGGGCCAAAACGGGTATCCTGTAATCGTCCGGATTCATATACCAGCATGTCACTCGTTTCCAGAAAAGTAAAAGCGGGTTGCCAGGCCTGAAAGTCCGGATGTAAAAAGGTCGGATCACCTGTGCCGCGAAAACAATAGCCAACCGTAATGCGCGGATCACCCTCCTCCTGAATTGGCTGATATTCCAGACCGGGGAGAGAATCGCCCAGTACGGCCAGACAGGTAGCCAGGGTGAGTATTTTGGTATTGGATGCCGGCATAAAATACTGGTCGGCATTTACCGCTCCCACTACCCTGCCAGACGCTGCATCCATTAAATGGAAACCGGTAAAGGCGCTGTTAAAAACCGGCGACCGTTTCACTTCGCGCTCCAGTTTTCGTTGAAGCGGGCGCATGCGGTACCGGGAGCCTGCACAGGAAACGAGCCCTGGCAGGCACAGGCCGCCAAGAAACAGGTATACCAGCCAAATCCGTGATCTGAATTTCATTCCGGAAAGTTGCAGCAATTTTTTCTGTTTGCCCAATAAGTTAGCACAGGCGTTTCCGGGCAACGGGCCGAACCGGTATATCACTTGCAAAATTGAGCCATATCAACCTCCATTAGCCCTGCCTTCGTTATTTTTGTTTCTCCCAACTACCCTCAACAACAGATTATCACGCAACATATCATGTCAGCATCAGAACAATATTTCCTGCCGTTTCGCCACAATATTATTGGCATCGATCAACAAATACTGACCCCTTACGGGGAAAAACCACTGGTATATGCCGATTGGATCGCCAGCGGCAGGCTCTACGGACCGATCGAAACGCACCTTGGCCAGCAGATCGGTGCCTATATGGCCAATACCCATACCGAGACCAACCTCACCGGCAGCATGATGACCCAGGCTTATCATCGCGCCCAACAAATCATCAAGCGCCATGTCAATGCCAATGAAAACGACGTGCTCATAGCAGCCTACTCAGGCATGACCGGTGTGGTCAATAAACTCCAGCGCATGCTGGGCCTCCGAATCCATGAAAAATACCACCAACGGATCAACCTGCACCCGGAGGAGCGCCCGATCGTTTTCGTGACCCATATGGAGCACCACAGTAACCAAACATCCTGGCTGGAAACGATATGCGATCTTGTGATCATCCGGCCCGACGACTCCGGCCGTGTTGACCTGTCTTATCTCCAGGACCTGTTGGAACAATATAAAGACCGCCCCCTCAAGATCGCTGCCATCACTTCCGGCAGCAATGTGACCGGCATAACCACCCCTTATCATGAAGTGGCTGCGCTCATGCACCGGCACGGCGGTTATTGTTTTGTGGATTTTGCCGCCACCGCACCGTATGTAGATATCAACATGCACCCCGACAACCCACTGGAACAACTGGATGCCATTTACTTCTCCCCACATAAATTCCTTGGTGGCCCCGGTACCTCCGGTGTCCTGGTGTTCAACAAAGCGCTGTATCAAAACCGAATTCCGGACAACCCCGGCGGCGGCACGGTTATGTGGACCAATCCCTGGGGCGGCCATCATTACCTGGACGACATCGAGGCCCGGGAAGACGGTGGTACGCCTCCTATTCTTCAGACGATAAAAACGGCATTGGCTATCCGGTTAAAAGAGCAGATGGGCGTAAAAAATATGCTCGAACGGGAAAATGAACTACTGCAGATCGTTTGGGACGAACTGGACCCGCTTTCCAATATCCATATCCTGGAACGCCATGTCACGGACCGAATAGGGGTCGTTTCCTTTACCATCGACGAACTGCACTACAACCTGGC
>SBHD01000070.1 GCA_006226345.1 Bacteroidota bacterium | reverse complement strand
GTGACTGCAGTCACAATCGTATCTTTTTTGTCGATAATGAATATTTTATAATATAAAAAGCCGCCGCAAGAGACTTCTTGGGGCGGCTTCTGACTTACCTGTATCGTAACCGGAAAAACTGGCCTTATGCGTCAATCCGGGCGTATTTGGCATTTGCCTCGATGAAGGCACGCCGGGGTGGTACTTCATCACCCATGAGCATGGCGAACATGCGGTCGGCCTCGGCAGCATCATCGATCGTCACCTGCTTCAGGATCCGGAACTCGGGATCCATCGTCGTTTCCCAGAGCTGTTCGGCGTTCATTTCACCCAGACCCTTATAGCGTTGGACCTTCACGGAGTCGTCGATCTCATCGCCACCGGAAAACTCGAGCTGGGCATCTTTACGTTCCGTCTCATTCCAGCAATAGCGCTGATTTTTGCCTTTTTTCACCAGGTAAAGTGGCGGCTGGGCGATATAGACGTGTCCTTTTTCCACCAGCTCGCGCATATAACGGAAGAAGAAAGTCAGGATCAAGGTAGCGATGTGGCTGCCGTCGATATCGGCGTCACACATAATGACGATCTTGTGGTACCGGAGTTTATCCGTCATCAGTACCCGGTGTCCGTCGTCGTTTTCCGCTACGGATACGCCCAGAGCGGTGAAGATATTTTTGATCTCTTCGTTTTCGTAAATTTTGTGTTCGAGGGCTTTTTCCACATTCAGGATCTTACCCCGCAGGGGCAGGATGGCCTGGGTGTGGCGGTTGCGGCCCTGTTTGGCTGTTCCGCCGGCAGAGTCTCCCTCGACGAGGAAGATCTCGCTTTCCTCCGGATTGCGGCTGGCGCAGTCGGCCAGTTTGCCGGGCAGGCCACCGCCGGTGAGTGCGCCTTTGCGCTGCACCATTTCGCGGGCTTTGCGGGCGGCATTCCGGGCTGTAGCAGCCAGCACCACTTTCTCGATGATCCGCTTGGACTGGTTGGGGTTTTCTTCCAGGAAGATCTTGAGTGCTTCACCAACAGAGCGGCTCACGATACCTGTCACTTCGGAATTGCCAAGTTCGCCCTTGGTCTGGCCTTTGAACTGTGGCTCGGGCACTTTTACCGATACGACGGCTGTGAGGCCTTCCATGAAGTCTTCACCGCTGATGGTGAAGTTGATCTTTTTGAACAGCCCGTTGTCATCGCCGTATTTCTTGAATTCCCGGGTAAGGGCACGGCGAAAGCCGCTGACGTGCGTACCGCCGTCGCGGGTGCTGATGTTGTTGACGAAGGAAATGATGTTCTCCGAGTAGGAAGTGTTGTACATCATGGCCACTTCCACATCGACATTTTCTTCATTCGTCGTGATGTAGATCGGCTTTTCGATCAGTTTGGTTTTAGCTTCATCCAGCCAGAGCACAAACTCCTGCAAGCCGCCTTCGGAATAGAAGTTCTCGGTTTTGAAACCCCCGTTATCTTTTTCACGTTCATCGGTAAGCTGCAGGGTGAGGCCTTTGTTGAGGAACGACAGCTCCCGCAGGCGGTGTGCCAGTACGTCGAATTTATATTCGTCGGTTTCGAATATTTCGGTATCCGGCAGGAAGGTGACGATCGTGCCGCGGTCCTTGGTCGTGCCCGTTTCGCGCACGTCATACAGCGGGCGGCCCCGGCTGTATTCCTGTTCGAATACTTTTCCGTCGCGATGTACTTCTGCCCGCAAATTGGACGACAGGGCATTTACACAGGAAACCCCTACCCCGTGCAGACCACCGGAAACTTTGTAACTGTCTTTGTCAAACTTACCGCCGGCGTGCAACACGGTCATGACCACCTCCAATGCGGATTTTTTCAGCTTGGGGTGCAGGTCGGTAGGGATACCGCGACCGTTATCCCGAACGGTAATACTGTTGTCAGTATGGATCGTAACCCAGATATGGGAGCAATGCCCGGCCAGGTGTTCATCGATCGAGTTATCGACAACTTCCCAAACCAGGTGGTGCAAACCTTTGGTATCTGTACTCCCGATGTACATCCCGGGACGTTTGCGCACGGCCTCCAGACCTTCCAGGGCGGTAATGCTACTGGCGCCGTAATCAGCACCTTTTTTCGGCTGCTCAGCAGCAGGTTCCAGTTCTTCTTTCATAGGGTGCAAAAATACGAAAAAACGACCGTTCCTGGAAGGAATAAACTACTCTTTTTTGTTGTACAAAACACCTTTTAAAATATTGATTATCAGTGTTTTAATCTTGCATAAGATTTCTTTGGATAAATCCAAGTAAATTATTGACAGAAAGGGCGTTTTATTGTATCTTTTTCAAACTAAAAAAGGGGGCTGCTGATACCGGATAACTGTGTGCGGCCGGCTATCCCTGCTTGGATATTGAATGCGAACCAGGCGTCTGTTTAAACATCCCGCATTCCGATACATTAACTATAGCAATGTTTTAACAAACAAATACCGCTCTATGTGGAAAGAACAAGACAACGCCCTTCAGGCTACCTTTCAATTCAAGGATTTTGCAGAAGCCTTCGCTTTTATGACCGAAGTGGCCTTTCACGCCGAAAAACAAAACCACCACCCCAACTGGAGCAATGTGTGGAACACCGTCGAGATCCGGCTTAATACACACGCCGCGGGGAATATTGTGACCGACAAAGACCGCCAGCTGGCCCGGACGATCGACGCCATCGTGAAAAAGTACGGATAAAACACCCGTGATCTGCAACTCCAAACCGTGGTTTTATGCGTCCGGAAAATTACCTTTGGGCCAACCACCGAACCATCCAGCCGTCTAACCATCTACAACTATGCAGATCGAATCCAAACTTCCGCATGTCGGCACCACGATCTTTACCGTCATGTCGGGTCTGGCCACCCAGTGCGGCGCCATTAACCTGTCGCAAGGGTTTCCCAACTTCAACCCGGACGACCGCCTGCAAAAACTCGTGTATGATCATATGCAACGCGGACACAACCAGTACTCCCCTATGCCGGGAATACTACCCCTGCGCGAACGCATTGCAGCCAAAATGGAAGACCTGTATGGCCGGCCACTGAACCCCGAGACCGAGATCACGATCACGGCCGGTGGCACACAGGCCATCTTCTGCGTGATCGCGGCTTTTGTGCACCCGGGGGATGAGGTGATCCTGATCGAGCCATGCTATGACTCCTACCGGCCTTCTGTGGAAACAGTCGGCGGGAAAGCTGTCCCTTATGCACTTACGGCGCCGGATTACAAGATCGACTGGACAGAAGTAGGCCGGCTGATCACGCCGAAAACGCGTATGCTCTGCATCAATACGCCTAACAACCCTACCGGTACCCTGTTGCGCGAAGCGGACATGCTGGCCCTGGAGAAACTACTGCACAATACGAATATCCTGGTCATGAGCGACGAGGTATACGAACACCTCATCTACGACGGAGAACAACACGCCTCTGCCCTGCGCTACCCGGCGTTGTACGAACGCAGTCTGTGTATATACTCATTTGGAAAAACCTATCACAATACGGGCTGGAAAACAGGCTACTGCATTGCACCGCCTGAACTGAGCAAGGAATTCAGGAAGGTGCACCAGTTCAATGTATTCTCTGCCAACCATCCCATGCAGGCGGCATTTGCCGATTTTATGGAGGACAAGGAAGCATACCTGGACCTGCCCCGGTTTTACCAGCGCAAGCGCGATGTGTTCCAGAAAGCCATGGAAAATACCCGGTTCAAAGCGATCACCTGCCTGGGCACCTATTTCCAGCTGTACGATTATTCGGCGATCAGCGACGAACCGGATCTTGACTTCTGCAAACGGTTGACAACCGAGTTCGGCGTTGCTGCTATTCCGGTATCGTCGTTTTTCTCCGACCGCCGCGATGATAAGGTCGTGCGCTTCTGCTTTGCCAAATCGGAAGATGTGCTCAAGCAGGCCGGGCAATTACTGGAACGGGTTTGATTTTTCACCGCCAGGACGCGGAGCCGCGGAGATTTGTACTTCGCGTCACCGCGTCCTGGCGGTTAAGCAAAAACATCAACCCTTAAACAACTCTTCCACCTTCCTGAAATACTCCCCGACGTGAAAGCCGTCCATCATGGCGTGGTGGACTTCTACAGAGAGCGGTATCAGCAGCTTGTCGCCCTGTCTTTCGTACTTTCCCATTACGATCTTGGGCACCGTATCGGCCACACCCCAACGGCGGGCGTGCTTGAAACTGGTAAAAGCTACCCATGGTATGACCGAAATGTGGAGCATATTCAGGGCATCATCCTTCGGGTCCAGTTCCGGACTTGCCATGAGCTGATCGATGCGTTGTTGCCCGGCGTCCAGGAATGCCTGCCGGTCGGGGGTGTAGTCGAAGTAACAGAACCGGAAAGTGTTGTCGGGCATCAGAACCGTTGAACCGATATGCACCGTATCGTAGCAGACCAACTGACCATCGAGCAACCGCAGGCGAAAGGCTTCGAGCGCATTGGCGGCCTGCATGACGCAGAACAGGCTGTTGAGAAAGAATGAACTGCCTTCCTGTTTGCTCAGGCGGTATAAACCCGTCACTTCCACCGGTGCGGTGATGTTGAAAAACGGGTCGTCGTAGTTTTTAAAAAAATCGAAGGTGCTGCGGCGCGGCCAGTTGGCCAGATCAACAAGAGTGTGCATAAAGCAAAGTTGCGAAATCAGGGCATTTAGGCAATAGCGTGGTATGTTTTTTAACCGCTTAGGCGCCAAGACGCGGAAAAAAGGTTTTAAAGCAGCCAACAGCCAGATTAGGGTATCTTCCTTGAAATTCCTGCCGGTATGCGCATTCCGTTTTTACTGTTGTTACTCTTCTGTGCTGTTTACGGTCAGGCCCAGGCCGTGCATGAACTGAAGACCGACATTTTTCTCCCGGTGTTTAAAACCGGGCACCTGAGCTATGAATACTGCCCGAAGGGGCGCTGGAGTGTAGAAGCCGGCATGTTTGTTACCAGGACCCACCAGAACATCGCGATCCCACACGTGGGGTATGATCCGAACCAATATCCGCAGCCTGATTATAAATTTGAGCTACACGATGCCAGGCAGTACACTGGTATAGTGCAGGTTGCGGTCCGGTACTATTTCACAAAACGGGCAAGTGCATCAGGCGTGTATGGCGGCGTGAGCCTGACCAGGGCATTCGAGATATGGCGGGATACACAATATGATCAGTTGTACGAAGAACGTGCAGGAGAACCAATCCTTCTGTACAAACCCTACCACTTTGGTATCGGCGTCACGACCGGTTATAAATGGCTGTTGTTTAAAAAACGGCTTGTTGTCGAGCCAGGTATAAGTGCAGATATAGATCCCAGAGGGGATATGTATCCGGGTGGGATGTTGTCGGACTCCAGGGTGTATATCATTCCAACGATCAAGGTGGGATACAGGATTCGGTAGTATCGTGTTTTTGGACCGCCGGGAAGTATTCTATGTCCCGGCGGTCCAAAAGGTATTTATGCCCGTACTACCAACACCTTCCCGCTCTGCACAGTACGGCCTTTCCAGATGCGGAGGGTATAGAACCCTTCGGACAGATCATTGACCTGTACCCGGTGCGTACCTGCGGAAAGTGTCGTCAGGTTGCGCACAGCCTTTCCTTCTGCATCATAGAGGGTCACCTTGTCGGCATCGAAGGGGAGTTGGAGGGTAAATTGTGTGCTGGCCGGGTTGGGATAGTACAATACCGGTTCCTGGTTTTGTTGCTGTTGCTGGTTTTGACTGTTGTCCTGGTCGGCAAAGCGGATGCTGGACTTGCCGTCGCAGGTGGGCATGGCAGTGTATTCGGTGATAAGCCGTACCAGCAGATCGTTAAAGGGCTCGACCTTGTATTCGTCGGTGGTGGGCTCCAGGTGCTTGCCACCGATGCCTGAATGGTCGGTCAGGAACACATAGGTGCCGTTGGTGGCCAGACCGAAAAACTTCATCAGGAACTCTGTGTCTTTCTGGATACCGCTGGCACTGACCGGCACGATCCGGATACCCTTTTTCGCGGCCTCCCGGATGCTGTTTTGCAGGCTGGCATTCACTTCCGGGGTTTGGTGCGGACTGGCGTCAAGTACCAGGAAACAGATCCGGGCGACGGCCTCCCGGCTCCAGGGTTGTTTCAGGATTGCTTCTTCCAGGGCGCTGTGCACCGCTTCGGGATAGTCCCCGCCGCCGGCTGCCGACTGTTCCCGGATGTACTCCACCGTTTTGCCGATATCGTGGTTGAGCGCGCTGCTTTTCACAATGTAGGCATCATCCACGTCGCGGTAAAAGACCGAGCCCATGCGGACGCCGAGTTCGGGATTGGCGTATTTGACCCGGGAAATGACATCATATAGTTCGGTCTTAAGGTACTCCAGTTCGTCGCCCATACTTCCGGTGGCATCTACCGTCCAGACGATATCCAATGTTTGGGGATGCTGGCAGTCGACCTGGAATTGTTTATGGTTCAGGCCTTCTTCTGCCGGTTTCAGCAGGCCGAGCGTTTCGCTTCTGCCGTTTATTTGTGCAGCGGCCACGAACATATCTTTTTCGTATTTGCCGGTAAACAGATTGGCCCAGAGTTCGGCTTTTCCGGTGTTGTCGGTGCGGGCTTCCCACACGGCCTTGCCAAAACGGTCGTAAAGGGTTACGGGTACATCCACCAGGGGGAAGTTGTCCTCATTGCTCAGAAGCACCGTGTAGTGTTGTTTGGGATAGAATCCGTAGGTCTTCTGATACTCGTCGGTTTCGCCGTCTTTGAGGAGATCGGTCCAGTGGGTATTCCAGTTGTGCAGGTCGTTCCACTCGCCGGCGGTGAGCAGGCCGGCGCGTGGATCGGGCTGGCCGGGAATGCCGGGGGATTCTGCTGCTTCTGCCGGTAATTCCTTGAAGTGCATCGGCGCCATTTCCATATCATCCCCTTTGAGCATTGCAGGCTCCGGTGCAGGGGGCGGCGGGGGTGGCTCCGAAGCGACGCGGATGCCATCCACGTAGTACGAGGTTGGCTCGGAACGGGAGCCCCGTATACTCATGTCGCGCTCCTCTGCCACGGCAGACTTGGGTGCCGCACTCCGCATTTTCTTGCTTCGCCGGCCGGCCGGTGCGCCGGAGGAAGCAGGGTGGATCTCCCGGCCGGTCAGGACGACTCCGGAAGAGGTGGCATCCTGTTCAATCATGGGGATCTTAAACGCGGTTATCACCACCTCATCCAGCACGGCACCACTATTGAGGATTGTATTCAGTACAGTGGCTTTGCCGGCTTCCACGACAACATCGACAATTCGCTGGGTTTCATATCCGGTGTAACTGAACTCCACATCGTAGGTGCCCGGCTGCAGTTCGATCCGGTATTTGCCTTCAAAATCAGTAATGCCGCCTTTTACCAGTCCTGTGTCATTGGTGACTTTTATGATGGCGCCGATCAATATCTCGCCTGAACTATCCGAAACAGTACCGGAAAGCATCGAAGTATTTTCATTGCGTAGGGTAAATGCTGTCAGGCTCAACAGGGTAATCGTAAACAGGAAAAGGAAGTGTTTCATGTATGCAGGGTGTTTTGGTAATGAACGAATCAGCATGCCTTGCGGGTATAAGGATGCGGGGAAAGGGGGGAATGCATAAAGCGGCAGGATATTTTTCAAATTTTTCTTTTCCAATTACAAATTGGACATAAATGGAACCTGCTTCGAATAGAGAAGTTGGTGTTAAAGAAAAATTTGAAAAGAGCGATTTGAAATTTGAAAAGTCTGCAACCCTCCAGGAGCAGGGACTTCGTCGTTCTACGACCGCAACAACCACTTTCCCCACTTCCAGACGGGCGACCATTCATTTTGTACCCGGAAGTAGGGTTTCTGTACAGCACCGAACTGCCGCCGGACCCGTTCGATCGGCCTGATCATGCTACCGGCAAAATCAAACGTTTGCAGGTGCAGGGTTTCCCGGGCATACCGGATGCATTCCCAGGCGAGCAGAATGCCGGCCCCGGACTTGCGCAGCGCCGGGTCGTCACCGGCCAGCAGGAAATAGGCCGAATGCCGGTCCCAGGCGAGATAGGCAACAGAGTGTATGGCGCCGGTTTCCCGGTCGATGGCCCGGAACAGCTCCCTGGCCTGGTGTGCCTGCAGGGTCTCGTCGAGACCTTGCAAGAAAGCGAACGAAACCGGTGCTTCCATACCCTGGCGTTCAAAACTGTGGTTGTGCACCTGGAAAAACTGCTCCAGTTCGCCACCGGTTTCCACCCTGACCCGTGCGGCTGCCTTTGGTATTTTGTTGTTGCGATAATCGGGTGCCAGGTTTTGCTCCAGGGTTGCGATGTCAGCCAGAGGAAGCACATACGAATACCGGGTGGTTTGCCGGAAGCCGGCCCAGTAAAAGGGGAGCCAGTTGGTCGCGGTGTAATTGAAATCCTGCTCAAAGGCAGCCAGCGCCGGAAGTTGTTCCACCAGGCTGCGCAGCAGACCGGTCTCATGCCGTGCCGTGCGGTAATCCGGGAGCAGGTACGGGCCCATCATTTTGACCAGCGGCGGCATGGCGACGTAATGCCAGTGCAATTTCCGTTTGAGAAAAAAAGGCAGTACACCGACAACCTGTCCGCCTTTTTCAGCAAAAACCGCCGACCAGTTGTCCGGTCCGCAGGCAGCGTCAAGGTACCAGTCCTGCATGAATAGCGGCAGGTCCGGTGCGGTGGCGCAAAACTGCTGATAGACTTGGCGGTAGTGCATAAGAGAATGTTTAACTCAGACAGTGTCCGGAGGTTAGTGCGTGAGTTGCCATATATCAAACCGTTCGCCCCATTTAAAGGCTGTCCGGACCGTGGCTGCCCGGAAACCGGCCGCCCGGGCTTTGGCATCGATCCGGGGGAGATCGCAATCTTCGGAGAGGATCAGAAGCACTTGCCCCTCCGGGGCCAAATATTGGGGTAATTGCTGGAAAAGTTTGTCAAAATACTCCAGGTTCTCACCGGCAAAGAACGCCTGTTCTTCCGGTATTTGTGGGTTGCGCGGATAATAGGGCGGGTTGATCAGGATATAGTCGAAGTGTTGTTCTGGGACGGCGTCGAACAGGTTGCTTTCCCAAACGCTCAGCTCCAGTCCGTTCGTGCGGGCATTATCCCGGGCTGTTTCCACCGCCAGCGGATTAATATCCAAGGCTGCTGCCCGGGCTTTTCTGGAAGCAGCAAACAGCGCCAGGGCGCCGCTTCCGGTGCCAACATCCAGCACTCGTTTTTCATGCAGATGCAGTTCGTTCAGGTAATCCAGGAAGATAGGTGTACTAAAAAAGATCCCGGGGTGAAATACGGTTGGAGGTATGTTCAACTGCAGCGGCCCATACCGGAATGTCCGTTTCCGCCGGATATACCGGAGTGCCCAAAACCGGTACACCGGGAGTAGCAACGTTTGGTAAAGCCGGCGCATAGATCAGATATTGGTGTTGATGTTGACGAAAAAACCGCTTCCTCCGGTACCTCTCCAGCTCCATTCAAAGCGGGCTACTTTGTTATAAAAGGCAACGATATCCAGCCCTATACCCGCGCCGTACAGCAACCGGTTGTTCAGCGGGTTGCCGGCGGCATAGTACGGGTCGTTGGCATATCCCAGGTCGTTGTTGATGGAAAAGTAGATCTTCAACGGCATCATATTAAAGGCTTTTACCGGCATAAAACGCCCGAATTCAATATTTTTATCCAGCAGGTTTATGTGAAAGGAGGTACGCAGTAGCCCATAATCCAGTCCATCCATCACATAAAACTCATAACCGCGGACGAGGGTGCTGCCATATCCCAGCGCCTGGTTGTTAAAGAACGGCGGTTTCCGGCGGGGCAGGCAAAACCGGCCCCGGACCACTGTTTCCAGGCTTAGCCTGGGTGCAAACCGGAAGTATTTCTTTACCTCGGCGGTGGCACGGAACAGGTGCAGGTCATCATCGGTCAGTATGCCGTTTTGCCGCAGATCAAGATGGAAAAGCCAGCCACTGAGCGGATAAGGCCGGATATCGCGGTAATCCATCGTAAGGCGATAGATCAGGCTGAAATGCCGTTGGCGGGTTTTACCATCCAGAAAGAAATCCGGGTTGACCTCCGCTGCAATGGAGTCGATCGTCTCATTCAGGTGGTATTCAAGTACGAGCGTGTGATCGGTCAGCAGCTTGGGCCGCCATTTGAGGCCCAGATTGGCGTAATACTGTTTTTTATGCCAGACATCGGGATCAACAGCAAAGAGTTGTTTGTTGCCCAGCGTCCGGTACGCCACTTCATGGGTACGGTTGAAGCCGGTAGCGACCCGGAAGCCCAGGGTTTGCCGCCGGTTGAACCAGGGGCGTTCGTATACGATCTCATACCGGTTGGAATAGCCAAAGTTCAGGTTGACCTTTAGGATATCTGCCCAGCCGCTCATATTGAGGTGGGTCCAGCTAATACCGTAGTTCACCCGTTTTAGCGAGCGTTTGAACTCCGTCCACCAGACATTAAAATTCCGGTCGGCCAGTTCGAACAGGGGGACGGGATAGATATACCACATTTCGACCAGCCGGAACCGCACGGCAAGCCCTTCGCCATTGGCCAGGGTATCGAGCGCGACGGTAGAACTGGAAAAAAGCCCGGTATTCATCAGCCGCAGGCGGTTGCGTTCCAGGGTTTCGGGCAGGTCCAGCAGCGAGAGGGTGTCACCCTGTCGGAACTCCAGTTCCCGGAGGATGAGCGCACGCCGGGTTTTGCGGTTCCCTTCGATCAGGATACTGTCCAGGCGCACCCAGGCAGCAGTTTCCGGAGATATTTGGGCCTGTACCGGGGTAGGCAAAAAGGCTATGCCGGCCAGCCAAAGCAGGAAAGGGATAATATACCGGAAAGGAAGAAATCGGTGTTTGAAATAGATCATGGGTTGGCCTCGGCTCCCGTTTTCAGCGCAAATTGCTCGTCGCTCGGCACAAAATAACGCCAAAGCGGGGAAAAAAGACATATAGTTGGCTGATTTACTTGAATTTGCGCTACCTTTGGTAAAAATCCTTCGGTTGCCATGAATGGCATTAGCGACATAACTTCAGATCCGGTACTGTTTGGGCTACTTTGGTTACTGGCCGTATTGGTAGGGTCGCTGATCGGCTGGAATTTGCGGGCCTTCTGGCCGGAGCGTGAAATGGTTCGGCTGTTGGAGCGTACCACCCAGGAACGCAATGCCCTTGCCCGGCTGTACACTCAGATCAAACACCACTACGAATTGCGGGAAGCAGACCTGCGCAAGACGACCATCCAAGTGAACAGCCTGCGGGAGCAGGTGGATTCTTATGAGTCTGAACGGGCTTTCCTGTTGTCGACTGCTCAGGCCAATACTGTTCGGTTGGAACGGGCGGAGGCCAACGCCGCTCAATGGGCGGAGCGTCTGCCGGAACTGGAAGCGGAAAATGCCCGCCTCCTGGAGGAAAACGAAGTACTGGACCGCGAGCTGACAGGTATCAAGGGCCAATTAGATGCGTGGCGGATCCTGCACAAGGGCTTTTCCCAGATGTATGAGCAACTGCGTGAGCTGGAAGAAAAAAATGCGGTTATGGAAGAGGAGCGCCTGCGCCTGCTGGAAGAACTGGAGATCGCCCGGAGCGAGGTTGAACAGCAGCAGCGTGAACTCGCCCGTTATGCCACGCAACTACAACAACTTTCCGATCATTACAGTGCCAGTGCCAGCGACGGCGATGATTCCGGACCCACCCAGACGCCCGGACAACCGGATAATCTTCTCCGGATACAGGGTATCAGCCCAGAACAGGTGACCCGGCTGCACGAACTGGGCATTTTTACCTTTGTCCAGATCAGTCAATGGGAGATCGATGATATCGTCACCATAGCCAAAGTGCTTGGTATTCCGGCTACCCTGATCGTACAACAAAACTGGATCGGGCAAGCACAGGTGCTGGTTGCCGGCCCACAGCCCTGATCCTGTTACTTCCACGGCTTTTTTATTTGCGCCTTTCGGTAAGCAGACGGGGTAAGCCCGTATTTTTCGCGGAATGAATTGGAAAAGTTGGACAGATCGTTAAACCCGCAATCGTAGGCAATAGCGCTGATATTCAGACTGGTGGCATGGAGGAGTTTGGCGGCATGCTCCAGTTTGCGGTTTTTAATATAGCGTGCCGGACTTTCCTTGTACACCTGCCGGAACTCCCGTTTAAATGAAGAGATGCTTCTGTTGGTCAGTTGGGCCAGGTCTTCCAGACCCAGGCTGGAATAGATATGGGCTTCGATTGTTTCTTTAAATCCGACGTACCGGGGAGTGAACAGATTATGTAAAATATCCTTAACCTGAGGAGCATTCCGGGTGTTGCTGAGCAACAGGAAGAGTTCTTTGACCTTCAGGATCAGCAGTTCTTCATTGACCAGTTCGGGATTGGCAAAATAGAACAACATACTGTCGAAGTATTTTTCAAGCAAGGCATCTGCCTTGACCTTGACCATGGCATTGGCCGGCTTGTTCTCCGGCGTTTGCTGTAGAAATGCCGGAACATCGTTTTCATATACCCTTTTCAGCACTTCCGGGTAGAAATGCACTGCAACGGCTTCATAAGTACCGGTGGTTTGAGCCGGCAACATCCGGGAAAGGTAGCTGCCGCATTTCATCAGGACCGCTTCTTTTTCTGAGATCTGCAGGTGCTCCAATGCAGAGACGGCGTTATTTTGCCCACGTAAAATGTATACAAAGCAGGCCTCATCCTGCATGGGATAAGGCTTTTTGAACGGCGGATGGATCGTGGCCTTTTCAAAGACCATCTTTCCGAATAGCCGGATCGATTTGTGCTCAAGTACCATAATAGCGTAGCGATAAAACCGGTACTGCCGGCTTACCGGTCCGGCCAGGACAGGTAAGCGGCAGATACCAAAGGTAACAACCAGGATCGGCTTTGGAGCGGTCAGTAAAACTGATCGCGCGCACACCTCCGGATCAACTGGCTTGGGCGAGTTTAATTAGCGGAAGCAGACAGGAGCGATTCAATTCCACTGATGCCCAGGTTGCCAACCATGGCCAGCATTTCTTTTGCTTCCTGTTCTTTGTCTTCCTCGACATCGAATTCCCAGGTCCAGGTAACGATCGCTTTCCCTCCGGGCGCTTCCAGTACATTCATTTGCCCCAGGATGTTTTGCACCGGGATCATGTGTTGTTCTGGAATGGCATACCGCAGAAGACGGTTTTCGTGACTGACCTGCAGGATGTCTTCTTCGAAAGAACCTTCATCGGTCGAGCAGTAGCGCTTGTCGCCGTCGACCCGGCAGGCGGTGATCGGAGCAAGCCACTTATCGACGCCGTCGACGGCACCTATAATGGTCCAGGTGTCTTCGGGGGTGGCGTTGATCGTGGCGGCAATGGTTTGAATTGACTTTTTCATCGTTTGACCTTTTTTAATGAATACTGGTGCAAAGATGCAGGGAGGACCTGGGTGGTTTTTGGCGATTCGGATCAGGTTTTTGGTGATTTGGTTCAACTACTGTTCAGCAGGTTACCGACAATAAAAAATCCCCCGCCGGCAGGGCCGCGAGGGATCTTTTAGTTCAAAAAGTCTCTATTACTACAACTTACTTTTTCTTCTTCGTTTCTTTTTCCTCTTCAGCTGCGTTCTCGTCGAGTTGCTCTTTCAGTTGGGCCAGAGCGGCCAGGTCGCCGAGCGTTTCTTTTTCGACTTTCTTCTTCACATCTTCGATAGCAGCCTGTGTTTCGCCTTCTTCTTTGGCTTTTTCAGCACGTACGGCTGCGTCGGCCTTGTATTTCAGGTCGTCCAGGTAACGGGTGTGCGAAACCAGGATACGGCGGTCATCCTTGTTGAATTCGATGACTTTGACCGTAACGGTCTCATCCACATCCACGGGCTGGCCGTCTTCCTTGCGGATATGCTTGGCCGGGGCAAAGGCTTCCAGGCCGTGCGGCATCTGGAACGTAGCGCCCTTGTCGTCGCGCTTCAGCACAGTGGCTTCGTGGTAGGAACCAACCGGGAAAATGGCTTCAAAAGCATCCCAGGGGTTTTCTTCCGTTTGTTTATGTCCGAGGCTGATCTGACGTTTTTCCTTGTCGATATCCAGCACTACTACCTCGATCGGCTCCCCTACTTTGGTGAACTCGCTCGGGTGTGCATAGCGCTTCGTCCAGCTCAGGTCGCTGATGTGGACCATGCCACCTACGCCTTCGCTCAGTTCGACAAAAATACCGTAGTTGGTCATGTTCTTAACCGTACCGGTGTGGCGGCTGCCAACGGGGAACTGCCCGTCGATCTCGCTCCAGGGGTCGGCGGTAAGTTGCTTGATTGAGAGCGACATCTTGCGGTCGTCGCGATCGATCGTTACCACGCGGGCCTCTACTTCCTGGCCCATGGTGAAGAACTCCTTCGCATTGACGCTCTGGTTGCCCCAGCTGATCTCGCTGATGTGGATCAGGCCTTCAACACCCGGCATGATCTCTACAAATGCACCGTAGTCTTCAATATTGACCACTTTGCCTTTAACTACTGCGCCTTCGGTGATGTCCTCCGGCAATACCTCCCACGGATGGGGCGTCAGTTGTTTCAGGCCAAGGCTGATACGTTTTTTGTTCTCGTCGAAATCGAGCACTACAACGTTGATGCGCTGGTTGAGTTCCAGCACTTCGCTCGGGTGGCCGATACGACCCCAGCTGATATCGGTGATATACAGCAGGCCGTCAACGCCGCCGAGGTCGAGGAATGCACCGAAGTCGGTGATGTTCTTAACAATACCTTCGAGTACCTGACCTTTTTCAAGGCTGGCGAGGATCTGCTCGCGCTGTTCGGCCAGGTCGCTTTCAATGAGGGCTTTGTGGCTGACAACGGCGTTTTTGATCTGCTCGTTGATCTTCACCACTTTGAATTCCATCATTTTGCCGACATACTGATCGTAGTCGATCACCGGCTTGATATCGATCTGGGAGCCCGGCAGGAATGTTTCCAGTCCACCGCAATCCACGATCAGACCACCTTTGGTCTTGCTGATAACCGTACCGCTGATGATCGTGCCGTTTTTGAAGGAGTCTACAATACTCTCCCAGGCGCGAAGGATCTTAGCTTTTTTGCGCGAAAGGCCCAGCTGCCCCTGGCTGTCTTCCTGGCTTTCTACATAGACTTCCACTTCGTCACCGGTCTTGATCTCCGGCATGTCGCGGAATTCGTTGAGGGAAACAAGTCCGTCGCTTTTGTAGTTGATGTCCAGGACCACGTCGCCGCTGCTGATGGCGCTTACCTTACCGCGGATGATCTCGTTCTCGGCCACATGGCTGAGGGTGCGATCATACTGCTCCAGGTATTTGGCGCGTTCGTCATCGGTGTAGGCGATAGCGCCGCGCTTGTCCATGTTCCAGTTGAAATCATCGTGCGGACCTGCGGGAGCAGGTGCCGGAGTTTCATCTGCAGCAGCCGGTTCTTCTTCTGTTGCTTCTGCTTCCGGCTCTTCGGATTCCGATGCTTTTGTTTTGCGGGGACGTTTTGCAGCCTTTTTATCATCTGCTTCTTCCTCCGCCTTTTCTTCCTTGGCTTCCACGGCGGGAGCTTCTTCCTTCACTTCTTCTGCAGGCGCTTCTTCCTTCACTTCTTCTGCAGGCGCTTCTTCTTTGGCTTCCACGGCGGGAGCCTCTTCCTTCACTTCTTCTGCAGGTGCTTCTTCTTTCTCAGCCTCTACAGCCGGCGCTTCTTCCTTGGCTGGTTCTTCTTCTTTTTTAGGCTGTTCGGTTTCGGCTGCGGTATCTTCTACTTCGGGCGTAGTTTCTTCTGCAGGCGTCTGGTTTTCTTCCGGGGTGATTTCTTTGTCGTCGTCGAGTAACATAATTGAATGAAAGGTCTTTTCGGAGTCGTTTTTTGTTTTACTGTTTGCCGACTGCACTTCAGGGCGCAACCGTTACCCTTGTTTTCGCAAAAACTACCGTCAGGAAACGACAGATCGCGAAAAGCGGGCGCAAAGGTAAGGCTTTATTGGCATGCAACAAAGCTTTTTCAGTTGATTTACAAGCAGAAAAATCAGGTCCGGCAGATCTGCCGGACCGGCCGCCCCCGACGGTTAAACAAACGCGTCAATTGTTCACGTCGGCTGGTTGGGTGGCTGAAGCCTCCGAGGCAAGATCTTCAGCCGTTTTCAATTCTTCCGGCAGCCCTCTTTTTTTACCACTCAGGTAACTGTACATCGCCGGAATGACGAAGAGGGTCAGGATGAGGGAAAACAGCAATCCGCCGACCACTACCACGCCGAGCGGTATCCTGGAGGTGGCTGCAGCGCCAAGTGCCAGCGCAATAGGCAAAGCACCAAGTACCGTAGCCAGTGTGGTCATCAGGATCGGCCGCAACCGGGCCTTGGCTGCTTCCACAGCGGCCTCTTCCTTGGTGTTAACGACACCGGCCCGCATCTTTTGGTTGGCAAACTCTACGATCAAAATACCGTTTTTGGTTACCAGGCCGATCAGCATGATCATGCCGATCTGGCTGAAAATGTTGATCGTATCGCCGGTAAGGGCCAGGGTTAGGTAAGCGCCGGCAATAGCCAGAGGCACTGTGATCATGATGATGAACGGATCGCGGAAACTTTCGAATTGTGCCGCCAGAATAAGGTATACGAGGCCAAGAGCCAGCAAAAAGGCAAACGAGGTGTTACCGCTGCTCTCTTTGAAATCGCGGGAAGCACCACTCAGATCGGTGTTGAAACTGTCGTCCAGCACCTCCTTGGAAATGCTTTCCATGGCCTGGATACCATCGCCAAGCGTCTTGCCTGGCGCCAGTGCAGCACTCACGGTAGCCGATTTATACCGGTTATAGTGGTACAATGTAGGCGGGCTGCTGGCTTCCCGGAGCCGGACGACATTGTCGAGCTGGATCATTTCGCCTTTGTTATTCCGGACGTACAGGCTGGCCAGGTCCAGCGGCTCGTCGCGATCGTCGCGGTCGACCTGTCCGATCACCTGATATTGTTTGCCGTTCATGAGGAAATAGCCAAACCGGCGCCCGGACAGGGCCAGCTGGACAGTCTGACTGATGTCCAGCACACTGACACCCAGTTCAGCCGCCTTCAGGCGATCTACCTCGATATGGATCTCCGGTTTGTTGAATTTGAGATCGACATTTACATTGGCAAAGGTGGGGTCCTGCCCTGCTTTTTCCAGGAACTGGGGCAGCGCCTCCTGTAATTTATCAAAGTTCAGGTTTTGGATCACAAACTGGACCGGAAGCGACAGGCTGGAGCCAAAACTGGTCGATATGGTCTGCTCCTGGTTGGGGAAAATACGGGCTTCGGTGAACCGCCGGGTCATACCCAGGAGCTGATCATAGATCTGTTGCTGGCTGCGCTCCCGGTATTGTGGCTCCACCAGCGAAATACTAAAAAAACCGCCGTTGGAACCGCCGCCGGTCCGGCCGGGTGCCGTGATCCCGAAGATCATCTGGTATTCCGGCACCGAGTCCATCACCATTTCGGAAAAGCGGTAAATGATATTTTCCGTAACATCAAAATCAGTGCCCTCCGGCGCTACCACGACACCACGGATGCTGCTGCGGTCTTCCAGGGGGGCAAGTTCGGTTTTGAGTGTACGCTGAAAATGCCAGATTGCGGCAAAACAGGCCACCAGGATCAGGAGGCTTACCCAGCGGAACCGCATGAATGCGCCTAGTGTACGGGCATAGAGGCGGTCCAATCCCTGAAACAACGGCTCGGTAAACCGGTAGAACCAACCATAGTCCTTCGTGTTTTTCCGGCTGAGTTTAACGTTCAGCACGGGCGTGAGGGTAAGTGAAACAAACGCGGAGATCAGCACTGCGCCGGCCACAACAATACCAAACTCCCGGAACAACCGGCCGGTAAAACCCTGGAGGAAGATTACCGGGATAAACACCACCGCCAGCGTGATGGAGGTGGAAATAACGGCAAAAAAGATCTCGCGGGTCCCTTCGCGGGCAGCGGTCCACTTATCCATTCCCTGCTCCCGTTTTTTGAAAATATTTTCCGTCACCACGATCCCGTCATCCACTACCAGACCGGTAGCCAGCACGATGGCCAGGAGGGTGAGGATATTGATGGAAAAATCAAACAGGTACATGATGAAAAAGGCACCAATGAGGCAAACGGGGATATCGATCAACGGGCGCAGGGCAATCGTCCAGTTGCGGAAGAAGAAGTAAATGATCAGGATAACCAGGGAAATAGCAATAGCCAGGGTTTCCTCCACTTCCAGGATCGCACGCCGGACGAAGCGCGATTTGTCGAGGCCGGTTTCAGTGATGACATCCGGTGGAAGTTCCTGCTGGATCTGGGCATACCGCTTGTTGAACTCATCCGTGATCTCGATCATGTTGGCTCCGGGCTGCGGGATCAGTGCCAGGGATACATTGGATACGTTGTTACGCCGTGCGCCAAAATCGTCGTTTTCCGGGCCAAGGACGGCTTCACCCAGATCGCGGAACCGGATGGTTTGCCCGTCGGTCTGGTACACGATCATGTTATTGAAGTCTTCTTCGGTTTGCAGGCGTCCGAAGGTTTTGACCGTGAGTTCGGTAGCATCGCCCCGGAGTTTGCCGGCCGGCAGGTCAACGTTTTCGCGATTGAGTGCAGTCTGGATATCTTGTACCGTCAGGCCGTGTGCCGCCAGTTTTACCGGATCGATCCAGAGGCGCATAGCCGGTCGTTTCTGACCATAGATCCGTACTTCACTGACTCCGGGGATGGTTTGCAGTTTTTCAACCAGTACGTTTTCGGCAAAATCCGACAGCTCCATTACACTGCGGGTACTGCTCTGGATCGGAATGAACACGATCGGGTCACTATTGGCATCGGCTTTTGTAACAACCGGTGGTGAATCGATGTCCTGCGGCAGGTTGCGCTGGGATTGGGCCACCTTGTCTCGCACATCGTTTGCCGCGCGTTCCAGATCGACCCCCAGGTCGAATTCCACGGTGATCGAGCTGGTTCCGAGTGCCGACTGCGATGAAATCGCCCGTATACTGGCAACACTGTTGACGGCTTTTTCCAGGGGCTCGGTGATCTGGCTTTCCACTACTTCGGCATTAGCGCCCGTGTAGGAGGTACGGATATTGATCGTTGGCGGATCAATGGCCGGATATTCCCGGACACCGAGATAAGAATATCCGATCACACCAAAAACGACGATCAGGATGTTCATTACGGTGGCAAGTACCGGGCGGCGGAGGGACAGGTCGGACAAATTCATCGGACAACCGGGTTAGTGAAGCGAAATGCGGGCTCTAAGTTCGGGTATTTTATATCTGGCATGAAGCAGTCTGTGAAAATATTACGTTTAACGCACTGCTTTGCGCCGAATACAGCACGAAACGCAGGTGTTTATAACTGCAAACACCCGCGTTTCGTCTCATAAACACGGAAATTCCCGTTCTGCTCAAAAAGTGCTGTGTTTATACTGCTTTTTTGCCCGGCCGTACAAGATCATTTTCAGAGGCCATTCCACAAGTTCTGTTAGATTTGCCGGTAGCATGGAAAAAGAACCTGAGTTTTCCGATATAACCGAACCGGCGGATGATATTGTCCGGCTGGAGGTAATAGCTGACTGGATGGACAGCCGTTTCCGGATCCCTGGTACGCAGATACGGTTTGGTCTGGATGCCCTGATCGGGCTTGTTCCCTATGCGGGCGACATTATCGGGTTTTGTCTTTCGGGGCTTCTGTTTTCTGTCCTGATGAAAAGGGGGGCCGGCCCCCTAGTTTTGCTGCGCATGATGGGCAATTTGGTCATAGATGCCCTGGCGGGGTCCATTCCCCTGCTCGGCGACCTGTTCGATGTTGGTTTTAAGGCCAATCGCCGGAATGTAGACCTGTTGCGGCAATATTATGCGGAAACAGAACAACCGCCGGACCTGGGTACTTCGGTCCTCATCCTGTTATTCTTGTTTGTGGTTTTTCTGGCCGGACTGTTCTGGATGACCTTCCAGGTGGTATCTGCAGTGTGGGGTTGGGTAGTGGAAATGTGGCACGTGTTGTTCTGACCCCGGGTCAGGCATGCTGGGAATCCTCAAACCGGAGCAGGTGGAAGGCCAGGTAGCCGATCCAGAGCAGGTAAAAAAGAAAACCGGCACGTTGGCTGATCCCCGGCGCCTGAGGTGTTTTGAGAAAACAGCTCAGGATGCAGGACCAGGCGAGGATCAGTGACGGCACGATCGTTTTATTCCAGAAAGGAGATTGTCTTAACAAGGCCGGATAGGTAAACGCGGCCAGTAAAAACGAGAGAAGGCACCCTACCAGCGTTAGCCCGTGGAGTATTGTTTCGGGCTGGCCGGGAACCTCCGGAAATATGCCGGTGAGGGTCATAAATATACCGGAAAAGAACAAGCCGAAAAAGGGGAGTTTGCTATCTGTATCCGTGGCTACTGCGCGATGGAGCCCGAGCGCAAAAAAAGCGGTCAGCAATCCGGTGCCGATACATCCGGCGACATTCCAGACGAAGCCATAAGGCGCCTTTACAGCGCCTATCGCGCTGACAGGCTGAGTCAGGTGGTTGAATCCGGGCCAAACGGCTGTTACGAGTAAGTAGGTACCGATAAACAGAACAGGCGCGGCTATGCCGGCCAGGGCATGTGGTTTTTGTTTCATAGCGATGTGCGTACTTGTCTGGTAAAATTGGTTCCCTGCCCCGGGATATCCGGGGAGCAACCTGGGGTTTATACCTGAAAACGATCGGGGAAAAGGAGAGGCGGATCCGGGAAAGCCGGCGCGCAGGTACTTCCCTGCGCGCCCTGACTTCCACGAACATTCAACCTTGTTTTATTTCGTCGCCGGTTGGTCCCCGTCAGTTTTGGGCTTGTCGGGTGTTTTGTCGACGTCGTTTTGCGGTTTTGCCGCCGGGTCGGCCAGTTGTTTTTGTTTGGCCAGATAATTGGGCAGTTCCATGCCGGCCATATTGAACAGGTCGTTGAGCGGCGGCACGGCCTGGTACAATCCGGAGATGAATTTGGCAGTGGAGTTGCCTTGTCCGTTGGCCGAACCATTGCCGTTGCCACCACCTTCCCAGACCGTGACCTTGTCGATCTTGATACCCTTAATGGCTTCAACCTGGGTTTTGACCAGTTCGGGGAGTTTGTCGGCGATCAACAACAACACCGCATCACGGGTGTCACCACCAGCGGAGTTGACAATGTGCTGAAAACCTTCGGCTTGTTTGTTGAGGATCTCCAGCAAGCCACGAGCCTCAGCCTCCTGTTTCATATAGATAGCGTCTGCTTCACCCTTGGCTACGCGGCGGATCTGCTCGGCCTGCGCCTCGGCTGCGATCTCGGCTTTGCGTTTGTCTATTTCAGCCCGGACGACCTCGTCGGCCTCGCGGCTGGCTTTTTCCCGCAGTGCCCGTGCCTGCTCGGCGGCCTGCTCGGCCTTATAGGCATCTTCAAGAGCTTTAGCCGACTGTACCTTCTCCGCAGTCATGGCTGCACGAAGAGATTCTGCCTCGGCCTGCCGGCGTTCTGCCTCGGATTTGGCGATCTGAATTTTAGCCTCGTTCTCCCCTGCTACGGCACGGGCATTGGCTTCGGCCGTTTTGATCCGTTGCAGCTGTTGGGCTTCCGCTTCTCCTGCCGCTGCTATAGCCTCGGCATTCGCTACTTTGGCGCGTTGCATCTGGGTGGCTTCGGCTTCACCAATGGTGGCCAGTGCCTGCGTTTCAGATACTTTGATCCGCATTTCGCGCTGGGCGTCGGCCTCACCGATTGAACCGTCGCGCTGCTTCAGGGCTACCGATACACGCGCATCGTTGATGGCTTTGGCGGCGGCTTCTTTACCCAGTGCCTGGATGTAACCGGACTCGTCGTGAATATCCGTTACGTTCACGTTGATCAGGCGGAGACCGATCTTTTTCAGCTCGCTTTCCACGTGATGGGAAACGTTGCTGTAAAATTTGTCGCGGTCGGCATTGATCTCTTCGATATCCATGGTCGCGATCACCAGGCGCATCTGGCCCACGATGATGTCATGGGCTACGGTGCGGATATCGTTCATATTAAGTCCCAGCAAACGCTCGGCGGCATTGGTCATAATGGCTGGTTCGGTGGAAATCCCCACCGTAAACCGCGAGGGTACGTCCACGCGGATATTCTGCTTGCTCAGGGCATTGCGCAGGTCTACATCAATGGAGATCGGGGTCAGGTCCAGGAATTCGTAAGCCTGAATGATCGGCCACACGAATGCGGCACCACCGTGTATACATTTTGCAGACTGACCAGCGGTAGTTTTTCCGTACACCACCAGGATCTTGTCGGAAGGGCAGCGCTTATAGCGCGAGATAAAAACGCCGCCCATTATGATCAGAAATACGATCAAAAAGGCAATTAATAACACTATTGCAGTCATAAGTATTCAGATTTGGTATGGAAAAATAGTAGTTTGAGTGCTTACTTGTCGGGTGTTCCGGACACGCGGTATTCTGCCCCCCCAACACTGGTAAAACACTTTTCAAATTTCAAATCGCTCTTTTCAAATTTGACTTTAAGGGAATTTCCCTGTCCGGGAAAATGTGCTGAAAGTCAAAATGTCAATTTGAAAAGCCCAATTTAAAAAGCGCTTATACCTCTGGAGCACAAAACAAATACCACGTCAGCCGGAACGGTACTTCGGGTCAAATGCTGATCAACTGGTGGATCTTTTGGTTACCGGGCAGTGCCTGAAAGGGCTGGACAATGAGAATGTCATCATCCGTCAGTCCGACGACCAGTACCTCAGTGCCGGTGGGAATAGCCTCCGATTCGGAAACAGCATCCAGTTCGCGCATCGCGCCCTGTATTTCCACCATCACCTTGCCCATACCCCCGGCTTGTGCCGGAATGGGCAGGTATACCTGACCGGTCTGGCCAATGGAATTCTGGATGTCGAGCGTGCCGGAAGACTGGAGCCGGAGCACCAGGCGAAGCAGGCGATAGGCCAGCCAGGCTGCCAGTGTACCAGCTGCGAGGCCAATGAGCAGTGCCACAAACCAACCGGTTCCCAGGCTCATCGCCACCACGCCGGAATATCCCATAAACATCCCGAATGCCAGCAGGCTGCGCAGGCTGAGTATGGTAAAGCCGGTATCGCCGTCATGGACTTCGATGTCGGTGCCAACATCCACATCCCCATCAATATCGGTATCGTGGCCACCGGCAAATTGCACAACCAGGTATAGGGCGAATAAAACATTGGAAACCAAGGCTATAGCCCAAAACCATTGCTCTGCATTGCCAAGTGCTTCCCACCAAGACATAAGATCGAGCAGCATGATTTAACATTTTTTAACAAAAATATTCCCTGGCAGCATTGGTCGCCACTTTCCACGACGACGCCGGATTGAAACTCGGCAGGGGAATATTTTTTGTCGATAAAGACCGTCAGGCCAAATGGAAGGACATAACTGCTGCCAGGCCAGCCGTTTCGGTACGCAAACGCGTATCGCCCAGGCTAACCTCAATAAAGCCGTATTGCGCTGCCAAGGCCACTTCTTCGGGTGAAAAATCACCTTCCGGACCGATCAGGACAAGGGTGTCGGCTGGCACCTGCAAATGTGTTTTCAGGTGGGGAGGGGGTTGGTCGGCACACCAGGCGATACAACGCCGGGGTTCGGTGGCCTGCCGTACGACGTCTGAAAAAGGCGTAAGTGGCTGCAGCAGGGGGAGTCGGCTTTGCAGGGATTGTTTCATGGCTGATACCAGAATTTTTTCCAGCCGGTCGGTCCGGATATTCCGGCGTTCGGAACGTTGGCAGAGCAGCGGGGTGATTTGATGGATACCCAGTTCTGTGGCTTTTTCCAG
>SBHD01000005.1 GCA_006226345.1 Bacteroidota bacterium | reverse complement strand
TCAGGTTGGGTATGGTCAGGCAAAACAGCGGGACGAGCAGCCGGAGCATAGGGCGGAGGTATTGGTACGGCTTAAATGTAAGGAAGCGGGTCTGAATGTCGAATATCGAACTGCAGAATAGCCAATGTCCAAGGATTTGGGTCGGTGGATGGGGCAAGCCAACGCTAAAAATAAATATCAACGCTGGTGCCTGCCATTTCCCCCCTACTTCGACATTGGCTATTCTACGGTTCGATATTCGATTTCCAACTACAAATACCCTTTCACTGCTTCCACCGCCTCTTTCAGTTGCGACGCATCGCTGCCGCCGGCAGTGGCAAAGAACGGCTGGCCACCGCCACCGCCTTTGAGGAATTTTTGCGCCAGTTCGCGCACCATGGTGCCGGCATTCAGGCTTTTATCCTTTACCAGGTTGTCGCTGATCTTGATCGTCAGCTGCGGCTTGTCGTTATTGACCGAGCCGAAGACGATAACGGCATTGCCTATTTCGCGTTCGAGTTCGAACGCCAGGGTTTTAATGGCGTTGGCATCGTTGAGCGGCAGTACGGCGCCGAGGAATTGCACCTTGCCCACCTGCTCTACCTTGTTGCGCAGGCCGTCGCGCAGGGCATTGGCCTGCTCCTGTATAAGCCGCTCGATCTCCTTTTGGAGGCGCTTGTTCTCTTCCTGCAGGTCGTGTACGGCCTTGGCGGGTTCCTTGGCTTTGAGCATCAGTTTGATCGCCGATACTTCGCGGTCGATCGTGCTGATATACTCACCGGCTGCTTCGGCAGTGAGGGCTTCGATCCGGCGGACGCCGGCTGCTACGGCCGTTTCAGCAGTGATCTTGAAAAAGCCGATCTGGCCGGTCTGCTGCACATGACAACCACCGCAAAGTTCGCGGGAGTAGCCGGGGTCAAAGGTGATCATACGCACGGTTTCGCCGTACTTTTCACCAAAGAGCATCATGGCTCCTGCTTTTTGCGCCTCTTCGATGGGCAGGTTGCGGGATTCTTCCAGGGCGATGTTTTCCCGGATTTTTTCGTTGACGATCTGCTCGATCTCGGCCAACTCTTCATCCGTCACCTTCTGGAAGTGGGCAAAGTCGAAGCGCAGGGTCTTTTCGTCGAGGTACGAACCTTTCTGTTGCACATGCGTCCCCAGCACTTTGCGGAGGGCGGCGTGCAGGAGGTGGGTGGCAGAGTGGTTGTTTTCCGTCAGGTGGCGTTTGCGGGCATCGACATGGCAATGCACCGTGGGATCCTGCATGTATTTAGGCAGTTTTTCCACGATATGGATAACCAGGTCGTTTTCTTTTTTGGTGTCGAGCACCCGCACTTTTTCGTCGCTAAACTCCAGCCAGCCGGTGTCGCCCACCTGGCCGCCGCCCTCCGGATAGAACGGGGTACGGTTGAGTACGATCTGGTACTGTGGTTTGTTTTTGAGCATCACCGTGCGGTATTTGACCACATGTGCATCGCGCAGTTCAAGCTGATCGTAGCCGACAAACTCCGGGTTGGATTCCTCGCGCAGCACTTCCCAGTCACCCACTTCCTTAAGGGCGTCTTTGCGGGAGCGGTCTTTTTGCGCCTGCAGGGCCTTTTCAAAACCGGGCTCGTCTACCGACCAGCCTTTTTCGGCAGCGATCAGGCGGGTCAGATCGATAGGGAATCCGTAGGTGTCGTACAGTTCGAATGCCTGCTGGCCGTCGATCGTTTTATTGCGGACCTCCAGGCCTTCAATGCGGTTCAGGCCACTTTCCAGCGTGCGCAGGAACGATTTCTCTTCCTCCAGGATCACCTTTACCACAAAATCGATCTGTGCCTTCAATTCCGGGAACACATCGCCAAACTCCTCCGCGAGGATCGGCGCCATGCGGTACAGCACGGGCTCTTTCAGGTTGAGGACCGAATAGTAGTACCGCACCGCGCGGCGCAGGATACGGCGGATCACATAACCGGCGCCGGTGTTGGAAGGCAGTTCGCCGTCAGCAATGGTAAAACACACGGCGCGCAGGTGGTCGGCTACCACGCGCATGGCCACATCGGTTTTCGACCATTTGGCGTCAACCTCGGGATAGGTGCCGGTGTACTTGATGCCCGAAAAGTTTTCCAGAAACTCAAACAGGGGTTTCCAGAGATCAGTATCGTAGTTGGATGAGGCGCCCTGTACAGCGCGTACCAGGCGCTCGAAGCCCATGCCGGTATCCACACTTTTGGCCGGCAGTTCCAGGAGAGAGCCGTCGGCGCGGCGGTTGAACTCCATGAACACGTTGTTCCAGACCTCGATCACATTAGGGTCGTCGGCATTGACCAGTTCGCTGCCCGGCTTTTTTGCACGCTCGGTGTCGGGGCGCAGGTCGATATGGATCTCCGAGCAGGGACCGCAGGGGCCCTGGTCGCCCATTTCCCAGAAATTGTCCTTTTTGCCGAAGGCCAGAATGCGGTCTTCAGACACGTATTTTTTCCATTCATCGAAAGCTTCCTGGTCGAAGGGCAGTTTTTCCGCTTCGTCGCCTTTGAAAACCGACACATAGAGCCGGTCTTTGGGCAGTTTGTACACTTCCGTCAGGAGTTCCCACGACCACTCGATGGCTTCTTTTTTGAAATAATCGCCAAACGACCAGTTGCCCAACATTTCGAACATGGTGTGGTGGTAGCCGTCGCGGCCTACATCTTCCAGGTCGTTGTGCTTGCCGGTTACGCGCAGGCATTTTTGGGTATCGGCCACACGGGGTGCAGGCGGCGTCTGGTTGCCGAGGAAAAAGTCCTTGAGCGGCGCCATGCCGGAGTTGATAAACATGAGCGTGGGGTCGCTCTTGGCTACGATGGGCGCCGAGGGTATGATCTTATGCGCTTTGGAAGCAAAAAAGTCGAGAAACTGGCGGCGAATTTCGCGGGATGTCATGTGTGGATGTTGGAAAAATGGAAATTGGAAATTGCGGCGCAAATTTAGCGCAATACTGCTGAAAACTGCGCAGGAACCGTAAGTCTGTAGGAAAAATCAGGCAAACCCGGCATTCAGCGCTTTCCAGAGCTGGTCCTTAAGCTGCTGGATCTGCTTGCCGGTTACCGCTGAAATAAAGATCGCCGGTACTCCCGGCGGGAGGGTTTCGCGCAGCATGGCCTCGAGGTCGTCGTCGATCAGGTCGGCTTTACTGATCGCCAGAATGCGGGGCTTGTCGAGCAGTTCGGGGTTGAACTCCTGCAGCTCGCGGATCAGAATATCGTATTCTTCGGCCAGGTTGCGGTCGGTATCGGCAGGTATCATGAACAGCAGTACGCTGTTGCGCTCAATATGCCGCAGAAAGCGGTGTCCGATGCCGCGGCCTTCATGTGCGCCCTCGATAATGCCGGGGATGTCGGCCATGATAAACGACTGGCCGGGCCGGGCTTCCACAATGCCGAGCTGCGGCACCAGGGTAGTGAATGGATAATCGGCAATCTTGGGCTTGGCGGCGCTCACCGCACTCAGCAACGTGCTTTTTCCGGCATTCGGGAACCCTACCAGTCCGACATCGGCCAGGACCTTCAGTTCGAGGATGATCATCCGTTCCTCGCCTGGTTCGCCGGGTTGGGCATATTTGGGTGCCTGGTTGGTGGAGGATTTAAAAAAGTCGTTGCCTTTGCCACCCCGGCCGCCGGTAAGCAGGATCTTCCGGTCGCCCGGTTCGGTGATCTCCATCAGGAACTCGCCGGTTTCGGCGTCTTTGGCCACGGTGCCAAGCGGTACCTTTACGATAATATCTCCACCATCAGAGCCGGTCTTGAGGCCACCCCGGCCCGGCTGCCCGTTTTTGGCAAAAATATGCCGGGTGAATTTGAGGTCCAGCAACGTCCATTCCTGCGGATCAGCCTCTAGGATAATATGGCCACCCCGGCCGCCGTCACCGCCGTCGGGTCCGCCTTTAAGTACGGCCGCCGACCGGTGAAAATGCACACTGCCTGCTCCGCCTTTGCCGGAACGAAACAGGATCTTTACGTAATCAACAAAATTCTGCTCTGCCATTGGGTTTCCTTGTTGCTGTTGCCCGCACCCTGTGGTGCATTGGGGCTGCAAAGGTAGCCATTCCGGCCATGAAGTGGGTATACCCGGATCGTGTTGAGTTTTTACCTTTGCTTTGTTCCTTCATAACTGAAACCTGTTCTGTATGTCCAAACCCAAACAACGTCGCCCGCTGATCAAACGAAACGAATCGGTCTGGCTGGAAGGCCCGAAGAGCCGTACATACGAATTGGGCTTTGCCCTGCGGGTATTCTGGGAACTGATCCGCGGGCTGCGCGCTTTGCATTTTACCGGTCCCGCCATTACTGTATTTGGCTCCGCCCGGTTCAAAGAAGGGCACCGGTACTATGAACTGGCCCGCCAAGTGAGTGCCTATGCCGCCCGTGATCTGGGTCTGGCGATCATGACTGGTGGTGGCCCTGGTATTATGGAGGCCGCCAACCGGGGCGCCCGGGAAGCCGGAGGCACATCCATCGGCTGCAACATTGTACTGCCCCATGAGCAAAAGGAAAATCCCTACCTCGATAAATTTGTAACGTTCCGCTACTTTTTTATCCGGAAGGTCTTGCTGGTCAAATACTCCTATGCGTTTATCATTATGCCGGGCGGATTTGGCACCATGGATGAGCTTTTTGAAACGCTTACGCTTATCCAGACCCGCAAGATCGAAGACTTTCCGATGGTCGTTATGGGTACGGAATTTTTCCAGCCCCTGCGCGAACACCTGGATCACATGGCCAAAGCAGGTACCATTTCGCCAGAGGATCTGGACCTGATCCTGTTCACCGATGATCCGGAAGAGGCGGTGACGCACATTCGCAAATACCTGTTTGAGAACTACCGCATTGTGAAACGCAAGCCTTCCTGGTGGCTCTTCGAACGCTCGTAGGCCGAAATTATATTTCGGCTTTGTCCAGCGGAAATTGTATTTCCGCCGTAAAAAGGGCAGCCCGGGAAGTACCTGTTTAGGGGGAGGTTTGTGGTGTTTTATGGTTCGGCGGAAATGCAATTTC
>SBHD01000363.1 GCA_006226345.1 Bacteroidota bacterium | reverse complement strand
ATGGGATGTTTCATGAACAGGGTGCATTGCGGGAAAGTATTTTCTTCTTTAACCCGGAGAATGACCAGTTACGCCTGTATTCATTGAAGGGTCAATTAGGGGAGAATGGCAGGATCTGTAAAGTAGCCTACCATCCCGAATACGGGTATTTTATGCTGACTTTGGATCAAGAGAAATACTCCCTGTTTAAATGGGAAGACTCCGGGTTTCAAAGCATCGCCAGTATTCCGTGGCATAGGTACCCATTCAAACCCGGGGTTTTTGTCAGGCCCATGTTGCTTCCGCAAAAAGAGGCCATCTGGTTTTGGGAGCAAAGAGATTCCTACTTTTGGAAATATGATCTGGTAGAACACCGCTTTCAGAAATTTCAAAACCGGGTATCTGATCCGCCGGTAAAGGGTTTAATTTGGATCAATGGATTGGTAGAGAATAAGGATGGAGATGTATTTGTTTCCTATTTAAATAAAGGGGTTTGTTTCGAAAAACTGGATAAGTCCACGGATAGATTTATTCCATTCCTTTCGAGGAGCGCCGCGCCTAAAAGTTTTAACGGCACATTTGATAATCTTTTCGTAGATCGAGCTGGAAATGTGCTGGTCAAAAAAAATTCAGAAGATGCTATTCCGGTTTGGCTGCTGATCGAGCAGAAAAGTGGAAAAGTCCTTGATTATTCAAAAATTTTCATAGCGTTCAAGGAAAAATTGCCCGATGCGCGGGCGTTGATTAACCAGGTAAAGGGAGATGATTTTCGAAGAAATCTCCTGATCACGGCTTCTGGAGGCATCGGAATGATCGAGTTGAAACCATTTGAAGCCATCCAGTCTTTTCCAACGGGTGGTACGCGTGGCTTTGCCGAACTGGGCCCGGATAAATTCCTGATCAAGAGTGAGAGCCAACATTCGCTGATCCTGGATGCAAAAGAGGGTGTTTATCGGCCAAGCTCAACCACAGAACATGCATGTTTAGCGGACAGCACTTTTGCAAACCTGGCAGATTTCCCCTCAGATGGGCATGGGAACATTTTTATTCCTTTGGGGGGGGAGAGTACATTTCTGATCCAATACAAACTCCAATCGCATCAATGCGATATACTTGAGGTGGGGATCCCTTCCTACAGAAACGCCATGGTGGACGACCATCTGATCGCCCTGGTGCATCAAAACACTTCCGACCTTTACTACTATGATATCGCTGCGAAGCACTTGATCCCGGCGATGGTTGGAGACAGTACACTCCATTTCGCCAATTCGGTTTTTCAAATGAAGAAACTGTCCGACGGATACCTGTGGGCGGGAACAGATAATGGACTTTGGCGGGTGAATCTCAAAAATAATGAAGCCATAAAACTTCATGAAAATCTACCCTTCCAACAAGACGACATTTATTGCATCGATGAAGGCTCGAATGGGGACATCTGGCTGGGGACCGGAAGTGGAGGTGTACAAATTTACAACCCGGCTTCCGGAAGCCTAAAGATCATCGACGAGAGCCGGGGACTTTCCAACAATACTGCGATCGGCATTTTGAAAGACGAGGAAGGTGTTCGGTGGGTCAACACATACAATGGCATCAACCTGATTGACTCAAGCGGGAAATTCCTGATCAAACTCTATGCGGAAGATGGCCTGGCTTCCAATGAAGGCAACCGGTTTTCCAGCCTGGCCGCCAGCGATGGAACGATCTTGTTTGGTTCCGTTTCCGGCACCACGCTCATCCACCCCAAACAGGTCAAACAGCAGTACATTTCAAAACGCGAGCTCCAGGTTTTTCTGTCCCAACTGAGTTATTTTGATCAAACCCTGGGTAAGGATACCACACAAAACCTGCACCTGAACCATTCCGTCTCCCTTACGCTGCCGGCTGCCCAGCGCTACCTGAAAGTCCGGGTTGCCCTCTCGGAATATCAGGGAATTCAGGAAAACAGGTATGCCTACCGGTTGGAATGGCCTGGAAAAGAGAACGCCTCCGAATGGATTTTCCTGGGCAATCAGCCCGAATTGATCCTGACCAATCTGCCGGCCGGAAAATATGACCTGGTCATCCGGGGTACGGACTACCGTGGCCGGGAAAGCACGACGAACGTGCGGATATCCATCCAGGCCAAAGAATTTTTCTACAAAGAAACCTGGTTCTACATTTTGCTCTTCCTGGTGCTTTCCGCGTTCCCCATTCTGTGGCTGGTCAAAGAACGATTTGAACGACATCGGCTTCAGCAGCTGGTACAGGAGCGAACTAAAAAGATCGAAGAGGATAAAAGCTTGATCGAAGCCCAGGCGGAACAGCTCAAGTCGCTCGACCAGGCCAAATCCCGCTTTTTTACCAATATTTCCCATGAGTTTCGGACCCCACTTACGGTGATCAACGGAATGGCAGAACAGATCCGGGAAAATGAACGGGTAAAGAGACTGATCCAACGAAATTCCAACCACCTGCTCGAACTGATCAATCAGATACTGGATCTTCGGAAACTGGAATCCGGTAATTTGCAAACCCAGTCCATTTTGGGGGATGTAGTGAAATACATGCGGTATATTCTGGAGTCTTTTCAATCCCTGGCATCGGGCAAATCCATTCAATTGAAGTTTGCCTCTTCGCAAGAAGTCCGGGCGCTCGATTACGATCCTGAAAAATTGCTCCGCATCGTATCCAACCTGCTGACGAATGCCCTCAAATTCACCCCGCCCGGTGGCGAAGTATCGATAGCACTGGAATTTTTTGAAGCAGCGACTCCTCCCTACTATCAAATCCGCGTAGCCGATACCGGCATAGGCATAGCGCCTGAAAAACTGCCGCAAATTTTTGACCGCTTTTACCAGGTAGATGACGCCCCGAGCCGCGAGGGCGAAGGCACCGGTATTGGACTGGCGCTGACCCAGGAGTTGGTACTTCTCCTGGAGGGAAATATCAACGTAGACAGTGTGCCGGGACGGGGCTCTACATTTACCGTCCAGCTTCCCATCACCCAAAAAGCAGATCCTGCAGAGAGCATACCGGATATTCCCGTCGCCCAGGCAGTGCCTGAAAAACGATCGCATAACGGGCACATCGCTGACCAACCTGGAGACCTTCCTTCTTTGTTGATCGTGGAAGACAATCCGGACGTCATGGAGTACCTGATCACCTGTTTGGAAGAAAACTATCAGCTGCTTTTCGCAGCCGATGGTCAGGAAGGGGTCGACCAGGCCCTTGAATCCATACCCGACCTCATCGTCAGCGACGTCATGATGCCAAGAGTCGATGGCTTCACGCTTTGCCATACACTGAAGACCGACGACCGCACCAGTCATATACCCATCGTCCTGCTAACCGCCAAGGCAGATATAGAATCCAGGATTGCCGGCCTGCAACGGGGCGCAGACGCCTACCTGGCCAAGCCCTTCGACAAGCGCGAATTGAGCATCACCCTGCAGAATTTGCTCACGCTGCGTCAACGCCTGCAGGCCCGTTACCGCAACCTGGAAAATGCCCCGCCTCCGACAGCGGATGTCGGCATTCAGCAGCAGGATGCTTTTATCACCAGGCTGAAAGAAATTTTCGAAGAACGGATGGAAGACCCTCAATTCGATCTCGATGCGCTTAGCCAGGAAATGCTGTTGAGCCGGTCCCAACTCGGCCGGAAGGTCAAAGCATTGACAGGGAAGGCCCCGGCAATATTTCTGCGCACCCTCCGCTTGCAGAAAGCCCGGCAATTATTGCGCACCACGGCGCTTTCCGTCAAGGAGGTAGCCTATGATGTCGGCTTCTCCGATTCGTCCTATTTCTCCAGGTCCTACGCCGAAGAATTTGGCGAAAACCCCAGTGAAACAAGGGAGTAATCGCCCAATGCGCATATAGTTCATGCCGATGCGCATATAGTCCACGCTCCTTGTGCGGCCCCCTCCCACCTTTGCAGTGCACCCCCGTATTACTGCACACAAAATCTTTTTATCATGATTAAACCAAGTATTTTTTCTTTGAAAAAATTGCCAACCGTCCTGGGGTTTCTATTCTTCCTGGGGATGGTCAATTATTCCAATGCACAAGCTCTTTTGGATTACTGTAGCGGTTATACTTACAATGGTCGTTTGCCCGAAGACCGCATGATCGGTGATGATATTACGCAGATCACGATAACCGTAAAGGGGGGTGACGGGGGACATGCCATTATTGATGATAATGGGCTCTGTTTTAATAAAAAGACGGCGAAAGGAGGTTCAGCGGCAACGGTGATAGCTACTTTCCCCATCGGCTCGGGTTCGGGTTACCTGCAACCGGGAGGTATTCTTCGGGTATTTTCCGGAGGCAACGGTCAGGATCATAAAGTGAACTGCGGAAATGATGCATTTGCCGGCGGTGGTGGTTCTTCTGCGGTGGTGTATCTCCCGCCAGGGAAAGACCCCATTGGTCCCAATTGGAAAATACTGATGGTTGCAGGCGGCGGCGGCGGCGGCGCCAATCTCGGGGGCAGTGCACAACATAAAGGCCTTGGGGCTAATGATATTGAAAAAGGAGATGATGTGGACGGAGGAAATGCAGGGGTAAATGGTGGCTGTTCTGATAGCCACGATGACGGCTTGTTTGTTGCACCGGGCCAAGCTGGTGGCAGCGTTTTTTGTTTTGACAATACAGAAAAAAGAGGCGGCAGCATGCTTGAATTCATCAATTATGCTCTCGTTACAGACGGCAACGGTAGTTATGCGCTTTTGCCAAATAGTAAAATAAGTTTAATGCATGGCAAAAGCCCCTTTTCCGGGTCTTCATTTGAAAAAGGCGATGGAGGATACGGTTTCACTGGTGGCGCCGCTGGCCATGGCGGCGGTGGTGGCGGTGGCGGCTACTCCGGTGGCGCCGGGTCCACAAAGAATGGAGGCGGCGGCGGCGGCAGCTACATCAATGAATCCTTCAATCCAACCTTTTCTTCCAAGACCCCAGGGACGGACGGAGGCAGTACTAATTCAACTGGATTTGTCACTTTTTCTTGGTCACAGAGCAATGCAGGCACTTGCGGGGAAATCGCAC
>SBHD01000121.1 GCA_006226345.1 Bacteroidota bacterium | reverse complement strand
CAACTTCTATTTTGGTATAGAACAAATACATTGGGTCATTAATATCCCAACCTGATGTCCATAAAGCAGGATCATCCTCTAAAAGGCTTGTTAATTTAATGGAAAGTTTATCCAATAGATCCTCATTGTTATCCACCATTTGTTCCACCTTTGTATCGATGTATGTATAACCAAAGGAAAATACATTCTCTATAAGCCCCGGGAGCGCATCAAGCCAAAAGTAAGCCTCGGGGTCTTCCCTTTCTGTTTCATCTGTTGAATAGTATACGATACTGGAAAAGCCAATATTCAACAATTCCATGGCCGTTTGGATAGATGGCCAGAAAATTTCCACCCGATGCTGTGCCGTGCTTTGCGTTTTATTTTCTGAAAGGTCCTTATAATCCTCATAAAGCTTGGCGAGCATTATAAACAGGTTCGCTGCAAGCACAGCCAACTCAAAGTACCACAGCGCTTGCTTTTCAGTTTTTTCATCCGCACCAGGGATATCCGAAAACTGCTCATAAGAATCGAACGCCAGGGCAGATAAATCTCCCAAAGTGCCTATCCCTATGGATAGTCCTTTTTTGGCCTTATATCTGCTGAGTTCATAAGAGCCCTGTCCAATAAAAGGGAGCAATACTTTGCAAAGCTGAATGGCGCCCATCGCCTTGTTTTTCTGAGCCTCGTCATCATCATTTGGGGAAAAATTGGGGAACACAGGCTTTTCACCTGTTACAGCAACTGAAAGCAAGGCAACCGGCAAACCAATCAAAAAAGCGGGCATACTGAGCATCCCCAGTTCGTAATCCGGTAACAGATCCTGGATGCCGAACTGCTCAAATAATGCTTCAACGAGCGTACCCGTTCCAGGATCCAGCAAATTATCCTGGATGATCCGGACAATTTCCTTCAGATCGTCAAGCAGGTACTCCAGCACATCGATCAATGCATTGATGGCACTTTCTATCAAGCCGGAAAGCAATTCAATTACCGCATCCAGTATCTTTTCAACTGTAAGGTCACTTCCGGTCACTGCGCTGATGAACGCTTCCCGTCTGGTATCCAGTTCACTGTAAAATCCCGATTCAATTATCGCCGTTTCCAGTTTTTCCATTATTACGGCGATCAAATCCGTGCCACCTTCACCAGGCGTAAAGGCATTTGATATCTTTTCGAGAACACCATCAAGCACATCTTCAGGTGCCGGGTCACCGGCCTGAGCGGCTGTTGTTCCGGATGAGCCCTGGTCAAAAACGTCGAAATTACTCGGCAAAGCAGCAGTACCTACGGAAGTAAAGAGTGAACTGGCGTCACTTGCGGTTCCGCTTTGCGGCTTCGCTACAGGCTCCTGAATAGTTTTTACGCGTACCTGAAGATTATCCAGCTCAATACCTTCCAAAAAGTCCTTGATCTTCACATACACCGGTTCCAGTGCCGGAGGAAATGCGGCATCGGGAATGTTATCCGTGATCGTTTGGAAGATGTTATCCACATCCAGTGGAGCCCGAAGATCTACATCGATGGCCGCGCTAACCTGGTCAATAATATTACCGAATTGCGTTTTCAGGGTATCGGCATCCAACAACTCACCGGCTTCCAGGCTCTCCTGCAGGGATTCCATTGCACTCCGGACATTCGCCTTTATGTCCGCTATATTATCGTCATTGGACAGGTAGTTCAGGATGTCTTTGATCAACGCTTCAATATCCGCCGTCGTTTCCATGACAGCGGTACCATTCTTCCTGATCGCTCCCGCGAATTCAGTTATATACCCTGTGAATCCCTGATCGGCCATAATATTGTTATTGTTCGTGATTATCCGTTTCCTTTTTGATGTCCGACATGTTGGAGATATTATTCAAGCTCAATTCCAGGTGCGTAACCCGCAGCAAGGGCAAACTGGAATTGACCAGTGGATCAAGTTGTGAATAGGCCTCCACGGAAAAGATCAGCGAAGCATTCGTTTCCACCGGTCTGTTTTTCCTGAACCAGGTACCGATCTCCTCGCTGAGCAGTTTCGGATAGTTACTCAATTGGTCCGGAGTAAGCCGGAGCCCGAGTAAAATCGGCAGCGTCGTTACCAGATCTTCGTTCAATCCACTCCCCTGGGCCATGGTGTAAGCATAACGACAGGCAACCTGCAGCTCATAGCGCTGGTGGTTGGCTCCCGGGCTTGCTACACCCGGATCGAACAAGTCCAGCATATTCGTCAGATGGTCCACTAATTTTGCATCGGTAGCCGTGGAACCGCCCTCCGGGAGTGTAGCTATATTCCAGGGCTCCCGATTGACAATGGATGGCGTGATGCGGTTGGTAAAGCGTACTGCCGGGGTCCGGAATATAAAGTCCGGATTGGTCGTCTTTCCAAAAGCCAGGTGTTTGTTCCGGCTGAGCCATATGGAAGCCCAGGCATTTTGTTGCTGCAGCAAGTCGAGGTTTTCGATGGAAAATTTGCGGTCGGGGATAGAGGAGTCACCAAAAAAGGTCTGATCATCCGGATCGATCTCGTAGAAGAACGTTCTGGTTTCAGGGTTTTGATCTGTCCCTGCTTCAACCTCCAGTTGATCCATATCCAGTACAAAACCAGGGAGTTTGAGTATGGGGACCAGGTCCTTCCGATACCCATCGCCAACCATTCGGATACCCGCTTTCAGGAGTTCCTCCTCCGTCGGCACCCCGTCTTGTTCTACTATTGCCTTGTCGAGCAGGATCAGATCTTCCGCGTCGAGGTTCTTTTGAGTAAATACGAGCCCTTCCCGGGTTTCCGCCTCCTGAGTATCGCCCACAAATGTTCGGGTCTCTTCACTGACCTCGAAATGAAGATCACCGGCCTGTGGCGTATAATATGCGTTTTCTGTGCCGCGAATGACGGTCCAGTTTGCGGCGATTTGTTCAGTGAGGTGAGCAAAATAAGTCAGCGCTGCCAGCACATCATTGGAACTGTCACCCGTTTTTAGTGGCTCCAGTGCAGCCAGCATATCCGGCAGGTTTTCCTTAAAATTGAGCAGCAAGCGTACAAATTCGGGAACTGTTACGGATGTACTTCCGGTGTTACTACCCAGCGTTTGCTCGGCATCCGGAACATTAAGCCGCACAATGCAATCAATGCTGTCCTGTGCCACTTCAGGGTGCTCATAGATGATCGTGTACTGCCACTCGCGCAGGTCCCGGATCTGTTCCCGGGAACTATCGTCTGCTACCGCCTCATGCAGGATTAGCGACGGCGACAGCGGATAATACCGGAGCGGGATCGGCACCTCCGTTCGCCCCATGTAATTAGGGTTGGCGCCGGAAAGCAGGGCATCACAATACTTTCGGTAGGGTTGTTCGAGGTTGCCTTCGGGATCTTTGGGTAAGGTGCCCGTTAACGCATCTTCAAAGTCAGCCAGTGCATAATATTTTTGATCGATCAGGGTGTCCAGGATCGGGGCAAAATTATTTGTAAACTCGGATTCCGTTCCGAATTGTGCCGTCACCGCATCGCGCAAGTCTGAGTTGACCCGGTATATATTCAGGTTGGCAGGCAGGATAAAATGCAACTTATTGGAGGATTCAAATGCTGCATTATCATCCGGAAACCTGGCCAGGTTGAACTCCATTTCCATTGGTTGGAACTCCATTTCCATTTCCAGATTCCCAAACTTATCCGGTGTTTTGGTATCGAAAAGATAAGTGAACACACTTTGGCCGTTCAACTGATCCAACTCAAAATACCCACTGGTAAGAGTGTAATCAATGTCATCCGTTTGTGCGGGAACCCGGGTTTCCGGATTTTCACCGACCCGGGTGCGCAGTACCCGGGCTTTCCCCGCCATCCTTGGCGGAAGCGCAGCAGCAGCATTATTCGCTGTGAGCGCACTACCCACGGTGACCGAAGCTTCGTACTGCACAATAGTTTCGATATCAAAACCTTCCAGCAAATTGTCCAGCAGGCGCTGGTGAATAGCCGCTTTTGCCACATCCAAACGCGGATCCGTGTCTGCGGTTGGGTCGCCGAAATCTTCCTGGAGTATAGGAACAACCGTGTCGGTAATCTTTTGAGCAAGTGCCACTTTTGCCTCCAGTAAGTTCTTTTTTGCCTCCAGTAGGTCCTTCGTTTCTTGTTCATCCTCCTCCTTTGTCTCCTTTGCCGGCGCCAGCATTTCCGGTTCCAGCATGTCTTCCAGGGCCTCCAGGAACTCCCGCGCCAGTACGTTGGCATCTATCCCCTCCACTTCTTTCACTGTCCCCTCATCATTCGGGTCTTGTGGAAAGGCATATAGTGTGGCTTTCCCGGAAAACAGCTGCGTGGCGACCGGCGGTATGGCGTAAAAATTGGGGTCCTGATCGGCAATATCATATTGAATACCGGTGCCGCCCAGGCGAACAGCAAACAGGAATTCTGGTCTGCCGCCCTCTGCATTTGCCTGACCACCGCCGGCATTGCGCTCCTCACTTACTGCAATATGGAAGTCGGGGAATGCCTGACTGAAATTATAGGCAAACATCCGGAGGTTGAGCGGCTCAAGGGTAAGCAGGGTACCCGCCTGCAGGAAGCCGGGTGTTGTTTTGAAGTTCAGCGCCAGATCGTGTAGCCGGAATTCCACCTGGTATTTAGAGCCCAAAGTAGCCTTCATTTCTGCATCGATCCGCTGTGCCAGGGATTCGAAACTGTCGCCGGAAACCGTAGTAACTACCCTGGAGTTTCCTTCGCTAAGACCGGCTTCATCCGTTATCAGTTGTCCGGAATAAGAAGTTATGACGTCACCGGTATCCGGATCTGTTGTCGTTGTTATGCCGGTGGCTGGATCTGTAATAAATTGTTGTCCGGACACGGCATCCATTGTAATCAGCATTCCTGTATTCGGATCAAGTTGTCCCCTCAACTTATCCTCCGCTGCCTTTATGTCTGATCTTTTAGTTCCGAATGTAAGGCCATCTGCCAACGTCAGATCATCAATTCGGATCGCTGCCCCCCCCAGGATCGTAGCCGGCAGGTCCCGGTTTTGGAGGACGATTTCTAGCGGTGTGGTCGCATTGCTGGACTCCAGGAGGTTCAAATTCTGCTGCCGGTCATCCAAAAAGACCCTGATCGCATCAGCCAGGGATTCCAGCGTCAACGGCTCCTGTGTTGGTGGATCCGTCGGCGGGTCTATCGTTGGCCCCTGCATGGCAAAGTCAACCTGTTCGTGCTTTGGGCTCAGGACTGCCTTGTTTTCAAATATCCCTTTGTGTTTTGGATCATTTGCCAAAACAGGATGCACCAGGTCTACCTTCCGGAGCATGGTCATCCAGCAGCTGATGCCTTGAATGAAGATGGCCTTGGGTACAAGGGGACTTGCGCCCTCCAGGCTGGCTTGCAGTTCAAAAACACCATCTGCAGCGGGAAAAACAGGAACGCTCTGTAGTATTGCAACGGCCTCCGGGCTACCCAGGTTCTGCAGTTCCTGTTCCACGATCAACGCTTCCAAGTCCTCCAGTTTGGCATTAACCCCTGCGAGGTATTCGTATATTTTCAGCACAAAACCGGAAAGATTAGATGTAGTTTGATCCTGAGGATCAATTGAATGCGACCAGTTATCGTCCAGGGAGGTGGTTAATAAAAAACTAACCTCCGGCCCCACCAGCTGATAATATATTTTCTGGTAGGTGGCAAGGTCGGCTCTCAGACGGCGTGCGAACGGCTCCAATCCGGCCAGTGTCATTTCCGTATTGAGCGCAGCATACGGTACATCGGAAAAACCCAGTTCGATTTTCAGCCAAAGACCTGAAGTATCCCGAAAAAACTGGTATTGTTCGTTGAGTGAGGGCCATTGGTTAATCCCGATGAGTGCATCCGTATAGCGCACCATAAAGTCAGTTGATACGGGAGATGCACCGATCGCATTGCCATAAATATCCTGCCACCAGAGATCGACCTGAAGCGTGCTGGTGGCTGTAATACCCCGGTAGGGATTTTGGTCCCAGGGGGGCGCCGTTGACGGCCAGCTGGCGGGCTCTGCTCCGCCAAGTTTTGCATGCGCAGCAATCAGTTTTTCATAGATCCACACATCAAATGTTACAGCCGCTGCCGGCAACCAACCGCTGGTGCCAGCATGTTCAACACGTGCCCATTTGCGGTCCGGACTCCATTCAAAAAACTCAACTATTGTTTCGCCTGGTATATCCGCGGAGATGGTATTGCCCGTATCTGCCGGTACGTCTTTAAGCAGGCTCGTGTGCTTCAACCGCACTGCAACCGGCCCGGAGGCTGGAAGAGCGGCTATTTCATCATCGATCCATTGTTGTTGGACGGTATCCGGGGCCTCCATGGGACCAACCGGCATTTTGCTAAGTTGGAGATCCGTTCCGATACGCACACCAAACCCCATCAGGTGGAAAAGATATTCCAGCTCGGCCAATGGCACATTGCGGGCACCTGATACATCCAGGTGCGTGATGACTGTAGAAGGACTGTTGTCTGTAGCAGGAATGGTGGTTTGCAAAGGCAGCCAACCTGTTCTTCCGTCAGCGGCGCTGACCAAAGCCCAGGCACCATCCCGGCTGAGGTTGAAAAAACGGACCTCTGCACTGTCCGGAAGTTGTGCCCCGATAGTAACACTGTCTGATTTGGGTTCTTCCCGGAGTTCGGTCCCGACCCCAAGATTTAATTTAACCGGCGTCGTATCAGGTTCTATGGTTTCATATTTAAATCCGACAAAGCCCGGCGGCAATGCCGGCACCGGAATGTCATATGCTTCGTCCTCTACTACAGCCAGCAAGAGGTTGTTTTCCAGGAACTCCGGGTCCGTCTGGTTTTTTAAAACGATCGTGTTATGAAAATCAAAGATGGGGTCATCAGCAAGTTCGTATTCAATCAGCAGGGAAAGCAGGATGGAGTCCCTCGATTCAAAAAGGGCATCCTGATCCGTTTGACTCATAGAGGTGGAAAAGAAATAACCGCCGCCCTCCAGGGTGGCCCCTTCCCAGAGCATTTGAAGAAATTTCTTGTTGTCTTCGCCCCGATCGCTGTCCAACGGGTCATTTTCCGCAGGCAAGGAGGCTATCGCTGTTGGTGCCGATGCCGGTACAGACCCATTCGTGGAAAAGTTCTGCCGGATCAACATTACGTCCTGCAGGTTCCCGGGCAAAGGCTCCAGTCCGTTCGTACCAGGGGAATGACTGAGCACCTGGACCTTGGCATTATTTTTCGAGTCGTTCAGGATAACGGATTCCAGAATATTGATCTGCGATTCGCTGATATCAACAAGTTCAAAAACACCGGTGAGAAAACCGGCTTCTTCCTTTTTCAATACCTGCCGGATCGCGATATCGATCTGCACCGCCCAGTTGTAATCGCTGTTGCCAATGGTGTTTTCCAATGGGTCGGACTGCCGATCGGTCTGACTGCTGTAATGGATCTTTATAGTTGGATTTACAGCAGTACCCTCCAGGAATTGTTGCAAACTCAGCGGCACCTGAAGCAAATAGGACGCCGGGGTAACGGTATTGGCCCTGATCCATTTGCGCAGCGCGTATATCCGTTTTTGATCGCGGTAGTATACCATAGAATCAACATCCGCAGTTTCGCCGTCTGCCAGCACGGGAAACGGTAGTGGATCCGATAGTTTGGCCCAGGCATCGATCAGGGCCACAAACGGATATTTCTTGTTCTGGACACTTTCGGTGCGCTCCAGATCGTAGATCAGGTCCGAGACTTCCGTGGTTCCGTCTGTTGCTAAAAATTTAATTTGTGGTATTGTTTCAGGCTCAGTTGCATCAGGATCGGGCGCAGGCAGGGAAAGTTTAACAGTGTACTTACCACTATCCAGGGCTTTTTCCAGGTCAAACTGCTGACCGGTGGCTTCAAATACCGGCATTTCAGCCACTGCTCTGGTAGTGGGATCGGTGACCACAGGCAACCGGAGGCCGTGAAGCAAAAACCTCGAAGTGACAGCTGCGAGGCGATCGTAATCCGCATCCGTTAACTCCCCGATGACCCCATCCATGGTGTTCACAGTGCCATCCGAAACAATAGTAAGGGCTTCCTGGAGGGCTGTGCGCAGTAGCAACTGGCCGTAATCTTCAAACAGGAACTCCCGTGCAAAATCCTCCGGGGTCGATTCAGGCGCTGCAAATTCATGATCGTAGGCCAGCTGCGCAGTCAGATTCTCCATGTCCTCCAGCATGACCTGATATTGCTCCGGAATGTTCGCAGCCTTGTTACCCGGCTCCAGGATCAGCATCGGGAACATCGGGAAGATCGTTCCGGTCATTTCATCCACAGGCTCCTCAACCACAGGCTCCTGTATCCGAAAATCGAAATTTATCTTTAAAAACTCGATAAAATGCTGATATTCAAAAGGCTGCTGGCGAAAAGCATCATACAAAGCCTGGTAATATTCCGGAACCTGTGCGACCGCTGGATCGGTATTTCCGGCAGCCGTCCAGATCCACCGAAGCATCGCTTTTACCAAACGCTGAAAATCCAGACCTGACGCTCCCTTTTCGGGGTCGTTTTCCAGGAAGAACAGGGCAACCATTTTGGTCGACTGCGCTGAATCGTCCGCCTCTATCCAGGATAAACCCGGCTGAAAAAAGATATCCAGCGTCCTTTCCTCGACATCGACGGCGCCCAGTTGCAAATCAACCGGCGTTACCCAATCCAGCGTAATATCAATCTGATTGCTCATCTTAGTTCGCGTTTCTAATCCAGATATTGGTACCAGGGTGCATCTGCCGGGCTACCCTGCGGGGAATCTATCGTAAACTCTTGTTCTACCGTCAGGGAAAAACTGAAATGGACCTTTACAAAAAGCACTTTTACCGATGCTTTCACAGAGACCTTCGCCAGCAGGAGGACTTCGATCGGCTGGTATGTTTCCACATAGAACTTGATCATGGCCATGATCATCACCTCCACCTCCACCTTGATCACCTTGAAGTCAACTGCGCCATACAACCTCCCGACAAGCGCCACACCGCCTTTGATCATAAAGTACATTTCCTTCCGCTCGGGTAAGGATGGCGTATGCTGCGGGAGTGCGGGGTCGTAATTATAGTTGTAATAGGAAAATACCCCCTCGATCAGTCCCTGGATAGTGATGCTGATCTCTGCACGAAACGGACCGGAGGAGAACGTTTTACCCAGCCCGATCTTCAGTCCCAAACCAAACTCGTATACCGGGGTAAACACACCGAGCAACTCGCTGGCTTCCAGCGCGGCAGCGTCCAGTTTAGGGGTGCTTGTTGCCGTAGCGGCAGAGAGTTTGTTGAAGTAAAACCCGCCTGCTCCGGTGAACGGAAAGACCTCCAGCGCAAAGGACCGCTCAAACCTGAATTCCCAAGGAAAACCCAGATCGAGTTTAAAATCACCGTTGGTGAAAATATCGACCACGATCACCGGCAGCGTGATCGATACCGCCCCAACGGTCATGTGCCGCACAAAATCGGGTAAGGTCAGGTCAATGTGGTACTTCCCGATCGTATCGGTAACCTTCTGGTATAGTATTTCAAACTTTAACCCGGCAAAGTTTTTAGCGCCTTCTCCGCTCAATTCGATCCGCAGGCCATACACGATCGGGTCGTTGAAAATCACACTGAGGCTGAGGAACCGCAACATGGATACGTCCAGTCCAATCAGCAACTCCGATTGTGCATTAAACTCGACCGGGCTGTCGTCGCTTAAAATCGAACTGGCGGGATCACCTTGCCGGAGCGACCGGTCGGCCAGCAATTTTTGTTCATTGGCACTGAGCGCGCCCCGCAGCATGCGCATGATCTCTCCGACATCTTTGGCGTGCTGTGCATTCCGGATCGAAACGTGCTGGCCAAGACCCAGGTAGCGCAGTTCGAACAAGGCAACACCCTGGCTGGGCATTTCTGGCGGCGCATCGTTTACCGGATCCCAACCGACACCACCGGAGTTGCCCAGGAAGGTGCCTTCGAGGTTGATTTTGATCTCCTTTTTCCGGGTGCCACTGCTGCCTTCGTACTTCAGCGTAATGGCGGTAAATTCATAGATACCTGCCAGCTTGAAGTCCACTGTTTTACGGAAACCCACCACCTTTTGCCCATCCGGCCGGAACTCCAAGAGCAGACTCAAGCCATCCAATAAATCACCGATTGGCAGGTCGGTAATAAAATTCCAGGGTGGATCAAACTTGAACTTATCAACGGAAGGATCAACCAGGGATACGAAAAAGGTCAACATGTCCCCTAGCGTAAAATCAGGGACATTAGCCAGTGCAAAGGCAAACTGGGTTGTTTCCTTTTGTGGATCATCGGGAAATTGAGGGTCCGGGATTCTCTTACGGACAGCCTGCAGGTTCAGCGGACCTATTTGAAGCAGAAAATACAGTTTCGTCGAAGCCAGGTCATAGCGGGCGCCAACCCGCAGGAATTCGATGCCGGGGATCTGTGAGGAGACCATCCCCTCCAGGAATCCGTCAATCTGCTTGCCTGTTTCTTTATAGAACTGGAATTGGGCGTCGACGATCAGTTCAATCTCAATATCCCCGATCTGTAATTTCGGTTTCCAGCCCAGCCGGCCACTTACTCCAAAAAGATTGCCTTCAGGGTCCTTCCTGTAGCTAATGGAACCACCGTATAAAAAAATCGTGGTAAGGCTGTCATCAACGGTCACAGTGGGCGGGTCATCGTCGAGCAGGCTCAGCAAGCCGCTCACCAGATTGATCTCGGCGCCTTCCTCATCATGAACCGCTGCCAGCAGCGACGTCACCTGAGTTCCCGGCACATTAGGATCTTCGCCCTTGTAGAGCGACAGTTCGAACTGTGTTCCGCCGATATCGACCAATATGCCGAGGCCTTTAATCATTTTCTTATTTTTTTACATAAGCAGCATACCAACCCAACAGCCGGTCTACACGCGCTGTATCTTCCCGGGTATCGCCAAACAGGGTCATCTCCGTTTGGCCGATCGGTGGGAAACTAAGCAGGAAAAATTGCAGTTTGATATTTCGCAGGTTGAGCATATACCCTACCCGGCGCTCTTCCGTTTCAGCATCAGCAGCCGGTTTGTCAAACACGATAAACCGGATGGAAGCAAACGTCAGCTTCAACACCCCCTGCAGGATAATCTCTTTTTTGTCGCTGGCAGAGCCTGGCAGTTTAAGCCCTACAAACAACCCTTCTTTGCTGGGATTCCAGGCTACCAATATCCCGGCCACCAGCGGCTTGCTACCGGACAACCCGCCGAGACTACCTAATTTCAGGTCGAATTTCATTGCATAGTAATTCGATTCCAGCTGCGCCAACCGGACCGGCACACTGACCGGCATATGCCCCGTTTTGACTTCGGCGCCATCGGGGGTCCGCACGTTGACAAAACCGCGAAAAACAAGCGGGAACTGTTCGAATACACTCTGCGTCCGCCATCCGCTGGCAGCAATGTCGACCGTTATCTTCGTCGGATCAAACTCAAATGTGCGGTTGGCTACCGTATTCGCCTCTGTATCCATGTCGAACCGAAGCACAACCTCCAGGTGCCCGAAACGCAGGCTGTCGGGCGGCGGCGGGCTGGACGCTGGTGTAGCCGCACCGGCAACCGGCAAACCGGGTGTTCTGCCAAAAGACAGCACATCAAAATCCCGGAGATAAGCATAGCGAATGCCTCCCCAAAGGGTAAACCGGCCGGTAATTTTTAAAAGGGCGGGGTTGGTTTGGTCTTTTACAATCGGATCCGTGGCAAACTGGGCTTTAATGATCTCTACCTCTTCAATAGTTTTGCCCGACAAACGGAACCGGTTTGCCCCGCTAAAACCAAAGGAATAACTCACCCGGCCGTTCTGCTCTTCCGCTACTCCCCGCAGGACGATGATATTGTCCGCACTTTGGAGCAGCCGTGCCTTTTCATCGAATATCTTTTCCAAAATGAGGTACACCTCCGCCGCGAAATGGACAATGTGGGAGTTTTGGAAAACGATGGAGAGGGAAGGCACATGGAAATTATAACCAGACGCTTCCGCCTCCGGGATCTCCGGATTGTTGTAATCGATCAACCCGAACAGCGATGACTGCTGTGGATTGAGTTGCATATTTATTCCGGTTCCACTTGGCTTTACCTGCGTAACGTCTATACCAATATACTGCGAATAGAAGAGATCGGGATCCATGCCGCCTGCCAGGGCCTTCAGCGAGTCAGGCAGACCGCGCAGCGGGACATGTACGTTCAACATGATGATCCCGGTCCAGTTGGGCTGCGAAGCAGCCACTGCCAGCGACTCATATTTCTTCCGCTCCTTGGCATCCGGGCTGTTCCCGAATTCGATCGCTTCCAGCAATAAGGCCTGTAGCCTGACACTTGCGTCCGCAGCGCCTGCATTGTCTGCATTGAATTCATCCGGCATAAACCACTGGTCTAGCTGTCCGGCCAGCTCAATAAGCGGGGTATCCGTGTACTTGAACACCATGATCGTACCATGCTTACCCCAATAGTCCGGGCCCAGTTCGAATACCCAGTCCAGGATATCGAGGTCGTTCTCCAGTGCCAGGTCTTTAAGTGCAGTATCGGAGAAATAATCCATAACCTTTGCCGGATCCGAAATAACCAGAAAAAGTTGGTTCGATTGCAGGGCACTTTTCAGGGGAGAACCATGCTTTATTGTAGTAAAGCCTACCTTTTTATCTTTCGTATCGACAGCGAGCTGCAATTCGGTGATCGTTTCCCAGTCTTTTGAAAAACTGGCGATCAGTCCCTGCGGGGTAGTACCCACGCGATTGGCTGAGGCACCGGCAGTAAGGGGAATATCAAAGTCCTTTGCCAACCCGATCTCGTATACTTTCTTTCGCCTTTGCGGATTAAGCACCAGCATTTCCAGTTGGCGCAGATCGGTCAGCGAATGGGTGTCCACACTCCCGTAAGGAAGCATTGGGAAAGCCGGGAAGGGAGGCTCCGCCAGTTCTTCCAGGCGACTGGGGTCAGGAAGCCCCAGCGCCGGCACTTCCATATAATCCAGGAATATATTGCTGGTTGCCTCCGCCATGTGTAAGACGGCATTGTCGGGCTGGGCATAATAGATCACATTTTTACTGCTGATCAGGTATGCCCAGGATGTTTTACCTGAATCGCTCAACAGTTCGCCGCTCCGGGCCATCCGCTGTATGGCCGTCTTCAACAGGTCGCGGTACCACTGGATCCAGTCCTCCACGATCAGTATGGCCCTGAACCGTTCGCGCTCTTTTTCCGACACGAAGAAGTTATCCGGAAAATATACGTCCAGCACTTCGTCCAGCATAGCCTCCCGTGCGATGTCCGAAATATTGAGGCCGTCCGGCGCCGGAGCTTCCACCTCCATATCCAGGTCAGTTCCTTCCGGGAGATCCTGCGGAACGGAGCCTTCGCGCTGGAACCGCTTTTGGATAGCATTAAAATCGCGTAACAAGGCATTGGCCGACAGAAAAGCAGACGCAAAAGCGGGCTGGTCCGGTTCAAACCTCAGTTGATTCGTTGCCTTATCGGGCAGTTTTACATATTCCAGGCCGGATATCCCGCAGATCAGATTGGGTTCCTCGAAAAATTCAATTTTTCCCCGGTCAACATAATCTTTATATATGGGCACCTTGATCTCAAATGTCCCGGCAGGCGCCAGGTAAAGCGGTGCCTCTGGTAAATCGTCTTCTCTGATCGTAGCGGGCCGGGGTGTAAACACCAGGCGGCTTTCCTCTGCCCGGGGCAGCAGATGGATCGTATATCCCCGGTTGGTACGGTATCCGGAAGGCAGTCCGCCTTTTGGCGTAGAAAAGGGCTTAAACTCAAAATGGCATCTTTCGCGGCTTAATGGATAGAGCGGATCCAGCCGAACCTTCCAGTCAATTTTGGCCGGGAATAAAGACTTTGCAAGTTTAAGATCATACCGTTCCTGCAATACGGGGTATCGGTGTGAAGCCAGGTAAAAATCGTCGCCGGATACCGGAAATTCCGGATCCCGAAAGAAGATCCGTATGCCGATATCCAACTGTTCGAGCGCAGGATATCCATAAAATTCCGGCACTTGCTCATCCGATTCCGGCTCCTGCCAGCTTTCGAGTGGAATGCTCAACGCAAACTGCATGCAGCCCAAACCGGGTTCTGCCATGGGAAGCCTGACATCTGAAATGTCAAAAAAGTAATGCTTGCCGTATGCTGCGCTCCACATAAACCCGAAGGGTGAGTTCCCCTGCTTCAGGAAAAAGGTACCGCCTTGCAGATTGATTTCTACTCCCTTATCGATCAGAAAGGCATAATTCCGAATATTCAGGAATGTCCGCCGGCTGACCCAGTATTTCCCCCCGTCCTTCCGGACCGGGATCGAGTGTGTCCGCCATTTGACCAGGGGATCGGCAGGGTTCTCTATCCAAAGCAACCGAACGTTCCGGTATACAGCGGCATTCAGAAAAACCTTCAGGCGCTCTTCCAATGCTGCCTTGTCAAAAGATGAATCCAAAGTTGCCGGCAGAAAAAGGAATACGCCCGTCTCCTGTTGCCAACTGGCATCGAAACCGGCAAATTTATGCGGGGAAAACCAGGCCAGGGTGTACCCATTTTCCACACCCGTACCTGCCCCGATCTCTTGTATCGTGGTAAGCGTGCTGGTGGAATATGGCGATTGGAAGTTGGCCATCGGAAGCTGCTTTAGAAATAAAATTTATCGCCCTTCACCAAGGGGAGGTCAAAAACATCCTGGTTATGCTCCACACTGTTGGTATTTACATTCAGGAAACGATAAGCGGGTGCGCTGTCCTTGCCTGTATGGATCAACCGCCGGGGGCGGTCCCGGCCAAGAAAAGCCGTCAGGTTGGGCTCGGATACTGATGCCGCCGGAATGTTGGCATATTTCTCGATCAGCTGGCGCATCGTGGTTCCCACCGGAACATACATCTCCCTGTTGCCAACGAAGACCTGGATTTCGGGTATGATCGTGGCCTTGTCCCGGAAAAAGAAACTGATCTGCCCCGCTGTTTCCGTTACCGGAATTTCAGTCGGCAAGTCCTGCCAACGTTCCGCGCCGACGATAGTCACCGATCGCTCGGGGGCATCGGCGGGGATGGCCTCATTTGGAAAGAACAAGCGGAAAAATGGTTTGCGGCTGCCGGTCTTCACCAGGTCGAAGAGTCCTCCTGCTCCATCCCTGGAAATATCCCCCCGGTTGCCGGCCTGCAGTCGGGACAAAAAAGGCCCAAAGCCCAAATACTGCGAGCCGTCATCCAGGGTGTAACTATTAACCGGCACATAAATACTACCTCCTCCGGCAAAGCCGTTTTTTGCTTTTTGCTCGGTAATATGAACAAACTGGTAGTTTTGAAAATCTACCCGCAGGCGCATCCCGGGGTGCAGGTCAATATAATTTTGGGCGACATCCCATCCATAATGGTAGTATAGCAGTTGATCAAAATCCAGCGGCAGACGCTCGGCAATCCGGTTTTGCAGGACCCGCATACCACCGGGATCCAGGCTGTGGTCAGCCTCCGCTTTTTTCAGCAGATCGTCGAAAGCCGTGCGCGTACTTTCGGCATCGACTATGTTGTTGAGGTTAAGTTTGAGGGATGCCGACGCTGTCGTCGTCTGACCAAGTTCGAAAACAGGCTTGGTTGACGGTGATTTCAACACCGCCGCAGGGCCCGTTTCAAACAAACGGGGAAGCACTGCCGATACGGTCTTTTCCGGCGCTTTCGTTGCACTCAGGTATATAACAGGAAGGCTGTCGGAATTTTTATCCAGGTAATAATCCTGCGCGTGTTTCCGGTGTCCGGCAAACAGGCTTTCATCCAATGCTTTTACCTCTTCCAGAATATCACCCAGGAGCGCCATTTTCGAAGCAGGTGGCGTGTAAAGCCGGCGCTCGGGAAGTACAATATCCTGCCCATTAAACATAAAATGAGCATTGAGCACGCCCAGGAAACCCTCCTTTAAGAGCTGCACATCCAAGGTGATGAGCATATCGACCTGATCCAGCAGGATCGGATCGCCAAGAACATCACCGGTTTCGGGATCTACATGCGGCGGCAGTAAAAGTGTGAAGGGCACGGAAAACCCGATGCTCCCTTTCATAAATCGATTGGCGCCTGTTTTCCGGGAAACAAATTCCACCTCTTCCTCCAGCCACTTACCCTTCATGCTGATGGGCTCGGCCAGGGTAATTTCAGGACGAGCCAGCATAAACTCCCGGTACCCCGGCATACTCTGTTCGAGCACTAATGGGACTACCGGATACTCCTGGTGTTTTCCAAAAGATAATTGCCAGACATCTGAATTGTTTACCTGGAGTGCGATTTCACCAAGGGCAGACGGGCTCAGTGGTTCCGGGCTGGTTAAGTTTAACCGGCCGTCGGCCGTCGAGACATTTGCCCGCAGCGGAACGAGGTCTTCCCAGAAACGGGTCTGAAACTCACCGGCAAATGCCCATGGGCTATCCGGCTGTTTCGTACAGTTCAACTGCACATACCGGAACCCTAGTCCCTGGTTTATATTGTAATCCACCTCCTGGGCTACCGTCAGCGCGGCATTATCCCAGTCCAGGCTTAAAACGGATGGGAAGGCCTTGTCTTTCAATGGTGCAATAACATGGTCCAAACGGAGGTCACCGGTAATCCGGACCACAGGCCGGTAATGCTGGTTTACATCTGCAGCGGTAAGTGCCCGGTTGTAGATTGCCAATTGCTGAACTTCACCTTTCCAGGGTTTGTCATTTCTGGGATCATCGCCCAGGCCTTTCCTCAAACTATTACCCAAAGCGAGCCGCAAATCCCCCAGCCAGTCATTGTAATATCCGGGGTCATATTTTTCAGCAACCTCCACCCCGTTGATGAAGATGCGTTGCGTGCCGGACTGATCATAGGCATACACCACATGCATCAATTCGGTAGCCAGTGTGTTTGCAGGGCTTTCAAAAGGCTTTTCCCAGTAAGGCGCCTTGAGCACCGGAACGGCAGTCGAGGGTGGCCCGTAACTTACATTCAACCAGGCGCCCGGAGGATCCGCATCTTCTTTTTTGTGCTTTCCATCCGTCCAGGGCCCCTGCCCTACATAAAAATAACTTCTTGGTGCCGTGTTAGGAGTACTTTCAATGGCAAAGATCAATGCAGGTCCTTCCTGCAGCACCTGGTTGGGTTTTATCCAAAATTCAATGGAGAAATCTTCACTTTTTTGAATGGAACCGACCAGCGGGTTCGGTATTTTTTCCAGGCTTGCCAAAATTCCGTCCCCATCAAATTTGATCCCTTTATCCGTCCAGGTTGCCCCATAAGGCGGTGCGTTCTTTTTTTGTTTGAAGTCTTCCGCGCCTTCAAAGTAAAGACTGGGTGCACTCTGACCGGAAATATCATGTGTGGCGATCGCTCCGGAAGCCGAAGGATCAGCCCCTCCCAAGACCAGGCCGCCTTCAAACGTATACAGGCCCTGTACCCGCGCCCAGCGGTCATAATCAGCGCCAATTTCAATTTTTAGCTTATTGAGGACGCCTATTGAATCTACCTGAATTTTATCTGCCGCAGCTGCCGTAAATACCAGCGTCTCACGTGCTGCATCCCAACCGGGTTTTAAGGTCAGCGCATTGCCTCCGTTCACCTGCCCCTCCTTAAACACACCGGCATTGAAGTGCAGCGTAACCTGACCGGCGGCAACAGAAAGTGCATTCCGCTTACACTCGAAGGTCAGGTCCAGGTTAGAAAAGTGGCATTGCGGGCTATGGGCAAATGCCCCGCTTTCCACTACCTGCAGGGTGAAGGCCTCGGTACCAGATCCAATATTTTTCGCCTCAAAACGAACATCGTAAAAAGCATCGTTCGGTGAGGCCGGAAGATCCGCAAGTATAAGGTAGCCGGTTCCCACAACAGTGGATAACGTATTTGGAACGGCCGCTCTTAAGGTCATTGGGGCAGAATCGCCTCCTAAATGAAAGAATTGTATGCCATCGGCATTCAGTTGATATCCGAATTTAGTACCCGGTCCATTACCCTGGAAGTCAAGGAGCAATACTCCTCTGCCTATAATTTTTTTCATGGCGGCAATTTCTATATAGCAGATAAATAAAAGCGTTCACACACCAGCTCAGGTACCGAACCGGCACTACAGGAGACACATCGAAAAAACCTGTTAATTCTTGCTTTCGACAACACGGATCAGGTTAAACCTGCTTTCGCAATAACATTTGGCAATACAAGCCCAACCTTGCCCGGAGCAGGATCAGGTTATCGAAAAACGACTTATATAAGATACTGGGGAGGTTTATATTGTGCAGGCATTCAACAAGAAGTAAAAAGAAAGGATGTGTTTCAATTGGCAGGACTAAAGGTAATAAAATTTGAATTTGGACGAAAAAATCGGGGGAAAAAATCGCGTCATTTGGTTTCTTGCCGAAAAAAAAGGTCTCAGGCCGTGTTTAAACCTTAAAATATTTGGCAATCACAGAATGGGATTTCGGGTGCCCATAACGTTGATCAGATAGGGCGTAAACGCAATCAGGATTTCCGTACCTGGATCTGTATTTTCCAGGCAAGTCCATAACCAGAGTCATATTCTTACGGAAAGGACACAGTTGCATCCGGCAGAAAATCCTGATCGCACACTTCGTTTTAACCAAACTCTTACACCGGTCGGGCGCAAACAGTTTAACTGGAAATTTCAGCGCTTTGCACTCCCGGTATTAATAATCGGCATTAAAGCACCGGCTGGCAGGCCAGAAACGCCTGGTTCATCCTCCGGTTCCTGGCCAGAATGATAAAGCGGAAATTCTACTCACACACAATAAATGGTCCATTAATACACTTCAATGCAGCCAGCAAGTCCCGCAAATGTGGCTGAAGCGCAACATTGCCCAAGGCTGCATTCGTTACACGCAGCAACTCATTTACATCCGGGTCCGGCGCCAGGGCTTGCATAACGATGGGAGGAATGGTACAACTCATGCTGCTTAGTTTTTTGGTACCAAGAGCAGGGCTCCGGCGCACCAGAACATTCAGCTTAAGCGCCTCCGCCAGGAGCGGATTGGTCAGGCGTCCGTCCGCATCTACCGGATTAGTGCCGGGGCGGCAGTCGCTGCCAACTTCTCCTTTACCGGACTTTAGCCCGGATGGTGTCGTGCCTGCAGCCCCGTACAACCATTTTTCCAGACAGTTGCCGGTACCCGGCGGGAAGGTGAGTGTACTGCTGCCGGCGCCTAATACCAGTGGGTCAGCCGAGCCGTCACCATCCACATCCTGGTTCAGCGCCTGCTCCAGAATAGGAAGGATATTCCGGGTAGGCACTTCAATACTATACTGGCTTTTACAGCTGTTCCGGTCGGAAATTGTGACCGTATATGTACCTGCAGGTATTTGCGTCAGGTCTTCCTGGCTGCTTCCATTGCTCCACAGATAGGTATATGGCCCTTGGTTGCCCATTGCTGTCAGCTTAATCGCACCATCGTTGGCATTTGGGCAGGCCGGCTGTACAATGTAAGGCTTCTCTTCCTGGAAGGTTTTCCCGGTTATATCAACGGTCTGAACATTAAAGGCTGCACCGGTAGCGGCAGTAAAGCCCCAAAAGACCTGAGGGTCGCCCTGAAAAACCTCCTGGATTATCGCTCCCGAATAATTGATCCGTACCGTTCCATCGAGCATCACTTTGAGGGTGTTCGTCGCTTTGGTCCAGGTAATGACCACCGCATGCGCTTTTCCGTCTTCCAGTTCCGGAAGACTTACCGGACCGGCAAGTTTGTTGGCGCTGCCGTGGTTCGTATCGCCGTTTTTTTGCAAAGCAATATGGTCCGCTACAGGATCATTGTTATGGCCATTTTGCCAGGTGTCGAATTCCACAGCCAAAGAAGGGCTGATCGATTGGTAGCCAAGACCGCCGCCCCGGCTGCCAAGGCCCGAGCAAATGGGCTGCAGCACAAAAGCAATGCCGTCAGCACCGGCACCGGATCCGCTGCGGTTACCTAAATTCAGGTTTGCTCTGATTTCGAAATCCGAATTAAGGTTGATCTTATTTTGAAACCATACCGAACCCGCCTGCGTTATGGTCGCCTTCGTCAACTGGAAGGCATCTCCTTCCAGGGCAATGGCCGTACCATTCGTAACATATTGCGCAGTAGCCGTAAGGTGAAACAATATGGCCAATAACAGTAGGCCGGCCTGGGTGAATCGTAGTATAGAAAAGTTTCGCTTGCTCATTTGAATAATTCTTTTTAAAGTTAAAAAATGTACAGCAAAGATGCCGGGAGAAAGTCCCGGCGGCATACACCATTTGGTCAAAACCATTCACTATTGTTGCATGGAAAAAGCACCTTTCAAAAAACTGATTACCGACCAGTTAAAATCTAAGAGGTTGTTCGGATTTTACCCTTTGGCGCATTTGGTGCCAAAGGGTAAAATCCGAACAACCTCTAAAAAATATTGGCCGGAAAAATTCCGGCTCCGTTCCGTCCGAAAAGATCACATGGAAACCGGGGAAGCAACCAACTATTTACGCAGCGCGCTGGGGGGCATGCCAAATTCCTTGGAGAAGGTACTTGAAAAATAAAAGGGACTGGAAAAGCCGCTTTCGTAGGCAATTTCAGAAATGGTGAGATCGGTATTTTGAAGCATCTCCTTCCCTTTGGCAAGCCGGATACTGCGTATATGGAGCGCGGTGGACCTGCCGGTGAGCGCTTTCAATTTTCGGAACAACTGCGATTCACTGAGCATCATTTCTTGTGCCAGCTGAACATTCCCGAATGCCGCATCGCTGAGATTGGCCAGCACCAAATCATATACCTTTTGTATAAAAAGGTCGTCCAGGCTGGAAGCAACAGGCTTTTCTGCCAACTCCGGATCCCGGCTATCAGCAATACGGGAATAATGGACCTGCAACTTCCGGCGTAATTCAACGAGCTGCGCCAGGCGGATAAAAAGCTCTTCCTTTAAAAACGGTTTCGACAGGTATGCATCAGCTCCTACGCCTAATCCTTCCAAGCGGGACTCCACATCTGCCTTGGCAGTGAGTAAAATAATGGGAATATGGCTCGTGCGCTCGTCAGTCTTCAGGGTCTGGCATACCTCAAAACCATCTTTCTCCGGCATCATAATATCGCTGATAATGACATCGGGAATCAATTCCAGGGCCTTATCGATCCCAACAGCCCCGTTTTCTGCCCGTTCGATTATATAGCGATCTTGCAGACAGGCCTGAATGTAAATAACCACGTCTGTATTGTCCTCAATGAGCAACAATAATGGCAAATCTGCCACCTCGGTATTTTGGGGTGTTGATGCATGGGAAATAGTCTGGGACAAATCAAGCTCCGGCGCCGGTTCATAACCAGCGCCCGGTATACCAACAGGTGCATTTTGGCTAAGTGGTAGCCTGACCCTAAATACAGACCCTATATGCTTAGGCCCGGGACTTTGTACACTTATTTCGCCCCCCATTAATTCCACCAGTTCCTTTGTCAGGGTCAGGCCAATACCGGTCCCCTCCCCCTTCCGGGTTGTGGAATTATCTACCTGGTAGAATCGGTCGAAAACACGCGGCAACTTTTCCGGTGCGATGCCGATACCCGCATCAATTACCAATAATTGCAGATGGCCTGGTTCTGCCTGGAGGCGTAATTCCACAAGTCCACCGGTATTTGAAAATTTGATCGCATTGGATATCAGATTCGAGATGATACTTTCGAGCTTTTTCTCATCAAAGTCCATTACCAGTTGCCCGGTGTTTTTGGAAAAGACCAGTTTGATATTCTTACCGGCAGCAAAGGACTGAAAAGATTCCAGCAGGTACTGGATATACGGAACGACGTCCGCCTGGATACAATCTAATGCCAGGTGACCGGATTCCAGTTTGGCCAGGTCCAGCATTTGATTGACCAAATGCAGAAGTCCGTAGCTATTTCGTTGGATCAACGTTTTAGCCGTTTCCGGTTTTTCGATCATGGCAGCCATCCCTGAGATGACCGTCAACGGCGTTCGAAACTCATGCGTGATATTGGTATACAGCCTGGACTTCATTTGATCCGCCTCGAGCAGTTTGTCCGCTTGCTCCTGGATAGTAGCCGTACGACTTTGAACCTCCTGTTCCAGGCGTTTACGCTCTCCTTGCTGCCGCAGTTGCCACAGTATAAAAAAACCTATGAATGGCACAGCACAGAGTATATAGAACCACCATTTCTGATAGAAAAATGCTTCTACCGTAACCGGTATCACTAAATGGTCAGACCATTTCCCCCTCCCATCCGAGCCTTTAACCAGGATATTATACACACCGGCAGGCAAGGCATCCAGCGATAATTGCCGCTGCGCACCGATATAGTGCCAATCCTGGTCTATACCCTCGATCAGATAGGCAAACATGCCTTTTTCCGGCGTGGAATAATTGGCCAGGACAAATGCGAGGTTCAGGCTTCGGTTGTAGGCCGGCAGGGCGATCCGTTCGCGCTGCCGGAAGGCTGGCAACAGATCAATCTTTGCGGAAGATTGTTCCGGGCTAAAACTATATAGTTCATTGAGATAAATCCGAGGAGGCGAATATGCCCGCATACGTGCTTTCCAAAGCGCCGGGTCGATAATACTCAACCCATCCAAAGCACCAAAACACAAACGACCGTCCTTCATTTTCATTGCAGACCACCGGTTACATTCGTCGTCTGCCAGACCATCTTCCTCATAGAACTTACCTATAACGACACCTTCCGGTGACAAGATGTTTATACCGTGATAGGTACCAGCCCAAATATTGCCATCCTTGTCTTCAAGCAGGCTTACAACTGTATTGTTAGATAACCCGCTGGTCTGATCGATTATCCGGGTACTACCCGAAGCCGGATCATACACTACCAAACCGTTCAACATCGTACCCAACCATAGACGCCCCCGGTCATCCTGATGTATCCGGATCACACTGGAGATTCTTCCTTCTGCCAGGTCCACCCATTGTTGGTCGCCTGTACGGATATCTATTTTTAACAAACCTTTATTGGTAGCTACCCAAACGGTGCCAGCAGCACCAGCAAAAACCTGATTGACCGGACTACGGAATGGTTGCCGGGTAAGCCGCCGGGTACTACCCGATTCTGTATCCTGTGTATAGACATGTTCTTTAGTAGCAAATACGACATGTGTCTCATCCAACAGGTCGAATCGCCTGACTCCTACTTCTGTGTATATGGTATCATACGTGCCTCCCCGGGGATGGTACCGGAGCAAACAGGGCTTTCCAGAATTTTGCGGGAGATACTCCGTGACCCATATATTTCCGGTGCTGTCTGATAGGATATCGCCATCTGCAACGCTAAGGTGACTGTGGTCGAATATACGTGTGCCTGTAGAAAGCCATTTCCCGGATTCCAGTGTCAGCACGCCGTGTCTGCCTGAATAGATGGACTGGCTGTCCAGCTGCACCATAGCCCTATTGTGTTTGAAAGCCGGTATTTTTTGAATCACATTTTGAGAAATAAATTCTACAAACCGCAAGCCTGTATAGAAAAGTATGAATCCTTGTTTGAAATCGTTACTCATCAATTTTCCAGGCACATCCCGGAGTAAGTCAGCGCCATCCTGATCTTTCGGTGTATAGGCAAACTGGTGGTTTTGGGTGTCAATAAGTGTTGCACTCGTAAGGTTATCTTTATTTCGATACCAGACCAGCAAATTGCCCCGGAGGTCTGTGAAAAGGCACCAATCGGAAAGCATATTATTATTCCAGGAGACTGGCATACAGGGATTCCGGGTAAAACGATCGGTGCGGGCATCCCAATAATAGAGCCCGTTGCAATTGATCCAGATATCATTTCCAGGTGTTGCATAGAGCTGGCGCACGCTCCTTTGTTTATCCCGCCCCCCTGGAAGTATATACTGACGCCGTGTTCCATCTTTCCGGTTGATCCGGCAGAGCAATCCGGCTGACAGCCCGACCCAAAAATCCTGTTCCGTAACAGTTAGTTTTACACTTCCGGATGGGGACTCTATCGGAATGGTGTGCAGCGTAGTGAAAGCGCCATTCCGGAGGCTCAGAATGGCACAAATTCCGGTGGCTGGTTGGTATGTACAGGCATACAGGATACCCTGAGCAATAACGA
>SBHD01000410.1 GCA_006226345.1 Bacteroidota bacterium | reverse complement strand
TCAATAATTCAATAGCATGCTCATATCGTTTTCTCTTTTGGGTTTGCGAACTGGTGCCATCCCATTCGAAATAAAAATTATCCTGCAACTCGACCCCTCTCCTTTTCCAGTTAGACTTGTCCAGATAACTAAAACTATTGGTATAGAGCCATGCCATATAATTATAAATATTGGGAAAATCATTCATCAGCGACAAGGCTTTTTCCCCGTATTCAATCGCTTTTTCCTGGTTTCCGGTATAGTGCAATCCGACACTGTAATTGGCATACGGCAAGCCCCATTCGGGGGCCAGTTCTATGGCTTTTTCATAATACTCAAAAGCGCTTTCATCCAATTTTAAACGGGTATGCAAAACGCCCAATTCATTCAGGATATAGGGCGAATGGGGCTGGTATTCCAATGCTTTTGATTGTTTGTCAATGGCTAATTGCCAACCTCCGGAATTGCCGTTTCGATCGGCATCCAACCGCAACTGCAGCCCCTCAAAATAGTACAGCTTCGCCATTAAGAATGGGTAATAGAAATTCTTTTCCCCCAATATTTCAGCAGCCTTTTGCAAGTAGCGTGGATAACGGCCATAATCCTTTTCCCCATCGTACCGTTTCTGCAATTCAGAGGGATTCGCTTCCAGGTAGGCATTGATGGACTGCTGGGCTTCATCTTGCAGAGCAGCGGCGAGGTTGCGCTGCATGGTGCCGTGGAGTTTTTTGAGTTCAACTGCTTTGGACAGTTCGAGGTAAAGGTCGTAGGCTGCATGTTGACCAATGGGGGCATCGAGCAGTTGCCCGGCCTCCACCGCCGCCACAAATTGCTGGTATTTCTGCTGCCAAACAGTATCGATGCCTGCCAATACCCCGTCCTCAAAACCTTTGGAATCAATGGTAGTCAGCACGGGTGTTTCATTTAAACGTTGTTTTTTCAGTAGCGCCAATGCGCCTGCATCCACATTTGCCATGCGGGTGGCCTTGCTGCCTGCGGTCATGGGGAACTGGCTGTGCGGGGCCGCCTCGGTGGCCACCCTGTCTTCGAGGTAGCGGCCTATTTCAAAGAGCGTGATCTGCCCGTCGCCATTATTGTCGGCGAGCCCATACAGGCCGTCTACGAGGTGGTAGGAAAACACGCCCCGGCCACCGCCCCACTGTTCCCCCTCGATGGAAAACTCGTCGGGCTGGCAGGAGAGGATCTTCACCTCGTTGGCAAACTGCCTGGAGAGATTGGAATTGGTGATCTGCGCCCCACCGGCGGAAGCCCCAGCCAATTTCCCCGCCCGGCAGGCATCGGTGATGAGCACCACCTCCGATTTGTTTTGCAATGCCAGGGTCGAAACGATCGCCTGCAAATACGACAGTGGGAATGCCCCCGCCGCATATGTCCGCGCCGGGGAGTCCCACGTCAGCAGGTAGCCCAACATGAACATGGTTTTGGTCTCCACATCGCCGTGGCCGGAAAAATAGATGATGGCCCGGTCGCCTTCCCCACTGGCTTCGATGAGCCATTCGAGGGCAGCAGCGATCTGTGCTGTGGTGGCATTTTTATTGGTCAGCACCTTGAGGCGCTCGTCGGGGAGGCTGCCGCCTGCGGGGGATTTGAGGTAGGTGACAAATGCCTCGGCATCCTTGTCGGCGAAGCGCAGATCGGGAATGTCGGGCGACTGGTAGTCGGAAATGCCGACCACCACGGCGTAGGTGGTGGCTGGATGGTTGGATGGCTGTATGGTTGGATGGTTGGCGGGCGTGACGCCGCGCTCCTGGGCGGAGAGGGTGTTCAGAAGTAGGAACTGAAAAAGATACAACAGCAATAAGGCAAGGTTGTGTTTCATTTTCAAATAAGAGATTAGAAATGCCATTTCATGGCAATGGTGTATTTAATGAATATAACGCAATGACAAAAGCAGCGCCTGGCAATAATTATAGCTATTAATACAGTTTTTACTACAGGCATTCCAGCACATCATTCACCATTGCTCCTTAAAATACTGTCTCATCAAGTTTTTCCACCTCTCAGTTTCTCTCAGGTTGGCAAGGCTGGTATTATGTTCCAGCGTACTGGCATCCTGGTAACCATTTTTCAATGCAGTTTCCAGGTACGTAAAAGCCTGGTCAACTTTTCCGGCAATAACCATGGTCCGGCACAACTCCATATGGATCAGCGGATCATTAGGGTTGGCTTCCAGCATGATTTGGTAAAGTTGAACAACCTCATCGTAAAGACCTGCATTTCTGAAAAAACTACCGTTTATGACAAACTCACGATCTCTTCGGAAAGGGAAAAAGAAATTAGTGAGTATATTGTAACACTCTTTGATCATGGCTGCCCCTTCTTCCCGGCGGCCGGTCTGCAGGTAAATATGTCCCAACCAAAACAAGATTCTATTCTTTCTCCCGTTGTTCAGCGCCAGAGCTTCTTTAAATGTTTTTTCTGCCTTTACGTAATCTTTTGAAAGCAAATCAAACAAGCCTGAATTTTCAAGATGCAGCACATTTTCTTGTGCAGGGGGGGCAGAATGCTCCATTAATTTCCCAGCTTTTTCTTGCTCATTATGAAGGAGGAGGCAATAGACTACCGGATCAATTTTGTCAGGATTCCCCGCCGAACGGTCCTCCCAGTATTTTATCAATTCGGGGTACTTTTCATTGACCGAATAATACATCAGTTTTAAATCGCGTAGCAAGAGATTTCCTGGATCCAGCGTCTGGGCTTTTTCAAAAGCCTGGTCAGCTTTTTCCTCTTCATCAGTACACAGGTACAAGTACCCCAGCAGGCTAAATACCGCTGGATGGTCCGGATATGTCAGCCGGTCGCGTTCCAGTTGCAGTCTGGCCTGCTGGTATTTTCTTTGGAGTATAAGGGCGTTGAACATATCTGCATATCCCAGATCTGTGGGCTTCACGCGTCCAAGGAGTCTCGAAAAATAATAGGCTGATTCCTGCATATTCCCGGCTTGCATATACATATACCCTGCGATGGTTAAAGTTACCATAGAGTTGGAATCGATTTGCATGGCCTTATCCACCCAGATCTTAGCACCTTGCACATCCTGCTCTACTCTGACCAGGTAGTTTATGTATTCGGAATAGGCATTTAACCAGTTGGATGTTTGTTCGAGGGCTTTGTGATAATAATAATGAGCCGAATCCCGCTGATGTAATTTATAGCCAAATATATACGCCATTTCCAACCATGCCAGGGGCATATCAGGTTGATATGCGCAAGCATCCCGGTACCTGTCCAACTCTACCACGGGGACATAGTCCTTTTCGCCTTTAATTCTGGCGTTGAGTTGCATCAACAGGCCCTCAAAAAACGAACGACGGGCCTGTAAAGCAGGGTGCATGTAGTGATTCTCTCCCAACAGCTCGATCGCACGTTTGAGATAGGCAGGATAATATTTAAACTTTTCGAGATCTATCCATGGCAAACTAAATAAGGACGCATATTCAGATTTCATTTTGGCATTGATCACCTGTTGAGCATCATCTTGCAGGGCAGCAGCGTAGTTTCGCAGCATACTGGTATAAAGAGGGACTAAGGCCGGTTCCTTGATCAGCTTTTGATAATAATATTCGGCACAATGCTCCTCCGGAAAAAGGAACCGCTTGTCTTGTAGCGCTTGCTGGAAACCGGCGTACATTCGCTGAATGGCTGTATCCACCTGTGCCAGCGTATTTTCCTCCGTACTTTTAGTTTCTGTGGGCTTGAACAAGGCGAAATGCTCGGTTTTGCCCTCTTTTAGTTTCCGTAATATTCCGGGATCCACCGTTGCCAGTTTTTCGTTTAGGCTACCCACTATCAAGGGGGTCTGGCTGTGCGGCGCCACTTCGGATGAAACATGCTCTTCCAGGTAATTCCTGATTTCCCGCAGGCTGACGGTCAGGTCGGCATCATCATCGGCCAAACCGTACAAACCGTCCAGCAAGTGGTAACTAAAAGCGCCGCGGCCGCCGCCCCACTGCTCTCCCTCGATACTGTACTCGTTTGGTTGGCAGGACAGGATCTTGACCTCCTTCGCATATTGTGTAGCGAGGTTGGCACCGGTGATCTGTACACCACTACCCCCTCTGCCGGCCAGTTTTCCTGATCGGCAGGCATCGGCAATGACAAGCACCTTTGCCTGGTTATTGAGGGTAAGTGTAGTAATGATTTCCTGCAGATCGTTTAGATTTAGCGTGCCGCCCCCTAAATAAACACTAGGCGGAGCATCCCAACAAAGGAGGAATCCCGGCTGGTTCCTGAATTTAGTCTCCGCATCACCGTGACCTGAAAAATAAATTATGGCGTGGTCGCCCTCCTGGCAGACTTCCACCAGCCAGTACAGTACATTAGCCAATTGTCCGGCTGTTGCATTTTCGTTGATGAGCACCTTCAGGTGATCGTCATCCAAATTTCCTCCCGCCGGCGAACGCAGGAAGCTGGCAAAAGCCTCGGCGTCCCAGTCGGCGAAGCGCAGGTCGGGGATGCCCTCGTCCTGGTAGTTGGAAATGCCAACGACCACGGCGTAGGTGTTGGTTGGATGGTTGGATGGCTGTATGGCTGTATGGTTGGATGGCGTAGCGCCGCGCTCCTGGGCGGATAGGGTACCCAAAAACAGGAACAGGATAATACCCAATAACAATTTCGTTTTCATACGGCGTTCTGAATTTAGACGCTTACACGCTCTTAATTTTTACATCTTGCGGTTTTACATTTTATCCGGAAAGTATTTTTTCATCAGTGTCTTATATCCTTCCGTACGGCGAAGTTGGTCCAGTTCGGGAGCCTGCCGGTATTCTTCAAACGACCATTTACCAGTTTCCAGCGCCTTTCGCAGCCAGTCCAATGCTGCTTCATCCTTTTGTTGCAGGCTTAAAAGCCAGGCCATATTAACATGACCCCAGATGTCTTTATGTCGCGTTTTCAGGACCGTTTCAAATTGTGCCTCGGCCTCTTCAAAACGGTTTTGCTTTACATAGACTGAGCCCAGAAAATTATTTACATTCACAGCCCCCCCCAAGCTTATTGCCCGAAGTAAAGAAC
>SBHD01000302.1 GCA_006226345.1 Bacteroidota bacterium | reverse complement strand
TTAAAATTATCCGCCGTTTCGAAGATGAGTTGAATATCGTCTTCGGTAATATTCTTAATGCCGATCAGGTGACGCGTAGAGAATTGTTTCATGTTTTATTCAGCAGCCAGCTCTGCTTTTTTATCAAACAGCAGGATCTCGTCTTCCCCGTGTTTTTCCTTCCAATGCACCCGTACATACGCTTCATCCAGGGCATCCACCACCACCCCGGTGTAATCCGCCTGGATGGGCAGGTGCCGGTTGAAGCGCCGGTCGACCAGTACCAGTAACTCCACCTTTTCCGGACGTCCGTAATGTTGCAGGGCCGCCAGAGCAGCCTGGATCGTACGGCCGGTATACAGCACATCATCCACGAGCAGGACCTTCTTATCCTTGACCAGGAAATCCATCTCGTTGGGATGGGCAGTTAACGGTGTGTCATGCATGCGAAAATCGTCGCGGTAAAAGGTAATATCCAGTTTGCCGTATTTGATCTTCTCATTACCGGTCAGGGCAACCAGCCGTTGGTAGATCCGGTCGGACAAGGCTACTCCCCGGGGCTGTATCCCGATGACACACGCATCGGAAAAGTCCTCCCAGTCTTCGATCAACTGGTGGCACAACCGCTCGATAGTGAGTCGGAACTGATCCGGGTTGAGGAGTTGTTTGCCGCTTTGCATAGGAGCCGGATTTTAACGCGGGAATTGTTTGGGCAAATATAGGAGAGATTTTCCAGTACATGGAGTGATGGAGTAATTGGGTAATGGAGTGCTAAATTTTCACTGTGAGCAAAGCCCCCCAATCACTCCATGTCATTTTAACACTCTTTTCACGCCGCCGGATTAAACCCGGGCTGCACTGGCAAGTCTATAAGTTGTCTTCCAAACCGGTTGGAACATTTTCCAAGCAAACACTTTAACTGATCACCAAACAAAAGTTTAACCGAAGATGAAAAAGTCATTTTTCCTGATAGCCTCCCTGCTTCTTGGCGTCGCCTTCTTCCAGTCCTGCCAAAAAGACAAAGCCTCTGATGCCGACGTCACGACCTCTGAAGACCTGGCCACCAATGAAGATTTTTCTGAAGAAATTGATTTTGTCGTCGATATCGCCATCGAAGAGCGCGGTAACGGCGGCGGTTGTCCGACCGTAACGCTCGACCAGCCCTGGGGCACCTGGCCCAACACCATCACGATCGACTACGGCCCCGACGGCTGCACCGGCCCGAACGGCCAGCACACGCTGAAAGGCAAGATCATCGTGACGCAATCCGATGCCATGTTCATCGCCGGTGCTACCCGTACCAAAACATTTGAGAATTTCTTCGTGGACGACGTACAGGTTTCCGGTACCAAATCGTGGACCAACAACGGACTCGACGCCTCGGGCAACTGGTCGTACACCAAAACGGCAACCGACATGCAGCTCTCGTTCCCGGACGGTACTTCCACCATGTGGAGCCACACCCACACCAGTACCCTTATTCAGGGCGCGCTAACGCTGACGCACTGGGATAACGTCTGGAGCACCACCGGCAGCTCTTCCGGTACCAACCGCAATGGTGTCGCCTATACGGCCACGATCACCGAGCCGCTGATCAAAAAGGCCACCTGCCGCTGGATATCCGAAGGCATTGTCGAATTCACCCGCGACGGGAACACCTCTACGTTGAATTTCGGCAACGGCACCTGCGATCGTTTCGGCACCCTGACATTGCCGAACGGCGATACCGTAGTGATCAAACTGCGGCCATAAAGCCCGGGATCAAAGCCTGTTAAAATTGCAAAGGCGCGGAAACGCCAGAGCAAAAACCTCTGCGTCTCCGCGCCTTTGCGGTTTAAAACATGTACCAAAATTATTTTTCAAACTTCGTCAGTTCCGACCAGCTCTCCACCTTGCCTTTCCGGTCGTAGCTGATGGACTTGACCATACCCACCTCGGTAGCATACCAGTATTCGCTTCGCATGGTCCGGGTACCCATAGCCTTGTATTCGAAGTCATAACTGATCTTGACGCAGTCGAACGTGCCGGCAGGCGTAGTCACTGATTCTTTAGCTTCCACCTTGCGGTTCTTTACCTGGTACTTGCTGCTCATGAGCTGCATGCCACCCATCCGGATCTTGGTTTCCATTTCGGCATCGGGCAACGTCTGACCCGGTTCCATATCGGGAGGAAAAGTAAGGTCATTGCCAGTCATCTCGATCTCGATCTGGGGCGATTGTTCCATGCCATTGGCCTGTGCCGGCATCATGGAACGCATATCCATATACAGCACACCGTTGTGGCATTTCATCGGGAAACTGTGGGTCATCGATTCTTTCCCCTTGGCATCGGTCGTGCTCATATCGATCCGGGCGATCACCGTGTCGGCCTTTTCTTCGATCCCGCGCACGGTCTGGGTTATCGTCCCCTCCACCTTGTCTTTCTTGTCATAACTCGTATACTGCAACGTAACACCTTCTTTAAAAAAACTATACAAGCTGGAACAGTCCTGGCCCATCATTCCCAGCGGAAGTACAAACAGGAGCAGGGGCAAAAAGATCTTTTTCATACGAAATCGTGTTTTTGAGTATTAATGGATAATGGAGATTACAAAGTTGCAGTTTTTATGGCAGCATGCCACTGCCCGGCAACAGGGAAGAGTAGAAAAACAACAAGGATCGTTTAAATTCCCTTCATCGACAGCGATACCCGGCGCCGCTGCAGGTCTACATCCAACACCCGCACCATCACCTGCTGGTTAAGTTTGACGATGGTGGCCGGATCTTTGACAAATTTATCGGCCATTTGAGAAACGTGCACCAGGCCGGAGTCCTTGATACCGATATCTACGAAGGCCCCGAAGTTGGTGATATTATTGACAATGCCGGGCAATACCATGCCAGGGCTCAGGTCCTCGATGCTGCGCACATTTCCGAACTCAAATGCCTGTGCCGTACCGCGTGGATCGAGCCCGGGTTTTTCGAGTTCTTTCAGGATGTCTTTCAGGGTAGGCAGGCCCACATCGCCTTTTACATAGCGTTGCAGGTCGACTTTTTGGCGGAGTTCACGGTCCGCGATCAGGTCGGCCACTTTGCAGCCCAGGTCTTTGGCCATCTGCTCTACCAGCGCATAGCGTTCGGGGTGGACAGCCGTGTTGTCCAGCGGATCTGCGGCATGGCGGATGCGCAGGAAACCGGCACACTGCTCGAACGCTTTGTCGCCCAGCCGCGGCACTTTCTTCAGATCGGCCCGGCGGGTGAAGGCGCCGTTTTCGGCCCGGTAGGTTACGATATTCTGTGCCAGCACCGGTCCCAGGCCCGACACATAGGTGAGCAGGTGCTTGGACGCCGTGTTGAGGTTGATGCCCACGCTGTTCACGCAGGATTCCACGGTCCGGTCGAGGCTTTCTTTGAGCGATGCCTGGTTGACATCGTGCTGGTACTGCCCCACCCCGATGCTCTTGGGATCGATCTTGACCAGTTCGGCCAGCGGGTCCATCAGGCGGCGGCCGATGCTGACGGCGCCGCGCACGGTGACGTCTTCTTTGGGAAACTCCTCGCGGGCCACTTCAGAGGCCGAGTAAATGGAGGCGCCGGCTTCATTGACCTGAAAGACCTCTACCGGCCGTTCGAATTTGATCTTCCCCAGAAAATCCATCGTCTCCCGGCCGGCCGTACCGTTGCCCACAGCGATCGCATCGATCTGGAATTTATCCACGAGTTCTTCCACCGCAGCCTGGCTTTCGAATACCTGGCGCTGGGGTTCATGCGGATAGATGGCCGTGTTCCGGAGCAGGTTGCCATTGGCATCCAGCACCACCACCTTGCAACCGGTACGGAAACCAGGGTCGATACCCAGCACGCGCTTTTCACCCAGGGGCGCCGCTAATAGTAACTGCCGGAGGTTTTCGGCAAATACGCGGATGGCTTCCTGATCGGCTTTTTCCTTGCTGCTGTTGCGAAATTCCGTTTCGATACTGGGCTGCAGGAGGCGTTTGTAACTGTCCTGTACCGCCAGGCGGACCTGTTCGGCTGCTTCGCCGTAGCCCCGGACGTATTGCCGGTCGAGGCCGGACACCACCAGTTCCTCCTCCGGGGCAATACCTACGCGCAGGAAGCCCTCCTCCTCCCCCCGGCGCATAGCCAGCAGCCGGTGGGAGGGACAGTTGGACAACTTTTCCGACCATTCGAAATAATCGCGGTATTTGGCGCCATCCTCTTCCTTACCGCGCACCACTTTAGAGGCGATCACGGCGCCCTTGTCAAAGTGCCGGCGCACGCGGTCGCGGGCCTGTTTGTCTTCGTTGACCCACTCGGCAATAATATCACGGGCGCCCTGCAGGGCATCGTTGGCCGTAGGAACTTCATCGGTGATATACTGCGCTGCCAGGGTTTCCACCTCCCTGTCGCGCTGCTCGAACAGGCGTTTGGCCAGGGGCTCCAGGCCGCGCTCGATGGCCATGGTGGCGCGGGTCTTGCGTTTGGGCCGGTACGGAAGGTAGAGATCCTCGAGTTCGGTCATGGTCTGTGCGGCTTCAATGGCGGCGCGCAGTTCGGGGGTAAGTTTGCCCTGTTCTTCAATGCTGGAGAGGATGGTTTCCCGGCGTTTATCGAGTTCCTGGAGTTTTTTCCAGCGGTCCTGGATCGCGGCGATGGCGACCTCGTCGAGCGAGCCGGTGGCTTCCTTGCGGTAGCGGGCAATGAAGGGGATCGTGGCGCCACCTTCGAGCAGTTCGATCACGGCGGATACGCGGCGCGGCTGAATGGAGAGGGATTGGGCGATAGCGTTGGTGTACATAAACGGCTTAGTGGTGTACAACTTTTCAAATTTTTCTTTTCCAATTTCAAATTTCAAATTGGAAAAGTGCGGTTGGGTAGTTCGTGGTTGACGGGGAGCAAAAGTACGATATTGGGCAACTTCCGGGGACGGTGAAAGCGCCGGGACAGAATAAAATCGCTGGTTGAGCAAAGTTTGTACATTGCAGAATGATTCGTCCCTTCAAACTAATCTTTACCTAACAAGCCAGGTAGTTGACCTTAAACTGGCGATATAGCTGGAAACGACAAAGTAAAAGGCGCAATGCGGGTTTTTAGTTTGTC
>SBHD01000350.1 GCA_006226345.1 Bacteroidota bacterium | reverse complement strand
TTTGGCGGCTACCTGAGCAGTTCCTGTATCCTGAAGGGAAATTCGGTATTTAAGATGGCTGTGGCTGTGGCGCCGGTGACCAACTGGAAATGGTACGATACGGCCTATACGGAGCGATTTATGCATACCATGGCTGATAATGCGGCTGGCTACGAGGAGAATTCGCCGATCAATTTTGTCGATCGCCTGCGAGGGAACAATTTCCTGATCTGCCATGGTATTGCCGATGATAATGTGCATTGGCAGCAAACCGTGGAAATGGTGAACGCGCTTATTCAGGCCAACAAACAATTTGAAACCTATTATTATCCCAACCGGAACCATGGTATCTATGGAGAGAATGCCACGCGGCACCTGTTTACCAAACTGACCGATTTTGTTCTGGGACACCTCTGATGTGCGGCAGGCAGCGTACCGGCGAAAAATATTATCTTTCGAACAACTAAACACATCTCGTTATGCTCAACCGATTACTCCTTCCGCTGCTTCTGCTCCTGACCTGTTCCACTGTTCAGGGACAAGAGGCCTTTGGCAAACTGGTGGCCGGCCTGGAGGTCGGGTTCGATGTAAACCAGTTCACGGCCGGTATCAAGCCCCGTTTGATCCCCGGTTTCCAGGTGGAGGTGCCGGTTGGGCGCTTCTCCTTCGGTGTAGGTATCGGGAACGAGATCTACCATGAGTACGAATATTACACTTATGCCGGACAGACGATCGAGCGGATCGAAAATGAAAAGCCGGTTCCGTATTATGTGTCCGACCTGCACGCTTTCCGGCCGTCATACTGGTCTGTGCCGATCAAGGTGGATTACCGGTTTCACCGGTGTTATTGCGTTTTTGTACATGCGGGCATCACCTTTGATTTCTTCAATGACCGCCCGGAAGACCGCATTGTTTTTCAGGGCGCCGAACTCCGGGAGCGTCCGCTCGATGAGGTGCGGCGCGAGCAGCTCTTCAAAAAAAATACAAAGAGTTACGAGATCGGGGTTGGCTTTAAACTGCACTCCAACGATTACATCCGGCTGGTGGCCAGGCCTAGTTTTGTGCTGAGTGAAAATCCGGAGATCTATACCGACGGACCCAAGTACCTGCCGACCCTGCGCATGAATTTTGGCTTCCAATACGCTTTTATCCGGTATGAGTAAGAGGCCGTTTTACGGTATCTCCTGCTGACCGATCAGGAACACTGCGGGTGCCTTCTGCAGGGTAATGGATTTTTGTTTTTTCCAGTCGCGTACAGGGAGAGAGCGGATCCATTCCCCGGTTCCGGTGAGGTCCTGGGCAATTCCGAATACAGTATCCGGGTGCAGGGTCTCAAGTGCCACTTCCAGGATCATCTGGCTGCGGTACGGCGTTTCGATAAACAATTGGGTTTGCTGCTGTTGCCGGGTCTGTTGCTCCAGTTGCCGGAATTGGCGGGCGAGTTCGGGTCGTTTGGGTGAGAGGTATCCGTGAAAGGCAAATCGCTGACCGTTCATACCCGAAGCCATCAGTGCGAGCAACAGGGAGGAAGGGCCTACCAGCGGAACGACCCGGATACCTTCGCGGTGTGCCAGTGCGACGATAGCAGCACCGGGATCGGCCACGCCCGGACATCCGGCCTCCGAAAGCAGTCCGACATCGAGTCCCTCCCGGATCGCTTCCTGAAAGAGTACTGCAGCCGATCCGTCGGCCCGTTTTCCGACCTCTGCCACCCGGAGTTCCTGTTGCGGTACTTCAGGTGCGCAGGCTTTAATAAAGTGCCGTGCCGTTTTGGCCCGCTCGGCGATAAAGACACGTAGCCGCCGGATGATATCCTGCACATACGGCGGGATCGTTTGCAGGTTTTCGTCGGCAATGGGCGTCGGGATGAGGTAGAGTACAGGCATATTTGCGGAGCGGAGGATGTCCTCTTGGAAAATAGTTGGATTTTGCCGGGGCAGGTCATTGATACAGGCCGCCGGATTTTCGTCCTTTGGTATACTTGCCGGCCGGACTGGTCCGGATCTGCGAAAATATGGAAAAGCAATCCATTTTCACTTGATCTGCATTGCCTACATTAGCTGTTGCCGTGTGGCTTGTCCTTTCCGCACCGGCCATCCAGCTACGGTAAAACTGTACTATGTCAGAAACGTTCACCATTAAGCTTCCGGTCTTTGAAGGCCCTTTTGATCTGCTGCTCTTTTTTATCGAGCGGGATGAACTGGATATTTACAATATTCCGATCGCCAAGATCACGGATGATTTCCTGGAGTACATGCACCACTTGGAAGCCATGAATATCGACCTGGCTTCGGAATTCATCGTGGTAGCCGCCACGCTGATGCGGATCAAGGCCAAACTCCTCCTGCCACGCAAACAGCTGGATGAGGAAGGCAATGAAATCGACCCGCGGATGGAACTGGTGGAGCGCCTGCTGGAGTACAAACGCTACAAAAGCGTACTGGAGGACCTGCGGCGTCTGGAGGAAGTCCGGGCCTTTATGAGTCCCCGGGGGTATGCTTCCGCCGAGTTGCGGAAGCTGGCGGAAACGGCGCTTGCCGACGCGGAAATGGAGAGCGTGAGCCTCTATAAGCTCCTGCGGGTATTCGAACGCCTGCTCAATCGATATGAAGAGGGCCAGAAGACCAGGCGCGTTCATACCGTATACAACTACAACTATACCATTCAGGATCAGCGTTCATACCTCAAAACCTCGCTGAAGCGGGGAGAACGGTCTTCTTTTGAGGAGGTTTTTTTAAAGTTGGAGAACCGCATCCACGCGATCGTGACATTTCTGGCATTGTTGGAACTGCTCAACGCGCAGGAGGTTGTTATAACCCAGGGCGAGGGCATGAACAACTTTTGGCTTACCTTACCCGATACCGATCCTGCTCCCCAACAGCAACCAGAAGCCGAAACCCCCTGACCAACTTTTCATTAACTAATTGCTGAACAATGACAACCAATCCAAGTGATTACCTCTATGACCGTCTCGGCCCCTGGCCGCAGCCCAATCAGGCGTTGGACCTTTGGCCTATGGTCGTACATATGCCAAAGGAAGAATACCGCAAGTTTTGGTGGAAAATCCAGCTGCGGTATATCCGGCAGGCTATCTTCTATACCCCCCGGGCACTCTGGTATGCGCTGACCAATCCGGGGCTTAAGCCGGTGTCGGATGAAGAACTGGCTGATTTTATGTGTGTCCGCTCCTATTCCAAATTCATGTACCGGGCCGACAAGACGGATATCGAACGGTTCCTGCCGGGCATCGATCTGGGGCGCCTGAACCCCGACAAGGAATACTTTATCACCGACCTGAACCTGATGCGCCATATTCCGTCGCAGGACGGCATGTATGTCGCCACGACGGTTTCGCTGTTTGAGCGGGAAAGTTCAGATATGAGCCGCTTCAAGCCAATGGCTATTTATGTGGAAAGTGTGCCGGAAGAGGGGCAGGAGCCTACTAAAACGCTGACCTACCCGGAAGACGGTAATGCCTGGGAACTGGCCAAATACTACGCCTTGCTCGGCTGCTCCTACCGGATCGTCTTTTCGATACATTCCACGCTGCATTTCCCGATGGATGCGCTCAATGCGATCAGCAAGACCATGTTGCCGAAAGAAAACCTGGTCCTGAAACTGTTGCTGCCTCACCTGGAATTTTCCCTGGAGCTGGATTTTACCGTGCAGACATCCCACAGTTCGCCCATCAAAAACCACCAGGAATATCCCTACACCGGCGTGACCGGCACGGCCGATCAGATCGCCGGGCTTTTTGAAGATGCACACAAGGGCATACCCGGCCGGGAAAAAGCCTATCCGCCTTTCCATTTCCGGATGAAGCCATATTCGGAGTCGCGCAGTGAGTACTATAAGTTCCATATGGAGTACTACTACTGTATCAACCGGTTTGTGAAAAAGGTCATGACCAAACTGACCGAGGAGGATAAAGAGTATTTAAAGCCCTGGGCCAAGTACATCGCGCCGTTTATCAACAAACATATTGAAGTGCCCGAGTTCGCATCGTATGGTGAAGACTTGCTCAAGCACTTTCCGTATGATTATGAGTTGTTCAGTACACACGAAAATGAACAGATACTTGAATTGCTCCTGACCATGCTGATCTGGGACCTGACCATCGGCCATGCCGGTGATCATTATGATTTTGGCATGATGGACATGGATAAAATGCCGATGCGCTTGCGCATTCCACCGCCGGCCAGCCGGAACGCACCGGACTTTAACCGGAAAAAACTGCGCTCGTTCTGGGATACCTACCGGCATCGGTTGGAATGGCGTATGTTCTATATCCCGACCAACGTTAGTTTATTGTACAATGTAGACTACGGCTTCAAAGACCCGGACCTCCAGCGCTTTAACCAGGAGTTTTTGGAAGACCTGAAGGCAACCGAACAGGCTATGATCGATAAAGGGATGCGGATCTTTATGCCCTTAAATAAAATCGCAAGAAGTATACAATACTGACGGCATGCAACAAACGCTCAGCCTACCGGGGTATCAGATCCTGAATGCCCTGTACCAATCAGCCGAACGACTTCTGGTGAAGGCTACCGACGAGGCACGCGGGCAGACTGTCCTGCTCAAGATCCTTCGTCCGGGCCGGAATCCGCATGTGGAGTTTGCCCGGCTGAAGCGGGAGGCTGCGCTGGTGGAACAGTTTAAACTGAATACCGTCCCGCAACCGCTGGCAACCTTTGAGTCCAACGGCATGCAGGTTATGGTGATGGAGGATTTCGGTACCTGTACCCTGCAGGAATTTGCTACGCATTTTCCGCTCCCATTGCCGGTATTCCTGAATGTGGCGGCTTGTATTACCGAGGCGGTCGGGCAATTGCACCAAAACGGCATTACGCATACGCGTCTGCATCCGGGAAATATCCTGTACGATCCGAAAAATCAGAAGGTCAAGATACTGGACCTGGAAATGGCCTCGCTGTTGAGCGACGAGTCAGCGGGGTTTATCAACCTGTATAACGTAGAGAAGGAGATCGCCTACATGGCACCGGAACAAAGCGGCCGGATGAACCGCCGGGTCGATCTGCGTTCCAACCTGTATTCCCTGGGGTGTATTTTTTATGAGATGCTGACCGGCAGGCCGGTGTTTTCAGCTGAAAATA
>SBHD01000319.1 GCA_006226345.1 Bacteroidota bacterium | reverse complement strand
TGGAATGATGTACAGGCTACGTTTGCCGACGGCCGGCTCAAAACGCTGCCGCTTGTGGCCAAACACCGGGGACTGCTGACGCTGGACTACACCACGCCAAATAAGAAGTGGATGTTCAATACGCATGTTCAGCTCGTCGGAACGCAGCGGTTGCCGGACAATTCCCAGGTTCCACACGACCTGGTACACCACTTCCCGGAACAGACACCGACTTATGCCATCTGGAATGCCCAGATCACCCGTAGTTGGAAGAAAGTGGAAGTGTATCTGGGCGGAGAAAACCTGACCAGTTATCAACAACACCACGCCATCATTGCGGTAGAGGACCCCACCAGTCCATACTTCAACGGTTCTCAGATCTGGGCGCCGATCATGGGCCCGATGGCCTACCTCGGGGTGCGCATTGCACCGTCCGGACTTTAATTTCAGTCCCGAACAGAGTTGTAGCCGGCAGCAGGAAACCTATCCTGCTGCCGGCTTTTATTTTGGCGCACACCCGAACCGGTGGTCAGGCAATTCAATGCCTGAGACTGCCCATTCGTCGAGAAGGCCTCCTGTTTACCAGCTAGAATCCTAATTTTTGTTTCCCGCTGCTCACCGGAGTAGTGAGAAATATGGCTATGAAGTAATCCAACCACATTTATTCATCAAAAACAACTAAAATGATGAGAAAATTGAAAACCCGTTTTATTGCCCTTTCCATTGCCCTGATGTTACCATTGGTCGGCTGGATGCAAGGGATCACCACGCCGCGTACGCCCAGTCCGGCGGCCAGTATCTCACAGACCATTGGCATTTCCACGGTCGATATCGAGTACTCCAGGCCCGCTGTGCGTGGCCGCGCAGTATGGGGTAGCCTGGTGCCGTACGGCTGGAACAAGGAAGGATTCGGGGCTGGCAATTCAGCGCCCTGGCGTGCCGGTGCGAACGAAAATACGGTGATCGAATTCTCGCATGCGGCCAAGGTTGAAGGCAAGGATGTTCCGGCCGGCCGCTATGGGCTGTTCTTTGTGATCAACGAGGATAATACCGGCGAGGTGATTTTGTCCAAAGACTCCCGGTCCTGGGGAAATTACTGGTATGATCCGGCCCACGACCAACTGCGGGCCGACATCCGGGTCCGGGATGCGGCGCATACGGAACGGTTGACCTATGATTTTATCAACCTGGATAAAAATTCGGCCGAACTGGTGCTGAACTGGGAAAAGAAAGAGTTCCCGGTACGGATCGAGTTTGCCGTGGACGACATTGTTATGGCTAATGCCGCAGAAGAACTCAAAGGCACGACCGGCTTCAGCTGGCAAGGCTATTCCAGTGCGGCAAATTATGCGTTCCAGAATAACATCAACCAGGAACAGGCCCTCACCTGGATCGACCAGGCGATCGCACAGAACCGTTCCTTCAGCACCCTGATCGTGAAGGCAAATCTGCTCCAGCAAACCGGAAAAGATACGGAGGCGGATAAGGTCCGGGAAGAAGCCATGACTGTTGCTACAGAAGCCGAGCTCAACAACTATGGTTACCAGCTGATCAACGCCGGCAAACACGACAAGGCCATTAAAATTTTAAAGTTCAACGCCGAGCAGCATCCGGAAAGCGCCAATGCCTGGGACAGCCTGGGGGAGGCTTGTGTCATTAAAGGCGACAAGGATAATGCGATCAAGTATTTTAAAAAATCGCTTAGCCTGAACCCGGCGGCCAATGTCAAGGCCAATTCAGAGAAATACCTGAAGCAACTGGGAGCGATGAAATAGTACCAGGCAACCCATGAGATGAACCTGCAAAACCGGGCACGCATCAGGCGGCCCGGTTTTGTTTTTTATCCGACAGAACGCCAGATCTACCCCCGGTTCCGTATTGTCTTTCAATAGAATAGAACTTAACTTGTCCGACAAATAATCCCGCTTTTCTTCTATCATTACTGAATCTCATGAATCGACTTCTGCTCCTGTTTGTCCTGCTTCTTTACGGGTCGGCCATTCTTTCTGCTCAATGTCTCCCCGATACCGAGCCGCCCTATGTCGAGGTAGCCGATCATCCGCCCATAAGCCTGTTACCTAACTGTATGTATGCGCTGTGGACAGCCGACATTACAGCTACCGTGACCGATAATTGCACCAACTCGGATCAAATCCAGCTCGGGATTCGCAGAGCCGGAGCAGGTACCGGCTTTCCGACAATGCCGGACGGAAGCCCGCAAACGGTCGTTATCTTCGATGGCTGCAGCCTGGGTACGCAGTTCATTGAGTTTTGGGCCAGAGACCTGGCAGGCAATAGCGCCGTCGACACCTTTTGGGTAATCGTTCAGGACAATATGGGCTTCTGCGATTGTTTTGGTCATTTTCTGAAGTCCTGTGCCTTCAGGCCAAACGGCGACCCGGTAGATGAGGTCACCTGGACAAGCATATGGTCTTACCCTTCCATTCCGGAAGACACTTCCTGGCAAATCAGCGGTTGTGCGGATATCTATTTACCAATTTATTCGCCTTTCACCCTCACTCCAACCAAAGGACATAACCCGCTCGAAGGGGTTTCTACGTTTGATATAGTACTGATCGCCAAACATATTCTGGCGGCAGACACATTAGACGACCCCTACAAAAAGATCGCAGCCGACGTCAACCGCAGCCGGTCTATCACCACCTTTGATATTGTGGAACTGCGTAAACTGATCCTGGGAATTTACCTCGACCTGCCGTATAACGCATCGTGGCGGTTTATCCCAAAGTCTTACACTTTCCCCGACCCGTTCAACCCGTTTTTTGAGGTTTTCCCGGAATCGATCACCGATACTATGATGTATATGGAGATCCGGGAGGATTTTGTCGCAGTAAAAGTCGGGGATGTCAATGGCTATTTTACAGGCCTGCCAGAAGACAGGGGAACCTTATCACTGCATATACCCGATGCTCTGTTCCAACCCGGAAAAACGATCCGGATACCGGTACAGGTTGATGCGGCAACAACTCTTCTGGGCCTTCAGTTCGCCCTGGAATACGATCCGGATGTTATTGAAATAACCGCCCTGGCCTTTGGTGAAAATCTGGAAACCAGCGCACCCGGGACCTTCTATGCCCAACCGGGACCGGGGCTGCTCACCCTTAGCTGGAACGACCCGGATACCCGCCACCTGGAAAGGAACGAACCGCTGTTGTTTCTGGAAGTCCGCGCCCGGCAGGCCACTCTGCTTAGCCAGGCCCTCCGCTTCCAAACCGATCGCCTGCACCCTGAACTCTACACCAGCGACGGCGCTGTTTATACCCTCCAACTGGCCTTTGACCCGGTAGCGCCAGTCACCCATACCCAGATCTTCCCGGCTGCGCCCAACCCGACCCGCGGACCGGTATGGATTCCGGTCCGGTTAGTGGAAAACGCACCCGTGCTGCTGGAGGTGTTTGACCTCAACGGCCGTGTACTGTATCACCAGGAGCAGTCTTTCCCGGCAGGTTTACACCTGCTGGAAGTACCGGAAGCGATCTGGCAGGGCCAAAACAACATCCTGGCTTACCGGGTAGCTGCCGGCGACCAGGTAGCCACCGGCAAGGTCTTGCTGTTTTAACGAACCTGTCAGGTGGAAAAGGAAATAATCGCTGCGCGCTGTGCGCGGCGATTATTTCCTTTTCCACCTGACAGGTTATCGGAAGGCAGGCCCCAGACTCTGCAACGCACCGTCCCGGGACTGGTAATTCGTACCGGGAACTTTTTTACACAGAACTCAGTTTGGCCTGTATAAACCTACCTGACATGCTACGCCTCAGGCACATTTCGATTGATTGGGTGCATCTCCGGCACCCCGGTGCGTGATCCACGCGCCCACTATTCCTTTTTCAATTCGAAATCAAAAGCATTTACCTATCATGGCCAATCGCACGGCACGTCTCCGTCGTGAACAGGAGGCGTATGAATTGGAGTTGCGCCAGAAACGCGCACTCCGAAACGCTAAAACCACCAAACGGCTGCGCCGCTCTTCCAGACGGCTGCAACAGCATCTGGGTAGTCAACTGAAGGAGCCCCGGCAGCAGGACCTGCTCCGCACCTTACTGCGCCGGAAATCGACGCGGTATACACTGGGATGCGATCCGGCATTTTTTATAACCGTAATCCACTGCCTGGAAAACGGTGCGCATTACCGGGACCTCTCCAGCTGGCGTGCACCCCGTAGTGCCGATCCGGTACGGGTGTTCAAGAGCCTGTCGCAATATCTGCTGGTCCGGTATCCGATGCCGGCGGTGTTATTTGAAACGGCTGTCCGTGCCGTCACTTCTGGAAACCGGGCCAACTTTCCGATCGTCCACTGGTTTTTGCATGTGGCGGGCGGAAACAACCTGAGCCGGGCAGAGGGGCTGCCCTTCCAGTTCACCCGGAAGGCTGCACATTATCTGTTTGAGGCGCCGGAAGAGTTGGCTATGCTGGAAGCCCTGCGCTGGGCACAGGTCCGGGCTATGGGCGGCACCAAGGCCACTGCAGACCTCTTTGCACAGGTACTGGGTGATGCTTACGGCCCATTCGAACAGGAATGGGCCGCGGTGATCCGGTTTGTCATCCGGCACTGGAAAAAGGGATACCGCGAACAGGCGTTGCGGATCATCGGTTTTATCCGGAGCCAACGTATCGAGCCCCTGACCATCAACCTGGGTGAGTTCCACGAGCATGTGCCGGCCCTGTATCCGAATTTTGATATCCGGCAGGCAACCGAACAGTCGTTGATGGGCCGGATCGCCACCTGGGAGGCACATGTGGAGCAGGCAAAACATGCCCTGGGCAAACGCCCCTTCCCGTCCGTACGGATGCAGGACAGCTACCTGGTCAAAACGTCAGCCGGAACGGTGCAGATCCGCCGGCTGCGGAACATCCGGGAATTGCACCACGAAGGGACCGTCATGCGGCACTGTGTTGGTTCGTACGGCGGAGTTTGCCAGGAGGGCAAGGTCAGCATCTGGAGCGTTCGATCAGATCTCGAACAAAAGCCGTTGGCTACCATTGAACTGAGCAAACGGAAAAAAGTGGTGCAGGTGCGGGGCAAAGCCAACAGTTACCCCGACCCCGCAGTAATAGAGGCCGTGGAAAAATGGTCGGCGCAGCTGGACCTGACCTGGTAGTAGGGTGTGTCTGAAAAATATTTACCGGGCATAAAACGCATCTTTTGGAACCTGCTCTTCCTGTCTTTTTTAAGCAATAGCGCCCACTATTCCTC
>SBHD01000318.1 GCA_006226345.1 Bacteroidota bacterium | reverse complement strand
GTGACTGCAGTCACAAAACTGCTGCGCAGATCCATCCGATATTTGTACTATGAAAAATAAAGCCGTCAAATTGATCCTCGTTTGTTTGCTCTGCCTGAGCCTGATCACCGGGATCGTCTGGGCGGTGCAAACCTGGTTCAATCATTAAAACTATTTCGTCATGAAAAAGAACATGGGAACAATTGACCGCGTCATACGCGTCATTCTGGCCATCGTCATGGGCACCCTGTATTTCACAGGAACGGTTACCGGAGTTGCCGGCACGGTTATGCTGGTATTGGGTGTAGTCTTCCTGGCCACCAGCCTGATCAGCTTTTGCCCGCTTTACCTGCCATTTGGGCTGAGAACCGGCCCCTCGGAAAAAGCCTGATACCAGCGGGTACACAGTCAGTCTGCGACCTTGGTTTTTTTCAAAATAGCATTGATAATACGATCTGCATGCACCCGCGAGTTTTCAATAAACCAAACATGGGTATCCATGCCACCGCAGATCACACCGGCCAGGTAAATGCCTGGCCGGTTCGATTCCTGCGTTTCCGGATCATAGGTCGGATAATATTTACCGTCATCGGTAAGTGTAATGCCCAACTGCTGTAAAAATTTGAAATTGGGCTGATAACCGGTGGCGGCAATGACAAAGTCATTCTCAAGTGTGATCAGGCCTTCTGGTGTTCGCACGTCCACCTTACCGGGCCGAACCTCCTCCAGCGTGGAGTTGAAAAAAGCCTGTATCGATCCTTCCTCGATCCTGTTGACAATATCCGGCCGCACCCAGTATTTGACCCGCCGGCCGATCTCCGGCTCCCGGACAACCATGGTCACCTGTGCGCCTTTCCGCCAGGTTTCCAGAGCCGCATCTACGGCAGAATTATTGGCGCCCACTACTACTACTTTTTGCCGGTAGTACGGATGAGGCTCGGCATAGTAGTGCGTAACCTTGGGGAGCTCCTCACCGGGTATGCCAAGCACATTGGGTATATCATAAAAGCCGGTAGCCAGAATGATGTACTGGGCCTGATACCGGCCCTTATCCGTATCAATCCGGTAGCCGCCGGATGTAACCGGCTCAATATTTTCCACTTTTTCATAGAGTTTAAGGTCGACCGCGAAGGTTTCGGCCACCCGCCGGTAGTATTCGAGTGCTTCAGCACGGGTAGGTTTGGCATTGTTCGACACAAACGGCACCCCGCCGATCTCCAGTTTTTCAGATGTAGAAAAAAAGGTCATGTTGGCCGGATACCGGTACAGGGAGTTGACCAGAGTACCCTTTTCCACGATCGTATACCGGAGGCCGGCTTTTTGCGCTGCAATGCCACAGGCCAGCCCTATGGGGCCTGCGCCGACGATCAGAACATCCAGAATTTTCATACCTGCAAAACAAGCAAAGTATACCGGCAGTTGGAGCAAAAACGGCCGACGGATGTAAAATCCGGGATCTTCAGCCTGCTCTGCCTGCGTTTTGTCGGTTCTGCCTTGCATTAATGGCCCGTACTGTTACTTTCGCTAAAAAACAGGTTCACATGAAAAAACAATTAACCGTATTGCTGGTATGCCTGGGCTGGGCCGCTGTTGCATCCGCCCAGGAACTGTCCACCACCCTGAACGGGTACCAATTTACGATCCAAAAACGCTCTGATGCCACCCCGGTCGAAAACCAGTACCGGTCCAGTACCTGCTGGGTATACTCGGCAAACTCCTTTTTCGAAAGCGAACTGATACGTATGGGAAAGCAACCGGCCGACCTGAGTGAAATGTATGTAGTAAGGGCAGGCTACCTGGAGCGCGCGGATAACTACGTGCGCAGGCAGGGCGCTGCGGCTTTCGGACAGGGCGCCGAAACCCACGATGTGGTAAATATCATACGCCGCCACGGTATCGTGCCCGAATCAGTGTACAGCGGCTTCCCGGCCGGACAGGACAAGCCCGTACACGGAGAAATGGAAGCGGTGTTAAAGGGCATTGCCGACGCTGTGATCAAAAACCCTAACGGCAAACTAAGCGATCAATGGATCAAAGCCTACACTGGCGCCCTGGACGGCTACATGGGCACCCCGCCGGCTACATTTAAAGTAGGAGGCAATACCTACACACCGCAATCGTATTTCAACAGTCTGGGGATCAATCTCGACGACTATGTACCCCTTACATCCTATTCGCATCACCTGTTCTATCAGCCGTTCATCCTTGAAGTAGCGGATAACTGGTCGAACGGGCAGTTCTATAATGTACCGATCGATGAGCTGGTGCAGATAGCCGACAATGCCGTCAATAGCGGCTTTTCTTTCGTCTGGGCTACGGATGTCAGTGAAAAAACCTTTTCCGCCAAAGAAGGGCTGGCCGTCTGGCCCCAAAAGGACTGGGCAGATATGAACGACGACGAGCGGAAGACCTGGGCCGAAGCACCTGGTAAAGAAAAATGGGTAAGTCAGGAAGAGCGCCAGGAAGGCTTTGATGCCCTTGCCACGACCGACGACCACGGTATGCATATAACCGGAGTGGCCACCGATCAGAACGGCACGCGGTATTATATTGTGAAAAACTCCTGGGGTACGGTAAACAAGGATATGAGCGGTTACCTCTATGTATCACAAGCCTATTTCCGGTGCAAAACCATGTCGATGCTGGTACATAAGGATGCTATTCCGGTTGCTATCCGCAAGAAACTGGGTATAGAACAGGCTACGCGCTAAAAACTGAAGTGCATTGGGCACAAATATTAAAAGGGAGTCCGGTTGACCGGACTCCCTTTTTCTCTGCTGTTTATTGTTTCCAGGTTATGTTGTAATGCTTAGTCCAGCGATTGGTTGGCTTTGTTCGCGCTGTTGACCATCATCTGGTATTCCTGCGGCGTCAGGCTATCCATGCAAAAGTTGATCGGATTGACCTTCTTGCCTTTGTAGTGCACCTCATAGTGCAGGTGCGGTGCAGTAGAAAGCCCGGTATCACCGATCTCACCGATCTTCTGGCCTTTCGTTACTTTCTGACCTTTCTGCACCGTCATTTTATTCATGTGGGCATAAATAGTCTCATAACCGTAGCCGTGTTTAATCGTCACACATTTTCCATAGCCGTGGCGCCAACCGGCATCCACAACTACACCGTCGCCAGTAGCCTGAATAGCCGTGCCGATACGGGCCGGAAAATCAACACCGTCGTGGAATTTGCGGATCTTATACACCGGGTGAATGCGATATCCAAAACCGGAAAGGATATTCATGCTTTTATGCAGTTTATCCTCGCGTACCGGTTTGATACTGGGCATACAGGCCAGCATCTTTTTCTGGTCGTTGGCCAGTTGCTGGATTTCGTCAAGTGATTTGCTCTGGATTGACAATTGCCGGCTGAGCTGGTCAGCCTTCTCCACTGAGGCGCGGATAGCTTCGCCACCAAATTTGAACGCCGTGAGCTCCGGGTGCGCATCGTGGCCACCGATACCGGCATTCCAGACATCCTCATCAATCGGATCCATACCGAATACAGCGCGGTGCACATTGGCATCCCGGTCCTGTATCTTCTGCAAGGCATCCGACATCAGACCAAACTGCGTATTCAGTTGGGTATACTTTTGCTCCATCTGGTCGATCTCGCGGAGCAACTCCTTTTCACGGGGAGAGGGGAAGTAGGTATACAATACAGCAAGCAAGGCGACAGAGGTTACCAGGACTACGGAGAAAAATCCGAATGCTTGCCAAATTCTGGTTTTTACTGGGACTACGACTTTCTCGTACGTAAGGGTGTGAACGTTATAAACAAACTTTTCTTTCCTGCCCATACATTAGGTGTTTACCAAGACCATCTAAATTGATTCCAAATGCGGGGTAAATGTTTATTGTTTTCGAATCAATGCGAACAACCGAAGGATTAAAATTGCTAGAAGCAGAAGGTTTTCAAGCGTTACGATGTTATTCGCAGGCGATGCTCCTGGCTTGTTCAAGTGTCCGGCGCGTTTGCCGAACAGCGCGTAAATGTACAAAAGCAACAAATAATGGCAAAACTTTTTGCCAAAATTCACTTCAATAACGGTTTATTAACTAAAAATTGACGCGTTTCTTGAAATTTTTGGCAAAAACCTGCACCGAATACCGTATTTATTTCGGTCGATTAGCAAAAACAAAAATGATTTGTTTTATCTAAAGCGGGATGCGAAGAAACAACATTTGGCAGAAGGCCGACGCTTTGAAGTCGTTTTTAACATTTAGTCGTCCGATACATGACTTTGTTCCTCTGCCAGGTCCAGGATCATGATCTTTTGCCAGATTTTGCCGGAAAGTCCCTGGGTGAGTGATTCCAACTCGTTTACGGTAGTCAGAATGACCGGGTCATCCATGTTTTGGGCAAACAGGGCAGCAATTTTACTATCCAGCGCCAGCATTTCGGCGCAGTAGTCCAGGTAGCGCATCAGTTCATACCGGTTCAGTGGCCGTTTTCCGGCCATTGGAACATCGCTGCCCTGGAACTGGGAGAGTAAATGTGCCGGATCTTTGGTCAGCTGGTGCATATCGACCACGTGAGCAATAGATCGCAGCCGGTGCAGCGCCTGCAGAGCTGAATGCCGTTTGATCCGGGCTTCCAGGCCGATCAGGAAATAAAGTGCAAGACCCAGGAAGATCAGTTCATTGATACCGGCCTCAGTGGCTTGCAGAAGTTCGGAAATGTCCTCCGTGTTGATTGAAAAACTTTCTGCCAACACCATTACTGCTCCAATTGCTACAAAAAGCAGCAATCCCGCAGCCAGAATAGTAACAACACGAACCGGCCAGATCGGAGGACCCAGCTGGCGGGCCAGTTTCTCGGATTGCACCGCCAGGTTGTGAAATTCCTTACACACCTGCAACAGCCCGGAATCCGGAAACTGTTGCTGTATCCTGTTTTCCAGCCCGCAAATCGTTTGCAGGATACTACTTGGATTAAGATCAGTAAACTTTCCAGCACTTAAAGATTTGTCCCAGAACGGTAAAAACCAACTTTGCCAATTCATACAGAAGGATCGGGATATGGAGCAGAAAGCCGTCGTGCGTTCTGCCCGGGATTTCGTCCGGCAAGATACGATCTTTCCCTCCGATCCAATATCCGGCCGGCGCGGGCACATACAACGGATTTGATCGCTGTTTCACACTGCATTGTGGCTGATCTTACAGGATTGCCATTACCCAATGTGCGAGCATAACACAGGGAAGATGCACCCGGTGCTACCGTGGATCATGCCGCTGGCATTTTGTACGGTTTGTTGAGCGCCACTGGTTACATCGTGTACTGTCCTTCCGGTTTGGCTTCCTCGCGGGTGCTTTCGAGCACACCTTCCTCTACCGCTGTACGCTTGGTTTGGGCTAAAGCCGCATGCAACGGCAGCGGATTTTTATTCGGGTCGTCAAACCAGCCGATCAGGTCTTCCACCTTCAGTTGCGGCGGATCAGGGACAGCAACATCAGTACCTTCTTCAACCGCTTGTTGTAGCTGCTTGTAGGCATCCGGACTGCTCAGGCCCAGTATTTCGGCGCCAATGAACTGTCCCAACTGGTAGTAGGCTTCCCATTGGATCGGGTCAAAAAACTGGTCACTCGTGGATTCATGCGGAAATTCCGGATGGTAGATCTTGTATTTGTAGGTACCGTATTTGAGTTCATCCCGCTTGTCCAGATCGGGCTTGCCTACCGGGGCTGTAACAGAGGACTTGACATACACAAACGTGCCCACTTTGACCGGCTTTACAAAATTCTCTACCTCGTCCCGTACCGGTTGTGTTTTGTCATCCACAATCTTGTCATCGGCCCACCATTGATAAATATCCGCTACGGCATAACGCTGTTGGGAATAAACCTGGGATGGTTTGGGGCGGATCACATCTTCCGGCTGTTGCCCTTCCCGGAACCGGATCTCCAGGCCCAGTTCGTTTCGGGCGCGCAGGATAAAATTGTTGAGATCGGAAAACTGATACGCCCGGTCTTCCCCGGCGTCTACCGAAATGATCAACCGGCAGCCGCGACGCAGCAATTCGTATGCACCGAAGTTTTCAATATGGCCGCCATCCGAAATATTGACCATCCGGCTGCGGGAACTGATGCGGCCCAGTAACTCCCGGAAAAAATAGATGGGCCACCAGATCAGGGCATATGGTTTTTTCATCATCAGCGGGTTGGATACCCACAGGCCCATCCGGGCATTGAACAGGGTCATCAACACACTAAGTGTTTTGCTCGAATACATGCCCATGCCCGGGTTGACCGCTGCAGCCGAGATCGTGATCGCTGCCGGAAGGGTCAGGTTGCGGAGATCATCAAAATAATCGGTGTTCTGGTAGCCGGTGAGCTTGGAGCCGCAGTAAAACGGACTCAACAGAAAGTAGTCGTTGGCTTTTACACCCTTGAATTTCTCATCGCCATCCGGACTTTGCAGGTTCAGGCAGGTGTTTATTATTGGATAGGGCGCCTGACAGCGGCTCGCATCAGCATCCGCGGTGCTGAACAGGTCTTTCAGGCGAATATTTTTTGACCTGCCTGAAAACCGGAGGAACAGTTCGGAGAGTTGTTTCCGGTAAAACCGGTGAAGGCTGATCGCATTCGGGTTCAGGTAATAACCCAGTACAAAAAGCGTAACCAGCCGCAAGGCCGAATCCAGCATGCCTCCATGGTAGGCATACTGGCCACTTATATTGGCAATCTCATACAGGCCAAACAAGAGCACGCCTATGGTAGCAAACGCCGTTTCAATCCGGTTGAAAAACTTGGAAACGCCCAGGTTAAAGGAAAGGTATATATTGACGATCAGGTGTACAACAAACACCCCGGCAATCCCATACATCGCCCAAAGGATCCCTTGTTCGGCAAATGCAGCAGTGCCCGCCAGCGGATTGGAACCCAGCAGCCGGGCTATAATGCCATAGGCGTAATACAGTATGCCAACTACGATCAGCGGGCTGAGAATAGTCATGAACCAACTGATCGCTACTGCTACCAGCAACAACAGCATACTCCCGATCTTCCAGATCCCTTTTCCCGGTGTCAGGTATTTTCCATGCTCCCGCATGGCTTTAATATGTCCTTCACTGAACAGGCCGTCGAGACTTCCGGCTTCCCGTGTAGTACCTTGTATATAGGAATGTGTGTATCCCCCGCCGGAAACACTGCTGAGGTAGTCGGCTTTCTTCAGGATGCCAAACCGGTGCAGGGTTTTCAAAAAACCGAGGTTGATCGTCGCCGAACGGATCCCACCACCGGACAGGGCGATGCCGAACCAATGATCGTTATCCGGCTTACCGTGTTCTATATTTAACAGTTTGCGACGCTTCAGTAATTCTTCTTTTTCACGCAGGATAACCTTGCGATAATCGACTTTACCCATTTTCCAATATGTCTTAGGTGATGAACAGGATCGTATAAAAACCAGGATTGAGGGGTATTTTCATATATAAATTCAAGTTATAAAGGCATTGATCTCCGCAATGGAACAATACCCTTGTACATGCCCCGGGCCGTTTATCCGGTTAGCAAATGTAAACATTGTATCTGTTCCTGTCCCGCTGACAGCAGGTACTTATAACGTTGCCTCCACCGGGCAACGCTTTCCTGGATCGGCTGGTCCGACTATTTACGGACCCGAAAAATTCTCCCTACTTTGCAACATGATTCCCGGCGCCTCAAGCATCGGACCGTTTATTACCAGGACTCACTACGCATGCAAGTCGTTGTATTTGGCAAACAGTATAAAGAAAAAGACCTGCCTTATATACAGGCGCTTTTTGACGCCCTCCACCAGGGCGGTATCACTACGTATATATATGCACCGTATTTGGAAAGCCTGATCGGCAAAGTCAATTTCAAGGGCCCCTATGCCCCGTTTGATGGTTACCGCGATTTTTTGGTCCACCGGATCGACTTTGTGGTCGTCCTGGGCGGCGATGGCACCATGTTGCAGGCCGTTACGGTAGTACGCGATGCCGGCGTACCCATGCTGGGTATCAACCTCGGGCGACTGGGATTTCTGGCCAGCACTGAAAAGCACTTCATCGAGTTATCGATCCGCAAACTGCTCGACGGTCATTATACCGTAAACGAGCGCACGATGCTGTACCTGGAAAGTGCCCCGGCGCTTTTTGGCGAAATACCTTTTGCGCTCAATGACTGCACCCTGCTCAAGCGGGATACGTCGTCCATGATCACGATCCATACGTTCCTCAATGGCGATTACCTCAACTCGTACTGGGCCGACGGCATTATCATCTCCACCCCCACCGGCAGTACGGCCTATTCACTCAGTTGTGGCGGGCCGATCGTACTGCCCAATTCCGGCAACTTTGTGATCACACCAGTGGCACCGCACAACCTCAACCTCCGCCCGATCGTACTGTCTGACAAATCTATTCTTTCTTTTGAAATTGAAGGCCGGGCCGAGAATTTTATCTGCACGCTCGACTCCCGTTTTGAATTGATCACTGCCGCACACCAGCTTGCCGTGCGGCGAAATGACTTTTGTATCAAACTGGTTCAGCTGCAGGATGAATCCTTCCTGCAAACCTTGCGCGAAAAACTGACCTGGGGAACCGATCTCCGCAACTGATCCGCTTTACCGCTTTATACCGGTAGGTTCAACAGCCAGGCCAACGGCAAAAATACCCGGCAATGGATTCTCCCGGGTGAACTGCTCCAGTGTGATACAGTATTCGCCGGGGGTGTTGAAATATGCCTTTTCCTGAAGCACCATTTGCAGGCGACAGGTATGCCCAGAACACTCTCCCAGCGGCTTCCCCTGGGCATCAAAAAAATCAACGGATTTTTGCTTGCTCAGCCGTTTCCCGTCCGGAAACAAGGTGTAGAGCTTCAGGTAAATATTCTGCGTTCTGAATGTATCGGCATACTCGAAATCCAGGTATACGTTAAATGTCTCCAGTGTATCGGTTACCGTAAACCGGAAGTCCAGCGTATCGGTGTACGACCAGGCACCACCAGGGACGTCTTTCTGCTCCTCGTATAAATAGGAAGGGCTGCACGAAACAAAAAACATGGACAGGCATACTGCCAGTAGCAGAATGGTCGCCAGCCATGATCTGGTGGCTTGCACAAAAAGGGTATGCAGGTTCATCCGTATTTCAGTTTTTAATAAATGGCGCAAGGTCCGGATACTTTTTCAACAGGGTAACGGCTTCCACACGGGAAACCCGGATACCATTGATATAAGCCGCGACCGAGGCGTCGTAAAATCCCTGCGACTGCAGGTCCCGCCGAAGGGCTGCTGCATCGTTAAAACTGCGGAACCAACCTGCCGAATACCGGTAGGAGCCCGAGCCAGGCAAACTTTCGATCATCAGGTCATTGAACATGCCCAGGGCATCATTGGTCAGGATCTGCCGGGCAGATACGGCTTCCACTTTAAAAGCCACACCATCCAGCCATTTGCTTACATTCGGCGCGCCCCGGATTGCCATAATCTCTGGCACCGGGCGGGTCTGCAACGTTAATTCCAGCGGGAGTGCTTCTTCGGTAGTGGAAAAAGTGATCTCAACTCGCCGGTTAAGAGCCTGTCCGGTCGGGTTGGGATTGGCGTTCAATGCATTTCGGGCTACCGGGTAGGCAGCACCAAAACTCTTCAGCGAGATACGCCGGGGAGGTACGCCCCGTTCCTGCAGGGCGTTACCAATTATCTCAGCCCGTTTAATACCATAGTACAAGTCAAACTTTGCCGGGCCGGTTTCATCGGTATGCACATTGACGAGCACCGTCGGGTTTGGCAGGGTTTGGGCAAGCCGGGCTACATCATCCAGTACCCGCCTGTTTTCCTCATTCAACAGATCCCGTTCGGATGTGTAATACAGGAGGGGAAGTGTCACTTTTTGCACTGTTTGCGGCCCAGAAGTGTTTTGGTTCAGTTTCGCCAGCCGTTTATCCGCATCGGTAAACAAATCACGGTCGGCGAGTTGCTCTGTCTGCTCCTTTTTAAAGTAAGCCACATAAATGTCCCGTTCACCATAACTATCCAGTCGGTCGGATGCAAAATAGGCCCTCAAACCGTCGACCGACAGCCGAAAGAAGGCATCATCACCCGGCGAATTTACCGGAAGACCCAGGTTAACAGGCTCGGACCAGGACCGGGACGCATCGTCAAACACGGTTTTAAATACATCCAGGCCGCCCATACTACCTGACCGGTTGCTGCTGAAATACAACGTCCGACCGTCGTTGGCCAGATAAGGCGTGGTTTCATCATACGGCGAATTGACTACCGGCCCCAGGTGTGCTGGTCCAGTCCAGCCACTGTCGCTGCGGGTAGCATAATACAGGTCCAGGCCACCCGCGCCTCCTTCCCGGCGGCTGGCAAAGATCAGCAGGGTATCACTGGCTAAAAAAGGAGCCTGGTCACCGGCTTCAGGCACCATCGGGCTGCTGAATGCCGGAGGAGTAACGGCGTATTCATCTTTGCGACCGGCAGTGTCTGCAAAAATTTCACCGCCATACAAGGTAAAGCCCCGGAAAAAATACAGGATCTGACCGTCACTGCTAAAGTCCAGCGCCACTTCAAACCGGGAGGTATTGAGCAAATCGCCGAGCAGGGTGGCATAGTTCCAGCCGGAGTTGGTCTGATCGGTAAAAAACATATCGCTGCACCAGTGCCCGGAAACATTGTCTTCATAACCCTGATCATTGCGCCGGCCACCGGTGCAGTTTTCACGGGCGGCGGAGAAATAGATCCGGCCCGGGTGGTTGACCGACGGAAGTGGCGCAAATTCGTCGCCCGTGGTGTTTACCCGGTCGCCGAGATTTTCCACCAGGGCGACCTCATCGTTGGCGCCGGTGTGCAGGCCACTCACACAGCGGCGGATATTCTCCAGGGCGTTGGCATGAAGTTTATGCTTATCGCCGGCCACCCGCAAAAAATTCTTGTAAAAAAGGATCGCCTGCTCAAACTCCTGCTGTCCGTGCAGGGTGCGGGCCAAGTAATAGTACCGGTCGGGATTTTCGGTTTTTGGGTCTTTCTGCAGCACAAACTCCAGGTATTCCCGGGCTTTTTCAGCCTGGTGGAGTTGATAGTGGCAGATCCCGATCTTGGTTAGGATATCCAGGTCGCCAGGTTTGGCCTCCTGGTATTGCCCCAGCAGGTCCAGCGCACCGGCCCACTGACGGTAGTCAAATTGTTTTTCCCCCTCGCGCTTGAGGTCCGAAAGTTTTTGTGCACCCAGCCCGGAAACAAGGGCCATGCACAGGATAAAGAAACAGGCGGTTCTAAACCGGTTCATTTTTTACGATTGTTAATGCTGATCGGATCCTGGGCTGATTCCCGCCGTCAACAAGCGAAAAACACAGCGCCATACTCCCCGCACAAAAGTATCGCTTTTTCTGCCGGGGCGCTTTTTTTGGACAAATTGCACAATTTACAAGGCCGGCAACAATTCCTTTTCTTGTGGTGTTCACAACAAATTCGCCAACTTTGCGTCCTTTCGTTGGGGAAATACCGGTTGTATACCCTCAGTAGTCGAACGAACAATCATTTCGATGCCCAATCTTTCTTTTCAATATCCTGCCTGGTTTCTGATCCTTTGTGCCCTTTTGGGACTGGGATACGCTATGCTGCTGTATTATCGCGACGCAACTTTTCGCGAACAGGCACCTACGCTGAACCGCTGGCTGGGTCTGCTCCGCTGGCTTACGGTAACGCTGATCAGTGCCCTCTTGTTATCGCCGCTGCTAAAATCAGTACTAACCGAGACAAAAAAACCGGTAGTGATCCTGGCACAGGATGTTTCGGAAAGTGTCGGCGCCAGTTTTCAACCCCAGGCACTTGACCAGTACAAACAAGACTGGCAAAGTCTGCGCAATGCCCTGGATGAAAAGTTTGAAGTGCATGAACTGGCGTTTGGTGATGAGGTCCGGGAAGATGTCAACTTCGAGTTTACCGACAAGGTCAGTAACCTCTCGCAGGCGCTGCGGGAGGTATATGACCGCTACGGCACACAAAACCTGGGCGCTGTGATACTGGCTTCTGACGGTATCTACAACGAAGGCAGTAACCCCGCTTATTCAGGCGCTCAGATCGCCGCGCCGGTATATTGCGTGGCGCTTGGCGATACCACGCCTAAAAAAGACCTGTTCCTTAAACGCGTTTTCCACAACAAGATCACCTACCTGGGCGATAAGTTTTCCATTCAGGTGGACGTTGCTGCTGTTAACTGCGCCGGGCAGCAAAGCGTACTGACGGTCAGTAAAATCGACGGCGATCAGGTGCAGCGCCTGCAAACTTTTCCGGTCAGTGTGTCGGGCAATGATTTTTTCACGACTAAAGAGGTGCTCCTGGAAGCGGACAAGGCCGGTGTAGCCCAATACCGCATACAGGTTGCCAAGGTGCCAGGCGAAGCATCCGGCGCAAACAACAGCCGGGATATATTTATCGATGTACTGGATGCCCGCCAGAAGATCCTGATGCTGGCCAACAGCCCGCACCCTGATCTGGCAGCCCTCCGCCAGTCGATGGAAGGCAACAAGAACTACGAAGTCTCGATCGCCTATATCGACGATCCCGGTATTGATGTGAGTAAGTATGATTTCGTCGTATTGCACAACCTGCCCTCCAATTCGCGGGATATTTCCGGGTTGCTGAATACGCTGGACCAGAAGAAGATACCCCGCCTGTTTATTGCCGGCATGCTAACGAACTACAGCGCGTTGGCCCGGGCGCAACGCCTCGCGTCCGTACAGAGCAATGCCCAACAAAGCGACGATGTACAGGGCAAGGTAGCACCCGAATTTGCCACATTTACCCTGAGCCCGGAAGTAACTTCCGAACTCCCCCGGTTCAACCCGGTAAGCAGTGCTTTTGGCAACTTTGCCGCCACGCCACAAGCACAGGTGATCCTCTGGAAGCGCATCGGGAAAGTGGATACCGATCAACCGCTGCTGGCTATCGGCGAATCCAACGGGATCAAGACAGGCCTGTTTCTGGGTGAAGGCCTCTGGAAATGGCGGCTATTTGACTATATGCAGCATACCAACCACGCGATCTTCGATGAACTGGTTGGCAAAACAGTACAATACCTGACCCTGAAAGAGGATAAGCGAAAATTCCGGGTAACCCTTGACCAGAATATTTTCAGGGAAAACGAACCGGTAACCTTCGGCGCAGAACTCTATAACGACAACTACGAACTTACCAACGAGTCCGATGTAGCCATGTCGATCCGCAACACGGCCGGGAAAGAGTTCTTGTATACCTTCAATAAACTGGGTAAAGCCTATACACTTAATGCAGGCCTCTTCCCGGTAGGTAACTATACCTTCCGGGCGACGACCAATTTCAACAAACAAAACTTCGTGTACGAAGGCCGTTTCAGTGTACAACCGATCCAGCTGGAATTGTTTGAAACGACCGCCAACCATGCCGTACTCCGGCAATTGAGCGATCAGTTCGGTGGTGAGACGGTACGCGGTGCTCAACTGGCGAGCATTGCAGAACGGATCGAGGAAAAAGGCACCGTGAAGCCGGTTATCTACCAAAGCACAAAAACCAACCCACTGATCAACCTCAAGTGGATATTTGCATTACTGGCCGGGTTGCTGGCGGTTGAATGGTTCCTGCGGCGGTATTTTGGGGCGTATTGATCAGTTGAAAAGTCCTTAGAACCGAATAAAAAAGCCGGCCCCGGTTGGAATATCCAACCGGGGCCGGCTTTTTTTTATGGTTATGCTGTCAGGATCAGTGTTTCAGACTAGCGTTTGTTCACCTTTTGGGTTTTCAGCACACGCCGGTCGTGATCCTGTATCTGTACGAGGTAAATATTTTTCGGCAGGTCTGCTACGAAAAGCGATTCACCCTTAACAAAGTCAAATTCTTTCAGTTTTTTCCCAACCAGGTTGAATACCGCCACGTAACCAACTACATCGTTATTGTCTTTTACCGAAATGTAATCTGTAGTAGGATTGGGATAAACCGTAAGGTCGGGTTTATTGGCATTTTGGGCTTGCAGCGCCACACCGAAAAGCAGGAAAAAGAGGAAGGGTAAGAAATGTTTCATCGGCACCATTATAATTTAGCACGAAAAGTAACAACAATAACCCGCGTGCGCAATAGAAGGTTCTGTATTTTAAAAATAATTAACGTATAAGACACAATAAATCCTGAAAAGGATGCATGTGGCCGGGCTTTACAGCAAAAAAATTGGTCAACTTTTATGATGTGACGGGATCCGGGCCAGTTGTTTTTGGTCTGTTTGTTCACTCAGCAGATCGGAATACGACATCCGGATCGATTCGGGGTCGAGTAGGAGTTGCGTGATGCTTACCGTGCATACCCGACCGCCGCGGTTCATGATATAATCGTTTTCCGGGTCGCCGACGCTGCCCGTCCGGTGCAAATGCAGGGCAGCTTGAGGCAATCCTTCGACTTCAGGATCGACCTTGGCCAGCCACTCCCGGAAAACGGCTTCCCGGCGCTCCTGCATTTCCCGTGGATAGAGGGTGGAAGAACACCAAAAATGGGATTTTTCGGGCGGCAGGTCGCGGCGATGACGCTGCGTACCATCCCAACGGAATTCAGTTACCTGACCGGGTTGAAAAAAGAGAAATGTGAACGGTTCGATACCTTCCAGGTCGTATTCCCGGAAAAACTGGCCGGGATCCGTCCAGGAAAAAAAATCGAGCAGTAACAGTCCCCGGCTGCGGCGGTAGGGCGGTTGGTGGCGGTGTTTTATAAATGCACCGTTGAGCAGGCAGGCAATACGGCCATCTGCAGCCGCAACGATCCAGGTGCCGCCGGCCTTGGTGTCTTTCGGGAACAACAGGGGAATGCCGGATACCTCCTCCCGGCTGATCGCCTGGGGAGAACGCGTTGGCGCTTCATCGCGGTTGTGGGTCAGCACAAAGCCTTTCCGGTAGGGTATATACGTAACGGTACACATATCCGGTTGATAACGGTATCAGGTTTTCCGGCGTCCGGTGCGCTTTCCACTGCCCTGCGGTTATTTCATGCGCCGGTACATCGCGAGTTTCAGGAGGCCCAAACGCTGTAAAAAGTGGAAAAAGGATACCCGCAGCACACCCAGGCCGTATTTCATACTTCGCTGGAAATTGATACTGGAGGCCTCCTTGAAATACTTGGTCGGACAGGTCACTTCACCAATGTCAAAACCGGCATAAATGATCTGCGAAAGCATTTCATTATCAAAAACAAAGTCATCGGAGTTTTGGTTGAAATTGATCGTTTCCAGCACCGTCCGGCTAAATGCCCGGTAGCCAGTGTGATACTCCGACAGTTTGTAATGCACCAGGGTATTTTGGGTAAAGGTCAGAAACCGGTTGGCAATGTACTTGTACAGCGGCATGCCGCCCCTGCGGGCGCCCATACCCAGGATGCGCGATCCGAGCACGACCGGATATAGGTCTTCGCCAATAATATTGACCATTGCCGGGATCAGTTTAGGCGTATACTGGTAATCAGGGTGAAGCATGATCACGATATCGCCGCCAATGTCCAACGCCTTGTTGTACAGGGTTTTCTGGTTACCGCCATAACCAGTGTTCTGTTCATGCACCAACACGTGACCAATACCCAGGTTGCGGGCCAGTTCGGCGGTATTGTCGCGGCTGTGGTCGTCGCACAGGATGACATCATCCACCAGATCGAAGGGTATTTCCTGGTAGGTTTTTTCCAGGGTTTTGGCAGCGTTATAGGCTGGTAATACTACGACTACTTTTTTTCCTTTATACATAATGCAGGTAACCGCTTTTCAGGCAGTGGCATGTTGCCGGACGGGACTGAAAAGGGTTATCAATTTTTGTTTTATTCGACCAGAATTGGAAAAGCAGATCAGGCTTTATCCGCTTTCGATTTTGGTTTTGCAGGTTTTTCTGCCTCTTTTTCCGCCTCCGCCGCTTTAGCTTCCACCTCTTCGCGTTTTGCTTCTTCGAAAATGCCGTTTTCCTGCATGAAGGAGAACCACTTGATGCACTTTTTAATATCGTTAATATGCACCTGGTCACTATCGTGCTCCGGCAGTATCTTGGTGAAGTATTCCCGAAGTTCGACACTGTTCGAGGTCGGCGGTACGGGCGGGATCGTTTCCTGCTGATCCAGCATTTTCTGGAATACTTCGGTCAACGGGATCGTACCTTCTTCCGTTTCAACATACACCGCCACCGTTCCGAGCGGGGTGATCTGGTTTTGTCGCACCGGAACGAACCGGGTCCGTTTTTCCTTGCGGTCTTCGATCAGCAAACCATTATTGCGGGTGGAGATCAGCTTGTGTACACCCGGCACACCGGCGATCACTAAAAATTTATCCAGGTTCATGTATTGGATGGTTAGATGGTTAGATGGTTAGATGGTTAGATGGCTGGATGGCTGGATGGTTAGATGGATGGATGGATGGATGGTTAGATGGATGGATGGATGGTTTTTCGGAAATAAGGCAATGGATACACAGAAGCGTAACCATCTAACCATCCAACCATCCAACCATCTTATACCGTCATGATTTCCGTCTCCTTGTTGGTAACGGCTTTGTCTATTTTTTCAACATACTGGTTGACCAAGTCCTGCAGATCGTTCTCGGCACGTTTGCCAAAATCTTCCGGCAAACCATCCTTTACAGCCTTTTTGATCTGGTCGAGTCCCTTGTGCCGGGCGTTGCGCACACCGACTTTGGTTTCCTCTCCGACGTGTTTAACCTGCTTGACCAGGTCTTTGCGCCGTTCTTCCGTCAGCGGCGGAACCGACAGGCGGATCACTTCCCCGTCGTTGGCTGGTGTGATGCCGATGTTGGAATTGATGATCACCCGCTCAATATCACCCAGCAGTTTCTTCTCCCAGGGTTGAATAATGATAGTGCGGGCATCTGAGATCTGCACATTGGCAACCTGTGCCAGGGGAGTGGGGGCACCGTAGTATTCTACCACAATGTCCTGAACGATAGCCGTAGATGCTTTACCGGTACGGAACTTCGTCATCTCATGCTGGAGGTGATCCATGGCTTTATCCATGTTGGCTTTTGCTTCAGCCAGTATTTGCTTCGTGTCTTCCATATACTGAATGGGTTGTTCAAAGTAGGTCAAACCCGGTCGCGGGTTTGTAATACGCCGCAAATTTCACAAGTTTTCCGGGTTTATCGGAACAGGAAGGATGAAAATATGTGCAAGACTGACATTCAGCGGGTTGAATTCGGCCTGGCAGGCACTTGGATTCCCGAATTCTGTGTACCTTTTCGGTCTAATTAAGCAGTTAGCTGTCATGTCATTAACGGGATAGCATCCCCAAACCAAAACATGCCTGAATTACAGGAAATAAAACGCACGTTGACCCGTATCGACAAGCTCGAACGGGAGGTCAACCTGAAACAGCTGCAGATCAACAGCCTGCTTGCTATTACGCAGGCTATTAATGAAAATGTCTCGGCTGACGGGCTGTACAACATGTACAACTCCTTTCTCCGTTGGGAGATCGGGATCCGTAAAATGGCGCTTTTTTTCATGGAAGACGGCTTTTGGGAGTGCAAAACCTCGCTTGGCGTGGATGAGGAACTGCTGAAGCACGACATCAACCTGGAGCTGCCCAAATTCCGCACCATGCGCGGGATCGAAAACTCCGAGCATCCGCTGATCCGCGAATTCGACCTGGTCATCCCGGTCATGCATAAGGAAGAACCGATCGCATATGCTTTCATCGGCGGATTTATGGATGACGAGGATGTGTACAACAAGGTCCAGTTCGTTACAACGATCACCAACGTGATCGCCGTAGCCATCGAGAACAAACGCCTGTTCAAAACCCAGCTGCGCCAGGAAGTACTCAACCGCGAGGTCGAACTCGCTGCTGAGATCCAGCGTACCCTGGTGCCCAGCCGCCTGCCGGAAAGCAACAACCTGCAACTGTCCAGTATTTACAAACCACACTTTGCCGTTGGCGGCGACTATTATGATGTGGTGGAATTTCCGGACGGTACTCTCGCGTTTTGTATTGCAGATATCACCGGCAAGGGCGTGTCGGCCGCCCTGCTTATGGCTAACTTCCAGGCCAACCTTCGGGCGCTCGTCACCCGTTGTCAGACCCTCGAGGAAATCGTTTATGAAATGAATGCTGCGGTGCACCGGGTTACCCAGGGCGATCGCTTTATTACCCTGTTCCTGGCGCGATATGATATAGCCAGCCATACGCTACACTACATCAACGCCGGTCATACACCACCTATGCTGATCAGCAACGGAGATGTAACACGTCTGAAAAACGGCTGTACCGTGTTAGGCTGGATGCCTGAATTGCCGTTCCTCGAGATCGGTGGCGTCTGCCTGACCGATGAATCCCTGCTGTTCTCCTACACCGATGGCCTGACCGACGTACTCAACGACGCCGGCGAGGATTTCAGTGACGAGAAACTTACCGAATTCCTGCTGCAACATGCGCAACTGGACGCCAAAACCCTGAATGCCAAATTACTGGAGCATGTGGAAGCCTTCCGCGAACATCAGCCGTTCCCGGACGACATTACCGTGCTGACCTGTAAGATCTGCAAATAACTAACCCGTTCTAAATTGCCCAGGAGTTGTGAAAAAAGAACCCTTCCAGCTTTCCGTCAACGACCAGTTTACTTTTTCCATACAGCCCGATGAAGCGAAAAGCCTCGACCTTATTCAAGAGGGAACAGACCTGCTTTTGCATGTGCTCGAAAACGGCCAGGGATATCAGGTGGAAGTGTTGGATATCGATTATGCCAACCGCACCTATACCTTGCGCATTGATGGTGCAAAATACGAGGTAAAAATATCGGATTACTACGAACGCCTGGTGAAAGAACTCGGCTTCTCCCGCGGTGGCAGCCACAAGATCAACCTGGTAAAGGCGCCTATGCCCGGATTGGTCATCAAGGTATTGGCAACCCCGGGGCAAACAGTACAAAAAGGCGATGCCCTGTTGATACTGGAAGCCATGAAAATGGAAAATGTGATCAAGGCCATCGGCGATGGCACTGTCAAATCGATCAATATCCAGGAAGGAGAGCCTGTGGATAAAGGAACCGTACTGCTTGAGTTTGAATAAACGCGCGCGCTGATTACAATTCCTTGCGAAGCCGCGCCACCGGAATATTAAGTTGTTCGCGATATTTGGCTACGGTCCGGCGGGCAATATTGTAGCCTTTTTTCAACAGCAGGGTTTTTAGTTTTTCGTCAGAAAGCGGCCTGCGCTTGTTTTCTTCACTGATCAGATCGGTCAGGATTTTTTTCACTTCCAGAGTGGACACCTCTTCGCCTTCCTGATTTTGCAGACTTTCCGAGAAAAAGTCTTTTAACCGCTTGGTACCAAACTCCGTTTGAACGTACTTCGAGTTGGCCACACGGGAAACGGTGGAAATATCCAGTCCGGTAGCATCCGCGATATCTTTCAGGATCATGGGCCGGATCTTCTTCTGGTCGCCGCTCAGGTAGTAGTCGTGCTGATGGTCCAGAATGGCGCCCATCGTAAGCATCATGGTCTGCTGCCGTTGTTTGATGGCATCAATAAACCATTTGGCACTGTCGATCTTCTGTTTGATGAACAGGATCGTTTCTTTTTCTTTTTTGGAGGGGCGTTTGCCGTTCCGTCCCGCATGAAAAGCCCGGAGCATGTCGCGGTACTGATCGTTGATACGCAGATCGGGAGCGTTGCGGGCATTCAGGGTCAGTTCCAGTTCGCCGTCGCGGTTGGTAACCAGGAAGTCCGGCACAACATAATTGATGGCACGGTCGCCCCGGGAAGCAAATCCGCTGGCCGGCTTGGGATTGAGTTTGAGGATCTCATCAACCGCAACTTTGAGGTCTTCCTCATCGAGACCAAGCTGGCGGGTCAGTTTGGTGTAGTGTTTTTTCGTAAACTCGTCAAAATACTGATCGATAATGCGGATCGCGACCTGAATAGCCTGCTTGTCTTCATAAGAAATCACACTATCACTTTGCCGGAGTTTGTGGCGGAGTTGTAATAAAAGGCACTCGCGCAGGTCGCGGGCACCTGTGCCGGGTGGGTCAAACTGCTGTATGCGCAATAAGATGCGCTCCAGTTCGGCTTCGTCGGTTTTAATATTCTGGCTGAACAGCAGATCATCCACCATAGCGATCAGTTCGCGCCGCATATAGCCATCATCATCGATAGAACCAATGATCTGCATGGCGATATCGTGCTCCCGCTCGTCTTTCATGTTGATCAGGCCCAGTTGCTGCTCGAGGTATTCGTGAAAAGTATTTTCAAACGCGAGCGGCACTACTTTTTCTTCCTCGCTGTTGCTGTGGTCCTCACCGCGGGTCTTGTAGGTACCGGGGTCGTCTTCGATAAAATCGACCAGGTAATCGTCCAGTTCCACATCATCTTCGCGCAGGCTGACCATGTCTTCCTCATCGGCATATTCATCGGCCGTATCACGGTCGATATCATCCAGTTCTTTATCCGAGTCCGCACTTTTTTCGTCTTTTCCGTCTTCCTGGGAGAAGTAGTCAATTTCCTCGTCACCTGCATCAGACAGACCTTCCAGCAGGTCTGCTGTATCATCGCCTTCCTCCAGTGCTGGGTTGGCCTCCAGTTCTTCCTGTATACGCTGCTCCAGAGTAGCTGTGGGAATTTGCAGCAGTTTCATCAGTTGAATCTGCTGAGGGGAAAGCTTCTGTTGCAGCTTTTGACTTAAGGTCTGCTTTGCACCTATCAAGGCCATACACGATCTGGGATAGAGATTAAAAAATATATGCGATCACCGCAAAAAATGTCGGGCAGCCGCTAAATCGGTTTCGGTCCAAACGCCCTCACAAATAGGAGGCCAAATTTACCGGAAAATATATTGTACCGCATGTCATAAAAATTGCATTTTGAGTTTTTAAGTCACAAATAATTAAAAATCAGTTATTTAAAATTTACTAACATGATTTAACAAAATTCACAGCTTTTTTAAAAAAAACATCATATTATAAAAATATATATTCAATGTAGTCAAACACCTTAGCACAACCTGCCGCTATACTGAGGTGCCCGGTTGTGGAACTTTCACGCGCCCGGCCTTGTTTTGGGGATTGTTTGACACCTGCTGTACACTACATCCTGCAGGAATTCATCAATCTCCATACCTTTGCATGACAGCCACAACCACTAAACAGAACGCCACGCCACGCATGGCCAAAGACTGGACACTCGGCGAGAAAGATGCCGGGCTAAAAAAAGAAGAAGAATACGCCGTTTTGGTCGGGCTGATCACTCCGGATGTAACCGAAACCCAGGCCCAGGAATACCTGGATGAACTGGAGTTTCTGGCCACCACTGCAGGTGCCCGGACGCTTAAGCGTTTTACCCAACGCGCAGCCCATCCGGAAAACCGCACCTTTGTCGGAAAAGGTAAAATGGAGGAGATCCGCCAGTACCTGGAACGCCACGAAGAGATAAACATGGTCATTTTCGATGACGACCTCAGCGGCAAACAAACCAACAACCTGGAAGAAGCCCTCAAGGTCAAGATCGTCGACCGCTCTTCCCTGATCCTCGACATTTTTGCCAACCGCGCCCAAACCGCCCAGGCCAAAACCCAGGTCGAACTGGCGCAGATGAAATACCTCCTGCCCCGCCTCCGCGGTCTGTGGACCCACCTGGAGCGCCAGCGCGGCGGTATCGGCATGCGGGGTCCGGGGGAATCCCAGATCGAAACGGACCGCCGGCTGGTCCAATTCCGGATCAAAAGCCTGGAAGCCAAACTCAAAGACATCGACCGGCAGGCCCAGACCCAGCGAAAAACCCGCGGCGAGCTGATCCGGGTATCCCTTGTCGGGTACACCAACGTCGGTAAAAGCACTTTGATGAACCGCATGAGTAAATCGGAGGTGCTGGCCGAAAACAAACTCTTCGCCACGCTCGATACCACCGTACGCAAAGTCGTCTTTGACCGCATGCCGTTCCTGCTTTCCGATACGGTCGGATTTATCCGCAAGCTGCCGCACCACCTGGTCGAGAGTTTCAAGAGCACCCTGGATGAAGTCCGCGAAAGCGATATTCTGCTGCACGTGGTTGACCTGGCCCATCCGCAGTTCGAAGATCACGTTAAAACAGTCCGGCAAACCCTGCAGGAAATCGGCGCTGGCGACAAGCCTACCCTGATGGTCTACAACAAGGCCGATCTGTACCGCGAACGGTACTTTGACGACCTCCTGGACCAGGCCACCCGCCGGGAAATCGAAACCGAACTAAAACAACGCCTGCTTAATGACTATGGCGAAAATGTGTTTGTTTCAGCACACACCAAGGAAGGTCTCGATGAATTGCGCGACCGGATGGTCCGCCTGATCAAGGAAGCCTATGTGGTACGGTATCCGCATCAGGTGAAGGGGTGGTAAGGAATTGTAGAAGCTTCTTGCTATTGGGTTGATGCCGGGACCAAAATTTTTCCCTGCATTTCCACTACCTTTGCATCCCTTTTTCAGAACACCTATGTTGGATAAATTAAAAGCCATACGCGATAAATACCTGCACCTGCAAGAACAACTCTCCGACCCCTCGATTGCTACGGATACAGAACGTTCCAAAAAGGTGAATAAGGAATATAAAAAACTGCAGCCTGTAGTAGAGGCTTTCGGACGGTATGAAAAACTATTGTCCGACCGGGAAAGCGCAAAAGCGCTGTTGGTGACGGAAAAAGATCCGGATATGCGCGCGATGGCCAACGAGGAGATCGCCGACCTGAACCCGCAGATCCTTGAACTGGAAGAGGAACTGAAAGCCCTCCTGGTACCCAAAGATCCGGAGGATGAAAAAGACGTGATCGTCGAGATCCGATCCGGTACCGGTGGCGACGAAGCCGCCCTGTTTGCCGGCGACCTATACCGGATGTACATGCGTTATTTCCAGGAACAGGGTTGGACGATTGAGGTGCTGGATGAAAACCCCGGTACCGTAGGCGGTTTCGCCAAGGTCATCCTGGAGGTCAGCGGCGACAATGTGTACAGCAAACTCAAGTTCGAATCCGGCGCCCACCGCGTACAACGTATCCCGGAAACAGAGGCCAAGGGCCGCGTACATACTTCGGCCGCCACAGTAGCCGTAATGCCGATCATGGAACCGGAAGATATCAACATCCGGAAAGACGACATCCGCCGGGATGTATTCCGGGCCAGCGGCGCGGGCGGTCAGCACGTAAACCGGACCGAGTCCGGCGTGCGCTTCACCCACCTGCCCACAGGCGTGGTGGCTGAAAGTACCGAAAGCCGTTCGCAGCACAAGAACTCTGAGATCGCTATGGGGCGCCTGATCCAGCAGATCCGCGACCAGCAGCTGGCGCAGCACCAGTCGACCATCGCCTCACAGCGGCGGAGCCTGGTCGGGTCGGGCGACCGCTCGGAAAAGATCCGTACCTACAACTGGCCGCAAAACCGCGTAACCGACCACCGCCTGGAAGGCGATGTTAAAAACTTCAACCTGGATAAAGTGATCGAGGGCGACCTGGAAGGGATCATCGAAGCGCTTACCATTGCCGATAATGCTGCAAAGATGCAGGCGGAATAACGCTTTCACTTGCCCGGCAGATCCTTTTCAAATTTTTCTTTTCCAATTTCCAATTGGACATTAAAGGAACTTCCTGAAAAAGAAAAATTTGAAATTAGAAAAGAAAAATTTGAAAAGTGTATACCCCACTCAGGAAGACTTGTTCTCCTCTTCTTCTTCGGAACTAGAATCCGCTGCTTCCTCGTTCTCTTCCATAATTTCCGATACCTCCGGCGGGATCACCTCTGTTTCCGGCTCACTGCCCAGACCCTCCCGGAAGAAGCGCCGCTGAAACAGCAGAATGATAAACACACCTATAGATATAGAGGCGTCGGCAATGTTGAAGATCGGACTAAAGAACAGAAACTCATCGCCTCCGATCCAGGGCAGCCAGTCGGGCATATGCAACCAGGTGATCGGGAAATAAAGCATGTCCACCACTTTACCATGCAGAAACGTACCATACCCTTCGCCCCAGGCGGCAAACTGTGCGGGAATACAATCGTGAAAAGGTGATTCGGTAAAGATCAGGCCGTAAACAGCGCTGTCGATAATATTGCCTAATGCACCTGCAGTGATCAGGCCGACACTATATAAGAACCCAAGCGGGGCACTGGCTTCGAGCAGGAGTTTGATATACCAGATCAGGCCGGCTACCATCAGAATGCGAAACAGGCTCAACAACAGTTTTCCGTATTCCCAGTCAAAGGTGATACCGAAAGCCATCCCCTCATTTTCGACAAAGTGGAGGCGGGCCCAGTCCTGCCCCAGGATAGCCACATCCTGGTTATAACAGAACGTGGTTTTGATATAGATTTTCAACACCTGGTCGATAAGTAATACCAGGGCGATGACCAACATGACTTGATACGAGCGTTTCAACGGCGCGTGTTTTTGTGCTTAAAAGGGCCTGTCCAGGCCGGGGAGTGCAAAGAAACGACTATTTACAGAAATACATACCTCGGTATTACTTACCTGATTCCAGCTGGCGCAACAGCCAATCCCGTTCCATCAGCGGGTTGGTACTTTCCGCAAGTGTTTTCAGGCGTTCGGTCTGAGCCTTGGAATAGGGATTGAGGTTAAGCAGCTTTTTCATCAGACTGATCATATTCTTATAGGCGCTTTTCCGGGTCGGGTCAAGTGCTTCTTTCCGCTGCAGGTAGATCCGCATACTTTCCAAGAGAGATTCAAACGCATCCAGTTCACCGATTTCGTAGTAGATCTTCAGCAACATGGTCTTGGCAATAATGTTGAGCAGCATGTCATCATACTCAAAACGTGTAAGCAGCCGCTGTGCCTGGTCATAATCGCCTTTTTCAAAGAAAACCCTCGACTCATTAAAATTAACAATGCTTTGCCGTTCCTTTTCTTCCAGGTGATGCTGAAATTGTTCAATGAACTGTTCGGCCCAGCCATACTCACCGACACGAAGGGCTGCACCGACGGCATTACCAAAAGTATAGCGCGATACGACATCGTTTTCCAGCAGGATCCCGGTTTCCAGGCCATTGCGGTAAAGCAGAAAAGCACGCCGGGCAAAGTCCAGGCGACCCTGATTGATCTTGGGCACACAATAATTCAAGGCTGCGATATACAAAACGCGGGCTTCTGAATGGTCGAAGCGGGTGATCTCATTGTGCAGCAGTTTTTCCAGCTGATCAAAATAACGCTCCTCTTCCGGATGTGTAATTGCCAGGTACGCGTAATAAAAAGAGGCGATTGCCGGTTCGTCAAGCAACTCATTTCCCTGAATATACGCCAATACTTCCTGGAGCAGGCCCGGTTCGTAGCTGATCTTCTGGAAAACATTCCGGTG